>NZ_JBHGNY010000016.1:0-77924 GCF_053544035.1 Vibrio sp. E150_018 | reverse complement strand
GAGATAGCAATGGCTATATCGCCAACAATGGTGATGTGATTTCGGTTGATATTCCAATGGAAATCTCCGACACCGATGGTGATACTTCTAATATCGATATCACCGTTAACCTAGAAGATGGCCAAGACCCGTCCTTTAGTGATGACAGTGAAGCCGTTGTTATTACCGAAACAGATTTTGACAATGTTGACCCTGAGACCGGAGAAGTAACTCAAACGCCAGGTGAATCGACAGGTAAAATCCCAAGCTTTGATATGGGCTCAGATGAAATAGCATCGATGACCTTTGATGACCCTCAAGGTGATGATTCAGGCTTAGGTAATATTACTTACGATGGCGGCAAAGAAACCGACTATGAAGTGGATGGTAATACCATTACCGTCACCGGTGAAAATGATGAACCCATTCTAAGTATTACCGTTGATACAGATGGTAATTACACCGTTACGCAATATGAACCTATCGATCAAGATGCAGGGGATGTTGACCTTAATCTTAGCGTCACTGCAGTGGATGATGATGGTGATAGCGCTTCGGGCAGCTTTAACATTGTGATTGTCGATCCAGAGGGAGTCGATGTTACTGATGAGGTCAATATTACCGAAGGTGATCAAGAGAACTGGGATGAAGGAAAAGATTATCCAGTATCAGGTAGTAGCTCAGTCGTCATTGATTCTTCTAGTGATGATCTACGCCCTGAGACCTTACATATTGATCCAGAAGTGTCTACAGCTTTGAAAGCTGAACTTAATGGTTTAACCAGCAATGGTCATTCGATTAACTTTAAGATCACTACAAATTCAGATGGCACAATTACGATAACGGGTACTTCGGGTGGCTCGTATGTCTTAACGATGACGATGACTCCAACCGTTGATGCAGACGGTAATGCCACCATTACCACCGATGTTGTTCAAAATGGTCCAATTGATCATGAAAATGGCAATGGTGATGGTGAAGGTTATCTGACCAACAATGGTGACACCATCAGTATTGATGTGCCATTAGTAATTGATGATGCTGACGGCACACAAAATAATGTTGATATCACGGTTAACATTGAAGATGGCCAAGATCCGTCGTTTGGTAAGGACACAGGTGCAACACTAGAAGAAGGTGCTGATGGAACCGATTCAGCATCGGGAGACATTAATGTTGATACCGGCAGTGATGACGTTGTCGATGTACGATTTGGTGCCGACCAATCACAATTAGATGACCTGACTAGTAACGGTCAAGATACATCAGTTGTAATCAGTGATGATGGTCATACATTAACCATTTTTGATGTAGATAATAGTAAGGTTATGGAAGTGACTATCGATCAAAATGGTCATTATAAAGTAGAGCAATTCCAGCCGATCGATCAAATTAATGAAAATAATGATACTTCAGATATTCCTATCAATGTTGAAGTCGAAGATGCTGACGGAGATGTAGGCAAAGGCACGATCACCATTCATGATGCCGATGGCGATAACGCACAAGGTGGCGGTGACATTGATGCTGGAATGATCGAAGGTGACCTCACTCCAGATTCCGATTCAGGTGATTTAGAAGGTTATCCGAAAACCGCACAGAGTGATTCAACTCACGTTGATGCTGGGTCTGATGACTTAGATCCAAACACGGTACAAGTAGATCCAACTGTAATGGATGACTTGATTACAGAGCTTAACACTGAAATTACTACAGAAGGTGGCGGTTCAGTTGAGTTCTCTTTTGATCCTGAAACCAACACATTAACCGGTGTGGATGCTAGTGGTAACCCTGTATTAGATTTCCATCTGATTGCAACACCGACTGAAAATGGTGGTGTTGATATTAGTGTTGATATGACGCAATACCAACCAATCGATCATGTAGATGGTACTGGTGATACAAGCGGGTATGTCCATAATGATGGTGACAATATCACTATCAACATCCCAATCCAAATACAAGATACTGACGGCGATTACATGGATGAGTCCATTGATTTCAACGGCACCATAACGGATGGTAAAGATCTTGAAATCGATAGTGCTGACAGCATCAGTGTTAACGAATCTGATATTGATAAAGGTGGGGATAATCACGCGGGTTCAACACCAAATAAAGACGGCGAGTCAGCAACCGGCACGATTACTATTGATTCAGGTAGTGATGAAGTGAATCACTATGAAATTGATGTTAATGCTTTTAATGAGAAAAACTCAGATAGCGAAGGTAATAGCAACATAACTTCGGGTGGCACCGACGTTATTTTAGTTGATAACGGTGATGGCACATATTCAGGTGTGCTGGTCGATGATAGCGGTAACCCAACGGACGATGATGTCTTCAAAATCAGTTTTGATAACACTAATGGTAGTTATACCTTTGAAGTGACTGGCGCGATTGATCAACCACTTGATAATGGCAATGGTGGTCAATCGACCAATATCGTCATTCCTATCCATGGCGTTGATGATGATGGTGATAGTAGTAATACCATTGATGTCAACGTTACTGTTAATGATGATGTACCAACTGCGCAAGATGTGTCTGGTGAAGCGATTGAAGAAGGTTCAGGCCTACAAGATTTAGGTAATATTATTGCTAATGAAGGGGCCGATGGTGCCACTGTGACCGGAATCAAAGACAGTAATGGTAATGTTATCGATCTAAAAAGTGGCGATTATGACACCGTTTATATCGACTCAGATGGAAACATTTCAGGTACAGGTAATGCTACCGAGGCTTATTATGCCATTCCTGTAACGGATGGCGGTGAAAGCATTGGTACCTTATATGTATCAGAAAATGGTGATGTTAAGTTCGAGCCTGTCGATAATTTAGATCATGATGGTAAAGATTACAGTGGTGATTTTGAATTTGTGATCACCGATGGTGATGGCGATACAGATACTGCTGAAGTGACGGTGAATGTCACAGATGAAGGGCCAACTATGCAAGTTTCTGGTGGTTCAGGCCAGGAAGAGGATGGCCGCCATACCACAGATTCAACGGACAATATTGATGACAACACCCGTGAAGGTATTGAAATCAACATGGTTATTAATGTTGGTGATAACGATGAAGGTGAACATCTTGGCGATATCATCATTACACCACAAGACGAAGCCCATGGTGTATTTGAATTTAATGGTGAACCTATCACCCCCAATGATGATGGGTCGATAACTATTCCAAGTGATGCATTCACATTAGTGGATAACGGCGATGGTACTTTCAGTTATGAGTTGGAAGGTATTACTTTTGTGCCAGATGAAGACTTCTCAACGGTGGATGGCTACCTTACTTTTGATGTGAATGGTTCGGTTATTGATGATACTGGTGAGACTCCAATTGACGGTGACTTCAAAATCACGGTTGAAGGTGTTGCCGATATACCAACATGGGATATGGATAACACTGATCTATCTTATGCAACAGGTGAAGACAGTGACAATGTAAAACTGAATATAGATGTTGATCTGAATGATAATGATGGTTCAGAAACCCTAGAATACCACCTTGAAATAAAAGAAGGTGAAGGGGACATTTATGTTGCTGGAGAAAAAATAGATCCGGATGTCAATGGCATATATACCATTTCAGCGGATGATATCGATAAAGTAGAAGTTGACCCTGCGGATAACTGGTCAGGTGAAATACAAATCGATGCTTGGGGAACCAGTACCGAAAGTGGTGATACGGTTGATGGCAAAGAAACTGCCGATTCTGATCACCAAACGATTATCATCGATGTGACTCCAGAGGCTGATGAAGTCAGATTAAGTACGAATAACAATATCAAAGTTGATGAAGATACGGCTATTCAGTTGTCGGATGTGGTTACAAAAGCGCATGTTTCTGTCGATGACGATGGTTCAGAAAGTTATTTTGTTCGTATTTCAGGTTTGCCAGAAGGCGCAACAGTATGGGGCGTAGATGATGCAGGGAACTCTGTAAAATTAGAGCCAAATAAAGATGGTTTCTATGTGATTTCTTTCGATGATATTGATGATACTCACATCATGCCACCGCCACAAAGTAATGACGATTTTACTTTTACTGTAGATGGAATGTCGGTTGATAATGCCGATCTGAGTGATACGGATCTGAATGATGAAGATACTTGGGCTGGCCAAGATAGTAATAAAATCAATGTTGATGTGCACGGTATTGCTGATGAACTTACTATTGAACCAAATGGTGATTGGAAAGTTTCTGACGATGGTAAAACGATCTTAACCACAGTGGATGAAGATGGTGCAGCCTCGATAGATTTCAGCTTTATTTCTGGTGAATATACAAATTCCGATGGACATGGAGCAGTCTCTGAAGAGACCGATTCATCTGAAAAAATCACTTTCACAACATTACAAGAGCTGCCAGAAGGCGTGTATTTTAGCGATGCAGAAGGTAACCCGTTAGAGCCTACATTAGTTTCAACCAATCCAAACTTATACCAATTTGATGTTGATTCATTGAACGGTATTCAAATTCACACTAATAGCAATAGCGCGGATGATATTGATATTCCTGTACGTATTGTGGTGACAGAAGATGACGGTGATTCGAAAGAATATGAATATAATATCCATATTAATGTTGATCCTGTCGTTGATGGCGTTGGTAAAGATGAGAACGGTGTACTAGAGGATTACAACACTATATCAACAGGCTATGAAGATGAGTTAGTCAAACTTAATTGGGATCCTACTGCGCAGTTTGTCGATAATGACGGCAGCGAAAAAGTAGTTGGATTAACCATTAATGGGTTTGAGAATTATCCTGATGGTTATGCAATCGTTATTGGTGATGAAGTGATCACCCCTGATGACAATGGTTCAATTACCTTAACACCAGAACAATTAGCAGAAGCCCAAGAAAGCGGCTTGTATCTTAGCATGCCAGAAGATGCAGATAGTGATATAAATTTAACCACGGATATCACTATTCGAGATTCAGATACTGAAAGTCCAGATGATAACTATGATGAAACCACAATCCATGGAAATTTAGATGTGGATGTCACCTCGGTTGTCGAAGAAGACGGTGATGGTGTGAATGATGGTGGTAAGTTGATTTTTAATGATGCTATCGGTAATGCGATTGCAGATACCGATGGTGACGGAATTCAAGATATATATGAAGACCAAGATATATATGAAGACCAAGATCCTAATGATAAATGGTCAAATGAAATTCATTTATCAGTTAACGGTATAGTTAATGGTAGCTCAAGTGGTAACAGCTTAGATTGGGTCAATGATGATGATTCAAGTGATGAAGTAATCAATAAAGTGATCATTACTTTTCCTGAGGACTTGCCCGATGGTTTCCAAGTTGAAGGTGCGGTAAATAATGGTAACGGTTCATTTACGATTACTGAAGATCAACTCGATGATATTGTGATTACAGCACCTCGTGGGTTTGATGGTGAGGTGACTATACAAGTCAGTGTTACTATACAAGATCAGGGTGATGATCCTAATTCGGAAAGTGAGGTAGTAATCAAAGAAACGGATGTTACCCTCCACTTTACTGATAACAATGATGATGGTGGTACTTATATTCCATCTGCTGCAGGTGATATTGATGGTACAACTCAACAAGTTGATGCTTCTGAAGATCAAGCAGGTGGCGTCAATATAGGTGATTTAATTTCAGATGGCTTGGTGATTAGCACTGATGATACTGATGGTGATGGTTTTTCTGATCTGGATAATGATACCACTTCGATCATTATTAATGCCGCTGATTTGCCTGACGGTGCCACGATTAATGGTATGGAGTATAACGAGCAAACGGGTGAGTATATCATTAATACAACCCCGAATGATGATGGTTCAATAACATTACCACCAGATGTGATTCTAAACTTACCACCAGATTATGCAGGTGATATCGATATTCCCGTGAAAGTTGTTGAAACTGATAACGATAGTGGCCTGTCTAATGAAGGCTCAATGAATATCACGGTTAATGTTAACCCTGTTGCAGATGTTCCAAAAGTTACTATCACAGGTAGTGGTGATGAAGATAGTCGGATTGAATTAGATTTAAGTACGGTTATTGGTGACCAAAATAACGGTGATATAAATAATGGCGGCAATGAAGAAATCACAAATGTGACAATTAAATTGATTAATTCATCACAAGGTGAATTTGTCGATGCGGATGGTAATGTGATTCAACCTGATGAGAATGGTGAAATTCATGTTAACTCGGGTGATCCAATTTACTTCCAACCTGCTCCAGATTTCAGTGGTACTGTTGATGTTACTGTGACAACGGAAGTGACTGATACGGCAACGGTTGATGGTGAAGAAGTAAGTAATAGTGGTTCGTTTGAGCAGAATCTGAGCTTTGATGTCAACGCCGTAAATGATGATATTGAAATTAATGGTGAAATCGCTACCAGTGATAATCCTGTTCAAGTGACAGGTGATGAAGGAACATCGATTTCATTTAGTGATTTTAACGGTAATGTGACTGATATAGATGGCTCGGAAGAGATTATTTCTGTCAGTATTACCGGCGTGCCAGATGGCTTCGTCATTGAAGGCGCGAATAATATGGGGGGGGGTGTTTGGTCTATCCCTGATGTGATTAGTGATGATGGCCAAGGTTTTGATTTATCAGATTTGAGTATTCTGCCACCAAATGATTTTAGTGGTGATATTGATCTGACACTTAAAGTCTACACAACAGATGATAATGGTGACCCTGTTGAGAAAGACGTACCTGTGAATATCCATGTTGATGCAAAAGCAGATGCGGTGAATACCGATGTGGATGTTTCGGTTTCTGGTGATGAAGATGCGGCGAACGGCATAACAATCAATATCAATGCACATGTCGTAGATGATGAAAATAGCGTAACAGATCCTGCAAGTAATGTGCACGAAGATGCACCAGAGCAAGTTCAAGTGACCATTTCTAATGTGCCATACGGTGCGATTTTTAAATTCCCAGAAGGTTCAAATGGTGAAATTATTACAAACCCAGATGGTACGGTAACGATCATTTCAGATGGTTCGAATCTGGATAGCATCATCTTTTACCCACCAGAAAATGGTAACTCTGACAACATGACTGTGGCTGGCGAAGATTGGGACGGAACTCTTGATCTTGCTATCCAAGGTAATGATAACGGTGATACCTCTGGTCCTGTCGAAAACGTTACGGTTGATGTTGATGTGAAGGCAGAAAATGATGCAGCGGTGAACACAGTTCCTGACTCCGTTCCAGCGTCTGATGATGGTGTCACTACGATCACAGGTATACAAATTAGTGATGTGGACGCCTCGGAAGGTAAAGGTGACTTTACGGTTGAGTTACATGCGGCAAATGGCAGCTTATCTTTACCAGAAGGTACGGACACATCAGGTCTGACTATTACTGAAAGTGGTGATGGTACATACACTATCAAAGGTTCATTAGATGATATCAATGCCGTACTTGATGACGGTATTCTCTATGCACCAGATGATGGTTACAGTGGCGATGACACTATTACCATGACGACGACAGATAATGGTGATGCTAATGGTAAGAATCAAGAGACTACAGAAAGCACGATCATTATTACTGATGTTGTAAGTGCTGAATCAGGTGAATCTAATGAGCAAGCTTCTAGCTATAACGCAATTTATACACCAACAGAGCCAGCTCAGAACTTACGTAGTCATTTAGCATCAGCAACATCACAAGTTAGTGCAACGTCGACGATACCTTTAACAACGTTACTCTTAAGTGCTGCTGTTGCTGCAAACGAAGGAGATTCGTTGCAACTAAACCAACTAGGTGGTGCTCAGATTGTGGATGCAGATAACCAGCCTTTGGGTACGGTTTCTGAAGATGGCTCTGTGACATTAACACCAGACCAGGTTGCAGAAGCTTATGTATACCAACAAGCTGAATCAATCACGACTGAATTTACAGTAGTGACTAAATCTGCGGATAACCGTGTTGTGAGTGAGCATAATGTCTCTACCACAAGCTTTAATACGACAGGCTTAGACTCACAACGTGATGTTGCAAGCCAAAATAGCTCATCGGCTTCGTCTAATAGCGCTGAGAATGCACAAGCCGCAATAGTAGGTGATGCTGAACATGCTGTAGAAGATCAAAATGTGGCAGATTTATTAGCTGAAAATCCTGAAATGGCTGAACAATTACCCGAGAATGCTGAACCGCTATCGGATGATTTAGCGAATCAAGATTTACCATCAACGGTTGACCCGTCTGTTCAGGTAGATGATACGGATGAGTTAGCAAGCAATGAGGATAGTGCAAATTCTTACGAGCAATCTCAGCAGGATGATGAGCTTGATAGCGATCAAGATGACTTGTATTTAAATGAAGACGTGAATGACAGCTCACTATACGCGGATGATGTAAATCAAGATGACGGATTCTTCGATGAAGATGACAGCTTCGATTGGGATCACATCGCTGCTAACGGTTTAGATGGTGAGCTAAATGGTGATGCTTCTGGTATGGAAATAGCTGACGATGTAATGATGTATAGCAATGTAGATTTCGATGTATCAGATTTGCTTGATCAAGACGATCAGGATGGCAATCTTGATATGGATAAATTACTAGGTGATGCCGCACCATCATCGGCAGCCGATATTGGTAAGTCGGAAGAAGCATCAGCAGATGATTTAGCCTCTACCCAGCATCTTGACCAACCGGATGTATCTGGAATGGGAATGGACTTATCAGGGGTTGATGACACTAGCTCAGCAGGTCATATTATTAATGACTTGTTTGATCCAAACTCAATCAAACCAACCGATGGCTAATGTCATTTTAAGTTTGCAGTAATACAGATAGCCTCACCGAAATAATTGGTGAGGCTATTTTTTATGCGCAGGAGCAAGAAACGGTTTCATACATTCACCGTATTAGCGGAAAAACGCTACTAAGATCAAAGATTCTATAGCTTGCATTACCGTGATATTAGTTTTTAAATTATCCATTGTACCTAGATGAAAAACACCATAGGATTGATAAGAATCGAGAGTAATCATAAGCCTTCATCGAATTCAAAATATCTTCATCAGAGGTTACACAACAGGGAGTCAACCAAATGGTTGCAGTGAAAAAACAACAAATCGCACCTCAAGGGCCTGAATTTTCAGAACTAGTACAGGGTTATTGGCGCTTGGGTGATTGGGGAATGACACCACAACAACGTTTAACGTTTTTAAAGCAACACGTTGAACTCGGTGTAACGACAGTTGATCATGCGGATATTTATGGTTACTACGGATGTGAGCAATTATTTGGTGAAGGATTAGCACTGGATAGAAGCCTGCGTGATCAAATTGAGATCGTCACTAAATGCGATATCCAACTATGCGGCGATAAAAATCCCGTTCGGAAAGTGAATCACTACAACACCAGTAAGAATCACATTGTTGAATCAGTTAATAATTCATTAGCGCGCTTACAAGTTGAAAATATTGATGTGCTATTGATTCACCGCCCAGATGCATTAATGGATGCAGATGAAGTAGCGGAGACATTTTCTGAGCTAAAACAAGCCGGTAAAGTGAAGCACTTTGGTGTGTCTAACTTTACGCCTCGTCAATTTGAGTTGTTGCAATCTCGCTTAGATGCGCCGCTAGTGACCAATCAAGTTGAAATTAACCCATTAAATTTTGATGTGGTTGATGATGGTACTCTAGATTTGCTTCAACAATTACGTGTTAAGCCAATGGCTTGGTCTTGCCTTGCTGGTGGCGCTATTTTTAATGGTTTAAAAGAGCAACATATTCGCGTACGTGATGAACTAGAAGCGATTCGTGAAGAAGTCGGCGCACAAAGTATTGACCAAGTGATTTATGCTTGGGTTCGTCGTTTGCCATCTAAGCCAATGCCAATCATTGGTTCTGGTAAAATTGAGCGAGTTCAAACTGCGATTGATGCTCTAAGTATTGAATTAACCCGTGAGCAATGGTTCAGAGTTTGGATAGCATCGAAAGGTCACGGTATGCCATAAACCGCTACACTGCGTACGTATATTCATCGTATTTAGTTAATAAGGAGCTCACTTGAGCTCTTTTTTACATTGTTTTGGTGTTGAATTCAGGATAATCAGCTGTTTTATGAAAATGAAGTAGGTTGATAAGGCAGTCCCGCTTGTTGAATAGATTGGCATATCGTTTCACGTATCCATTGATGACCTTGATCTTGATTGTTTCTTTCATGCCACAGTAATACATAAGCCATTGGCATAAATTCAAAGGGTAGTGGCAATTGAGTCAGCGGATAAAGTTTTAGTGCGTGGTTAGCAAAACTTGAGGGTAAGGTGAAGATCAAATCGGTATGAGCACATACGCTCGCTGCGCCATAAAAATCTGGCACAGTAGTATTAATTTTACGATGATGACCTAATTCTGCAAGGTTGTAATCTAATGCCCACCATTCTTTACCTTCGCAACGAACCTGCACATGTGATAACGCTAAATAGTGCTCTAATGTCCAATCAGTATTTTTAATCGCGTTTAATACAGGATGATCATTTCGCACCAAGCAAACTTGTTGATCCTTAAATAAGGTTTGGTGCTCAATGCCTTCGGGTAGCTTACCGACACTAAATTCTGATTGAGGGTGTAAATCCCGTCCAGCGATCCCAAAATCGATTTGTCCGTGCTGTAAGTCGTTAAACGATTGGCCAGTCCATAGATAAGAATCAAGTTGAATATCAGGCGCTTGACTGAGTAATGAACCTATAAATGAAGGAATTAAGGTTTCGTAGGCACTTTCAACCATAGAAAAACTAAACTTGCGGTGACTCGTCTCTGGGGTAAACGTGGGGGGCTGTGTGATTTGGTATAAGTCTTGAAGTATGCTTGGCAAAATTTTGGCTAATGCGAGGGCATGAGCGGTGGGTTTTAAACCATGAGAAGTCCGTTGAAAGAGGGGATCTTCTAGTGTATCGCGTAGACGATTTAAACTTTTACTTAATGCCGATTGGCTTAAATTCAAACGACTTGCAGCACGCGTAACACTTTGTTCTTCAATCAGAACTTGTAAAATTACGAGTAAGTTAAGATCGATTCTGGCTAGTTTATCTAAATTCACAGTTATTCCTTAAGGGTAATTGTCTTTAGCTATTATATCATTTCTATTCATAACATCTAAGCGCTATACTAACGGCTTTATCTGATATGCCAGCTTTTACGAGAATTCGATGCAACGTAATTTATTACCTATGTTAATGGCGATGGTGCTACTTAGCCCATTAGCCATCGATATTTATTTACCGTCTCTCCCGACGATGGCAGCGGAATTTTCTGTTTCCAATAGTGAAGTTCAATCCACTTTAATTCTATTTTTGTTCGCAATGGGTTTAGGCCAGATTGTGATTGGCCCGCTTGCTGACCGGTTTGGTCGCCGCCCAGTTGCGTTGTTTGGCGTCATTTTATACGGGTTGAGTAGTGTTCTAGCCGCCGTAGCACAAGAGTTTGAGCTGTTACAAATTGCCCGAGTGCTACAAGGGTTAGCGGCTTGCTCGACTTCCATTGTCGTATTCAGTGCGGTTCGTGACTGCTACAGCGTAAAAGATAGCGCCAAAATATACAGTTATCTTAATGGCGCGATTTGCGTGATCCCTGCATTAGCACCGACTCTAGGTGGGGTATTAGCATTACATTTTGGTTGGCGTTCAACGTTTGTATTTATGATTTGTTATGCCATTTTGATTTTATTCATGGTGACGTTCCGCTTCCCTGAAACTCGTCCATCTCATACGGTAAGTGATGGTGCGTTATACCGTTGGGCTCGTTATAAACCTGTTCTAATGGATCGACATTTTCTCTTTTATGCTATTTGTTGTATGACAGGTATGGGGTCGATTTTAACTTACGTGTCTTACTCGCCAGTGTGGCTGATTGGTCACTTAGGAATGTCTGAATTGGCATTTAGTGGTTTGTTTGGTGTCAATGCACTGATTAATATTGGTGCTTGTTTTGGCGCACCTTGGGTGATTAAAAAGCTTGGTAATCGCCCAACGGTTATCTTTGCGCTATCACTATTTATTATTTCGGCAGTTTTACAATTTGTTGTTCAGCAATGGGGACTTGTTTCACCACTGGCGGCTGCCGCTGGATTCATGTTACCAATGGCATTGCTATGTATTGGTTTTGCTTTATTGCTTGGTCCGGCAACCAGCATGGCATTATCTGGCTTTGGTGAACGTGCTGGAACTGCGGCGGCTATGCTTGGTTTTATTCAAATGAGTGGCGCGTCATTATTGGCGGGCTTGATTCAACAAACCTCGTTAACGGCTCCTTATGCAGTGATTTGTGTAATGGGTGGCAGCGCTATTGTCTTACTTAGCGTGATGTCGATGAAAAGAATGAATGCATGGCATGTCGAACGACTGGCTCACGATTGATGTGTCATGCTTCTCTTTATGAATAATAGATAAAAGCCAGCCTAGTGCTGGTTTTTTATTATTAGAATTTTGTATGTTTGGCTTTCAATTATTTGTGCGCAAGGGCTTAAGAGGCGTAGTATTAAGCTCAGATTGATAAACTTTTAAATTAGAGGTGTACGGATGAAAATCTCAATGTTCAGCACAAAATCTTATGATGAAAGATCGTTTCTTCAAGCGAATGAAAATTATGGTTATGAGTGCCATTTTTATAACTTTCAACTTGATCTAAAAACGGCATCGATTGCTGAAGATTCTCAAGTCGTTTGTGCGTTTGTGAATGATGATTTAAGTCGTCCAGTGTTAGAGAAGCTGGCAAATCAAGGCACTAAACTGATTGCAATGCGCTGTGCGGGTTTTGACCGCATTGATTTGGAAGCAGCAAAAGAATTGGGATTACAAGTGGTGAGAGTACCCGCTTATTCACCAGAGGCCATTGCAGAGCATGCAGTAGGCATGATGATGTGCTTAAATCGTCGTTTTCATAAGGCATATCAGCGTACCCGTGATGCTAATTTTTCTTTGGAAGGTCTAACGGGATTTAACTTTTATGGTAAAACAGCAGGCGTTATTGGTACGGGTAAAATCGGTTTAGCCACTATGCGTATTTTAAAAGGGTTAGGTATGAATGTTTTATGCTATGACCCATACCCTAATGATGCTGCAAATGAAATTGGTGCAACTTACACATCGCTTGACGATATTTATCAGCAATCAGATGTGATCACTCTGCATTGCCCTTTAACACCAGAAAATCGCCAGCTCTTAAATGCCGAATCATTTAGTAAAATGAAAGATAAAGTGATGATAATCAACACCAGTCGAGGTGGTTTACTGGATTCACAAGATGCCATTGAAGCGCTAAAAGTGGGAAAAATTGGCGCATTGGGACTTGATGTATATGACAATGAAAAAGAATTGTTCTTTCAAGATAAATCGAACGATATTATTACTGATGATATTTTCCGTCGTTTATCTGCTTGTCATAATGTTCTATTCACCGGGCATCAGGCATTTCTAACGAATGAAGCATTAGCCAATATTGCTGATACAACATTAAGTAATATTAAGCTGTTCTCGCAAAGCAAACCTTCTGGTAATGAAGTGATCTAAAGTCAAACTATAGTAGTGAGTGATAGGGTGGAGTATTATTCGTATATCAATTTTACGTCACCCTTGAAGAATACGATTTAATGATTTCTCTGCAAGCTGGATTAATTTATTGCTTAATCCTGAGTTTTGTCACTTTTGCTATTTATTGGAAAGACAAACGAGCGTCAATCAAAGGCAATTGGCGTACCCCTGAAAAAATGTTACACATACTTGCTATTTTAGGTGGATGGCCGGGTGCGTTGTTAGCTCAGCGCCTCTTTCGCCATAAAACCAGTAAGTTTCGTTTTCAGTTTGTATTTTGGCTACTAGTTGTCCTTAATTGTATTGGTACAGTCTTGATCCAAAACCCTGATTTTTATATGTAACGTGAATCAACAAGGATTACTACCATGAACTCTGATTATCCTCTCGTTTCTGCAACTTGGCTCTTTGATCATTTTTCTGATGATAATGTCGTTGTTCTTGATGCGACTACTCAACATGCCGTAGTCGGTGAAGCCTCAAAAATGCTTCGCCAATCTCCTTGCCTAAAGGTTTGGAGGATAGATCTGAATTCTGCAATTTGAAGTCACTTGGGTATAAATAATAAGGAATCGAGTTATGACAGATGTTAATTATCCAGTAAAAGGCCAATGTCAGTGTGGTAGTGTGAACTTTACCTTGAAAGCGGCACCTAAAGTGGTAATGGCTTGCCATTGTAAAGAATGCCAAAAATTATCCACCAGTGCGTTTAGTATCACTTGTGTTCTGGATGCAAAGGATATTGATATTCAAGGTGAGCTAAAGCAAACCAGCCGCACTGCAGACAGCGGCAATGAAAATATCGGTCATTTCTGTGCTGGTTGCGGTAATCGTATCTATCAATTAAACCCTGCTGTTCCCGATATGATCAAATTTAAGGCTACGGCTAGTTTAGATGATACACGAATGATTGTACCGGCGATGCATGTATGGACAAGCCAAAAGCAAGATTGGGTTGTGATCCCCGATGATGTTCAGCAATTTGAAAAACAACGCAATTGATAACTGGTGAGCGTTTAATTACCTTTCCTTATCGCAATGATAACTTGCATATCGACTAAATAGGTTCGACACTGAAGCCATTCCATCACAATTTAAGGATGATGTTATGGCTTCTGTTCCCTCCAATACTTTTTACCGTACTGAACATGACAGCATGGGAGAGGTAAAAGTCCCCAAAGATGCTTTATATCAGGCTCAAACTCAACGAGCCGTCGATAATTTTTCAATCAGTTCTTTGACGATGCCGCCTCGTTTTATTCAATCTGTCGCCATGATTAAACAAGCCGCCGCTAAAGCCAATGAAGAATTGGGTCTACTCGATTGTTCAATGTCTAAAGCGATTCAGGCTAGTTGTCAGGCTATTATTGATGGTGAGTACCTAGACCAATTTCCGATCGATGTTTTTCAGACTGGTTCTGGTACCAGCACCAACATGAATCTTAATGAAGTGATCGCGACCTTATCAAATCAAATTCTTGAAGAAGAAACGGGGCAAGCACAGCGTGTTGGTCCGAACGATCATGTCAATATGGGGCAAAGCAGTAATGATGTCATTCCTTCGGCGATTCAGCTTAGTGCATTAATAGCGATTGAAGATGAACTGATTCCTGCCATGGAGCATTTAAGCCAAGTGGTGGAGGAAAAAGCGTCGGCATTGTCTCATATTGTCAAAACCGGTCGTACTCACTTAATGGATGCGATGCCAATAACCATGGGGCAGGAGTTATCAGGCTGGAAAGTCCAGATCGATAAAGCTCGCTGCCGCATGGAACAGCTGTTGCCAGATTTAAAGCAATTGGCGCAGGGCGGAACTGCAGTGGGTACCGGCATTAATGCACCTCAAGAATTTGCTCAATTATTTACGCAGCATCTGAGTTCAATAACGGGAAAGTCCATTCAGCCAAGTGACAATTATTTCTACAATTTAAGTAGTCAAGACTCAAGCGTAGCTGTATCTGGTGAATTAAAAGCTTATGCCGTAGCCTTAATGAAAATATCTAATGATCTACGTTGGATGAATTCAGGGCCACTGGCGGGAATCGGTGAAATAGAACTGCCAGCTTTACAACCGGGTTCATCGATTATGCCGGGAAAAGTAAACCCTGTTATCCCCGAAGCCGTAGCCATGGCAGCAGCCCAAGTGATGGGGAATGACACAACCATTTCGGTTGCGGGGCAAAGTGGTAATTTTCAGTTAAACGTGATGTTGCCAGTGATTGCTTTTAATCTATTACAAAGTATTGAACTACTTGTGAATAGTTCACGTAGCCTTGCCGATAAAGTGATAAAAGATTGTGTAGTCAGAGAAGATAATTTGGATTTGGCTCTCGCTAAGAACCCTATTTTAGTCACTGCATTAAACCCTATTATTGGCTATGAAAAAGCTGCGCAAATCGCTAAAAAAGCGTATAAAGAAAAGCGTGCAATCATTGATGTAGCCGAACAAGAAACCGAGTTGTCGCGTGAAGAGCTTGAGAAGTATCTTAATCCAAGTCATTTAACCAAAGGCGGACTAGCTTAAGTCCCTTGACTTGATATTGCAGCAAAGAATAATAAATGTATTTTACTCTCGAGAAAAAAAGAAAGAAGCCACAATCATGTGGCTTCTTTTATGAGATTATTTATATCACAGGTTACTTGTAAAAAACTTCAACACGGCGGTTATTTTCACGACCTTCTTTAGTACTATTATCTGCGATTGGGTTTTCTTCACCTTTACCGATAGTAGTAATACGTGATTTATCAATATCTTGAGACTCTAGATAGTTAGAAGCCGATTGCGCACGTTTCTCTGATAGTTTTTGGTTGTATTTAGCACTACCTGTTGAGTCGGTATAACCAATTACATCTACACGAGTTTCAGGGCTATCTTTTAGATAAGTAGCTACTTGATCAAGAGAGGTTTTTGCCTCGGGTGTTAACTCTGTTGAGTCATGTGCAAATGCACCTTTTGAAAGTGTAACTGTTGGAAGTGGATCTTTTTCCGGAGCTGGTTCTACGATTGGCTCTGGCTCTTGAGTCGCGACTACTGCCGCAGTTGTTGCCGCTGCAGCAATTGGTGCGGCACTATCTGAACTACCAAAATAGTAACTTAGACCAAGAGATACGTAGTTAACATCAGTTCTACCCGTTGTGCTACGTTCACCTACGTTATCAAACCATTGATATTCAGTACGTACACGCCAGTTATGGCTTAGTTGATATTCGACACCAGCACCTAACATTAGCGACCAGTTTTCATCACTATCATTATAAGCACCTGTTTTTTGATCAACATAGTTATATGAAGTACCTACTTTACCAAATAGATTCCATGCACTAGTAAGGTTCCAATCTAATTTAGCCCCTAATTCACCATTCTGAATCTGAGTTTTATTAACCTCGCTACCAGCAATATGCTCTTTTGAATTACCAAGGTAGTTATAACCACCTTCTAGTGAGAACCATTCGTTAAATTGGTAACCACCGTAGGCACTACCAGCCCAAGCATCATCATCACAATCACCATTATTCTGACAAAAATCGAAGTTAGACCAACCAGTCTTAGCACCAAGGTAAAACTCTCCGGCATTTTCTGCCGCGGCATTGACTTGTGGCGACATAAGAAGAGAAAGAGAAACGATCGATGCGAGAGAAGGGTAAAGAGACATTTGTTTAATATTCATATTGGCACCAACTATAAAGTTATTTTGTCCATACAATCGATCCACAACTTTAGTAAGAAATGTGGACCATGATTTTGTTAGCGAGTTATTGAAAACTATAAAGTTATCAATATCTGCCTATACAATACTGTTGTAAGAATAGTTTATCAATCGATTAATGTGAAACTTTTGTCAATATTAGGTGTCTATAAAAAATTTGCTGAATGACGTTAGACATAGGCACGCCCTTAAAAAGCATTAGATTTTGTCTGTATTACTTTTTTAAAAATAATTATTTTTCAAGTGGTTATGTTTTGTTTGTGCATATTTTTTGATAAGAATGCATTTTGATCCCAATAACATACTTTATCAGTGCTTACTTTTCTAAATGTTGCCATTTTATGTTGGAAATAAAAAACAATTATTGTGATCTAGATCACTTAATTTTTAGTGCGCTCTATCGCATAAATAAAGAATTTAATGGTTTCTAATAAATGAATAGAGTGTAGATTTAAGAAAGACAAAGTAGAAGTGACTTGAGTATATAAGGAAAATGAAATGCTTAGTTTAGGTCTGGATATTGGTGGAACAAAAATTGAAGCGGTCGTGCTATCGGAAGATGGTCAAACTATTTATCAACAGAGAATCGCGACGCCAACCTGTAGTTACTCTGAATTCTTATCAACAGTCACCGGTTTTATTCAAACTATCCAACAAACATTACAACAGCCTATGACCATTGGTATCGGCCTACCTGGTGCGATAAGCCCTGATAGCCAAACCATAAAAAACTGTAATTGCTTAATATTGAATGGTCAGCATTTGGATAAAGATATTGCTGATATAATTAAGCAACCCGTATTTATCGCAAATGATGCCGATTGTTTTACATTATCGGAAGCTCAAGATGGCGCAGGCTCTGGGCATCCCACAGTCTTTGGCGTCATTATTGGTACGGGGTGTGGTGGTGTTGTTGTCAATGGTCAGTTACTTTCTGGGCCCAATGCGATTGCCGGAGAGTGGGGACATAATACCTTGCCACAATATCATCGAGATAATGATGGACTCGCACAGCAATGTTACTGCGGAAAAATTAACTGCATTGAACGCTTTATTTCAGGCTCAGGTTTTTCTGAACGCTACAATCAACAACATGGCACAGACTACAACTCTGCAGAAATCATGGATTTAAAACGTGCTGGCAATACGAATGCTGAGCAACATTATTTATCGTTTATTAATATGTGTGCCCGTAGTTTGGCATCGGTCATAAATATACTTGATCCACATGTGATTGTGCTTGGTGGCGGTTTGTCGAATGTAGAAGAAATTTACCAAGATATAAACGATGCAATTGGATCTTATGTTTTTTCGGATGTGTGTAACACTAAAATTTTAAAAGCGAAGTACGGTGATTCAAGCGGCGTGAGAGGGGCATGTTGGCTGCCTAAAATGCATCAAGTTAATAACAATTAATATTCTATATAAGTACTTTTCAAACCAAGCTGAAGCGGCCTATCTCTTATAAAAATAAGAGGTTTGGATGAAGCTCCCGAAGGGCAAGTTAAAACAAGCTTTATGTGGCGTTAAATTGAACAGAGATAGAATGACTATGATCATCTTTAATTTGTCTTGCCTAAAGCTTATTTTATTCTTGCTGAAACTCGCACCTTGAAGTTACTTGGGTATATGCAATTGCTAAAATAGTCCTAGTGAAGTTAATCAATATTAATCTTCATTGGTTGAGCTGATTTTGTGAATAGATAAATCAGCACCGTTATATTCTTCTTCTTGGCTCAAGCGTAAGCCTGATACTTTGTGAATCGAACCATAGACCAGAACTGAACCTAATACGGCAATAGTAATACCTAGTAATGTACCGAGAACTTGAACGGTTAAACTCACACCGCCCATTCCACCGAGTGCCGTTTGTCCAAAGATACCGGCAGCAATACCGCCCCATGCTCCACACACGCCATGCAGCGGCCAAACACCTAATACGTCATCGATTTTGGTTTTGTTTTGCATAAAGGTAAATAGCCATACAAAAATTGCAGCAGCCACAACACCCGTTGCTAATGCGCCGATGGGATGCATTAAATCTGAACCAGCACAAACCGCGACTAAGCCCGCCAGTGGACCATTATGAATAAAGCCTGGATCATTTTTACCCATCACCATTGCCGCTAATATTCCGCCCGCCATCGCCATTAAAGAGTTAATTGCTACTAACCCACTAATACCATTAATAGTTTGTGCCGACATAACATTAAAGCCGAACCAGCCAACACATAGTATCCATGCGCCTAGTGCAAGAAATGGGATATTAGATGGCGCAAAGTTAGTATGTTTACCGGCGCGGATCCGTCCGTTTCGCATGCCAAGGAATATCACGGCGATTAGTGCAATCCAGCCTCCGACACTGTGTACAACCACTGAGCCTGCAAAGTCGTGAAACCCAGTACCAAAGGTGGTTTCAAACCATGCTTGTAGACCAAAATTACCATTCCAGACCATGCCTTCAAATAATGGATACACTAAGCCAACGATAAAGAATGTACCGGTCAACACAGGGTAGAAGCGAGCTCGTTCGGCGATACCGCCAGAGACAATTGCCGGAATTGCTGCTGCAAAGGTCAATAAGAAAAAGAATTTAACCAGTTCGTAGCCATTACCTGCTGAAAGGGTCGGAGCATCAACGAAAAAAGAGTGGCCGTAAGCAACCCAGTAACCAAAAAAGAAATAAGCAATGGTGGATACACCGAAATCGGAAAGTATTTTGACTAACGCGTTAACTTGGTTCTTATGCCTTACAGTACCCACTTCAAGAAAGGCAAATCCTGAATGCATAAGAAAGACCATGATAGCACCGAGTAATAAGAATAAAGTATCAGAGCTTTGGGTCAGTGCTTGTACTGTGCCATATACTTGAGTGGTGGATTCATCCATGTTTACGTATCTCCTAAAAATGAACGTATTTAACTTATAGTGTTAGCGATGCACAACGGTGAAAAAATCAGCACTATTTTGATGCAATTGCTGTTTCATTAAGCAAAAATTATGCCATTATTAAAAGTAAAGTTAGTTAAGGGAAGCTTGGTTTTATTGGTTAAAAAGTAATAACAATAACAAAATTAAACGCACCAATATTGATCTTTACGATCAATGTTGGTGCGATTGCTTTGTGGTGAGAGGAGTAAAATGGTGCAGAATTATGATAACGTTTTGTTTATGCGTTGGTAGTTGATTCGATCTTTTCTTCAGTATGTTTCGGAAGATCACCTTGTTGAAGCTTAGCCTTTTTCAAGGTTCTATGAAGTAATTGCGTATAGATCGGTTGTCCACCAAGTAGCTGAGCCATTATGGTTGCACCGAGTGTTGTAATGATTAAAGGTAAAATTAGATGGTAGTTATTAGTCATTTCTATTACCAATAAAATACCTGTAATAGGGGCTCGTACGGTTGCCGCAAAAAGTGCTCCCATTCCGGCGATAGCAAACATACCTGGGTCGATGTTTAAGCTTGGATCGAAATAAAGCGCAAATTGCCCAAAGAAAGTACCAAATAAAGTACCAAGAGCAAGCATGGGAGCGAAAATTCCCCCTGGCGCTCCAGAGCCAAAACAGATTAAGGTAGTTGCAACACGGGCAAAAAATAAAATGAGTAGTAAGTTGATGCTGTAATCGCCAGTGGTTGCTCCAGGAATAAGTTGAATACCACCACCAGTTAATTCAGGAAGGTAAAGTAATAGTAGCCCAAATGTTCCGCCGATGATTGTGCCAGTGATTAAGTAACGTTTTCTATCATTACGGTGAATCAGTACAAACATATCTTGTGACCACGTCACCAATCGGTTGAAGGTGACCCCAAAAATACCGAAGATTAACCCTAAGACGAGAAATAGCCACAACGTATTGAGATCGGGTGCAATATACTGCGGCATAATGATAACTGCCGCTTGCCCTCTAATCGAACGGAAAACGATAGTCGATATCACCGAAGAAATAATAACCGCTTTAATTGAGAGCAGGTTGTAGCGGAAGTGTGGGCGCATTTCTTCAACCACAAACATGATACCAGCCAGTGGTGCATTAAATGCCGCTGCCAAACCACCTGCCGCACCACAAGCGAGTAGAGAGTGGCGTCCATCTGGATCTTTTAAGCGAAAAATATCAGAAACCATACGACCAATATTACCACCCATTTGAACAGTAGGACCTTCTCGGCCCAACACCATACCAGAGCCTAAGGCCCCAAGCCCGCCAAAGAATTTAACCGGAAGCACTCTCCACCAACGTACAGGACGAATATCATCCATTGCGCCTTCAATTTCAGGGATCCCAGAACCTGCAGCTTCAGGCGCAAATCGACTGACAAGGTAATAACCGATAAATGCTAATCCAGCACTGACCAAGATGGCTGAAAGCCATAAAGGCAGCAGAGAATTCATTTCTTGCTTTAGCCAATCGGTACGAGTTTCAGAGATCCAATGAACGCCAATTTCAAAGAAAGAGCCAACTAAACCTGCTAACAGTCCCACAATCACAGAAAGTAATAAGATAGATATTGGTGTCTTATCTCTAGTTAGAATAACGCCAACAAATTTTTTAGATTTGTATTGTGATAGAGAGTTTCGAAATGATTTTGAGTTAGCCATTAGGTTTGATTTTTCCGCCATTGCTGAAAAAAGGTCTAGTATCTGTTTAGATGAAGAATAGATACATTGAAAAATAAAGTGCCATATCATTATAAGATGCAATCACAGTATTACATCAAATTGTTACTAAAAGTTATTTTACTCAGATCATTAAAAGTGTACATATCGAAAAATAATAATATTTTTATTCGCTTACGAGAGAGTGTCTTAAGGCTCTATAGAAGATGTTATTTAGTCACTTGTCATCTGGTGTTTTTGTGCCATTCTTATAATTAGATAGAAGAGAGTGACATTTCACCACGGAGGAAATCATCTTCTATCGACGTAGCCAGTTACAAAGGCGATGTATTTAGATAATGGCACAACAATATGGATGTAAAAATTAAGTATCAATTGAAATCCTCGAATATGATCATAGCGTAATAACACTATATGATTCGCATACTCACGATTGAGTCTCGAGGGGAGAAGCGCACTCAAATGGGTGCGCTTTTTGCGTTTATGTGACTAAATATTTATTGTAGCTGAAGTTATCTGTTGTGGTTATCTACTGCATCATTAAAATGAGTTGGCTATTAACACACGGTTCAGTGGAGCATAACATGATACAAAGAGTGCCAACCAACATCATTACAGGTTTTTTAGGCGCAGGGAAAACCACCACCATTTTGCATTTACTCAAAAATAAGCCAAAAGATGAAAATTGGGCGGTTTTAGTTAATGAATTTGGAGAAGTTGGTGTTGATGGTGCGTTGATGACAGATCAAGGTGCGATGATTAAAGAAATCCCTGGTGGATGTATGTGTTGTACTGCGGGCGTTCCTATGTCAGTAGGGATTAATGCACTCCTACGAACAAAACCGGATCGCTTGCTCATTGAGCCAACTGGTCTAGGTCATCCCAAAGAAGTGATTGCTAAGTTACTATCTGAACAATTTATGCCTTACGTTGATTTAAAAGCTACGATAGCATTAGTTGATCCAAGGCATTTGTCATTTGGTAAATATACCGAAAATCAAAATTTTAATGATCAGCTCGACTCCGCTCAAATTATCATGGCCAACAAAGTTGATCTAGTTGCGGAAAGTGATTTAGCGCAATTAGCAATTTGGTTTGAATCATTTAAGAAAAAGCATAGTGCTAACACTGAACAATTGCATTTGGTTACCGCTATCCAAGGAGAATTAGATCTTTCTCTACTCGATATAGAAAGAATAGTCAGTTACCAAGGTGAACCGGTAAATGGACACCATCATCACCATGATGCTCTGGACCTTCAGTTCGGTTTAAAACCTGGTGAAAAATTTGTTCGCAAAGAAAATAAAGGGCAAGGTTATCACAGTTGTGGTTGGTTATTTGGCGCTGAATTTACGTTTAATTTTGATCAACTTTTTTCAATGCTATCTGCACTCACAGCTGAACGAGTCAAAGCAGTAATGAATACCGACCAAGGTTGTTACGCCTTTAATGTTTCGAATAGTGTGGTGTCTGTAAATCAAGTCAGTTTGGATGGTTTTGAATCTCGCATTGAAGTGATTGATAGTCAATTAATGCCGTGGCAACAACTAGAAGATGTATTGCTTTCTATTGCTGAAGAAAAGTAAGAAATACCGGTGTAGGTTGGAACGATGCAAGATGATATTTTACAAGGTGCATTACGCACTGAAATGAAAACTGTGACGGCAATGGTGGAGATCTATTGTCGCGCGCACCATCATGCTGACGGCTCGCTATGCCAGCAATGCAACGATTTGGTGGATTATGCTCGAATGCGCTTAGATCGTTGTCCGTATGGCGAGAGCAAGCCAACATGCAATAAGTGCCCAATACACTGCTATAAACCGGAGCAAAAAGAGCAAATGCGTTTAGTGATGCGTTACTCTGGCCCGAGAATGTTACTACCGCATCCACTCTTGGCGATTCGACATTTATATAAAGAAAGAAAAAAGGCGGTAGGAAAACCTGCCGCCAATCAATCAAACCGCTCTAAGAGACTACAAAAGCAAGATTAACGTTTGTTACGCAGGTAGCGTTTACGACGTTCTTCTTTTTTCTTAATTTGCATTTCTTTTTTACGCTCAGCTTCAATCTCAACTTGAATTAATTCTTCCGTGATCATTTCCGGCAGCTCAAGAGTGATTTTGCCGAGTGTGCCATTACGAAGTTCATGTAGCAGAATTTCAGAGGCTTTATGTAGATCAATTCGTCCACCGGCACGCAAAGCACCACGCTTACGACCAATTGCTTCCATTAATTCAATTTCAGTTTCTGGCAATTCATCAATGTTGTAGCGTTCTTTAAGTAGTTCAGGGTATTGCTTAGCTAAATACTCAACCGTATAAAAAGCCACTTCATCGTATTCCATTGCCGTATCTTTAACCGCGCCGGTAGCCGCTAGACGAAAACCACTATGCGGGTTCTCTACTTTAGGCCACAAAATCCCCGGAGTGTCTGAAAGCACCATACCATTTTGTAAGTTAATGCGTTGCTGACGACGTGTTACCGCCGGTTGGTTACCAGTTTGTGCGATCATTCTACCGGCTAAGGTATTGATGATTGTCGACTTACCGACATTTGGAATGCCCATAATCATAGTGCGAATATCTTTACCAATCGCTTCACGGTTTGGTGCCAGCTTGCGACACAACTCCATGATCTTAAATACTTCTTGTGGGTTTTCTGTGGTAATTGCCATGGCTTTTACGCCTTGTTCTTTCTCAAAATGATCAATCCACATTTGAGTCAGTTCCGGATCAGATAAATCGCGCTTATTCAGTACTTTAACGCAAGGCTTATCACCACGCAGTTGCGAAATCAGAGGGTTTTCACTCGAGAATGGAATGCGCGCATCCAGCACTTCAATAATGACATCAATTTTAGGAATGACCTCTTCGATCTCTTTACGAGCTTTATGCATATGACCTGGAAACCACTGAATTGCGTTGTTAACCATTTGAATTTATTTACCTTGTGTTTTAAATTTTGCGCCTCAAGCCCTTTTGGGGTACTTCTTGGAGTATTAAAAATAAAAGTGAAACCACCAAAAGTGAGTGCAAATAACGAAATGCATTTTAATGGCGCAGAGTATAGCAGGTATGGATATGGGAGAGAAATTAAGTAATAACCATGGTTACCACATTAAGTGACTCCTAACCAATCTTTATCCGCACCGCATCGGGTCGCCAATATTCAAACTCACAATCGATCAACTCGCCATCTTGCTTATAATTGGTTCGTTGAATTTTGAGTACAGGCTGGCCTTCCGCTAGGTTCAACGCATTTGCCACATGGTAAGGAGCTGCAGTGGGGATCACTTCAAATTGAGAATGAGAAGTCTGGTAACCGTACTTGTTTTGATATAACAGTGTTAGCGATGAAGTCAGGCACTCTTCTAAAATCCCTTCAAATAACTTTTCTTTTAAGATGTTTTCAACGAACAAAACGGCACGTCCATCAATTAAACGCAAGCGCTCAATAATGATTATGGGCTCTGGTTGCTTTAAGGCTAATGCTTGTGCGTAATCAGCATTGGCAAGCTCTTTACGAACCTTTATCAAGTGAGTTTTCGCGGTTCGATTTTGTTCATTGACCATTTGATGAAAGTGACAACGGGAGAGAGGGTTATAGGTTAATCGTTCTGGTGAAACGTACCAACCACGACGCTTTTCTCGGTAAATAACCCCTTCAGTTTCTAGTGCAATCAGCGCATCTTTGATTGTAATGCGCGTAGTGTCAAACAAGGTACTCAGCTCCCTTTCTGATGGGATTTTTTGTCCTTGTTGTAACTGTCCAGAGTGAATTTTATTTTTTAGTTCCGATTTAATTTTGCTGAGCTGAGTTGTAAATAGGGGAGCATTGTTCACTTGTATTCTTGACCTAGTCCATGAGTAATTCCCATTAAATTTAATCATCAAAGGTAACAGAAATATGACAAGTTTCGGTGAGGTATCTTGAAATGATTCCGTCATATAAAGTCATTAAAACTGTCAAAAAAGTGGCATGGAACCGTCATTTTTCGTCCCTAGGATAGCTAGTGAACTCACTGACCTAGTCCAGAAGGATGGAAAAACATGAAAACCTTAACAAGTCGTTCAATTCAATTTCCGATAAAGCATGTTGTGACTGCATTGATAGCGGTAGGTGTCTCTTCATCAGTATTTGCAAAGGAAAGCGATATCGATTCATTAGTGACTGCAGCAAAAAAAGAAGGTGCGGTATATAGCGTTGGAATGCCCGATACTTGGGCAAACTGGAAAGACACTTGGCAAGATTTGAACGAAAAGTACGGTCTAAAACACCAAGATACCGATATGAGCTCAGCGCAAGAAATTGCTAAGTTTGAAGCGGAAAAGAAAAATGCCACGGCGGATATTGGTGATGTCGGATTTGCTTTTGCGCGCGTTGCGGTGAAAAAAGGAGTAACTCAACCGTATAAACCGACTACTTGGGATGAGATCCCAGATTGGGCAAAGGATAAAGACGGTCATTGGGCACTTGCTTATACCGGTACGATTTCTTTTATCTCGAATAATAACCTTGTGAAAAATGCACCAAAAACATGGGCTGACCTACTAAAGGGTAACTATAAAGTGACGGTAGGCGATGTGGGGGTAGCGGCGCAAGCTAACAATGCGGTATTGGCGGCAGCATTTGCGAATGGTGGTGATGAAGCGAACTTAAAACCGGCATTGAAGTTCTTTGGTGAACTGGCGAAACAAGGTCGACTTTCTTATACCGACCCAAGCATTGCAAACCTTGAGAAAGGGGAAGTCGAAGTAGCGATTTTATGGGATTTCAATGCATTAAACTATCGTGACAAAATCGACCGTGAGCGCTTCACCGTCAATATTCCACAAGATGGCTCTATCATTTCTGGTTACACTACTTTAATCAACAAATACGCGAAAAACCCAAACGCAGCCAAACTTGCTCGTGAATATATCTTTAGTGATCAAGGGCAAATCAACTTAGCGGAAGGGTATGCGCGTCCTATCCGCACCAACATTACTTTACCTAAATCGGTACAAGATAAGCTACTGCCTAATGAGCAATATAAAAATGTTCATCCAGTGACTGACTTTGCCGCATGGGAAAAATCAGCACGTAAACTGCCGCGTCAATGGCAAGAAAGCGTTTTGATTAACCAGAAGTAGGGCTATGAGTATGAACAATAAGGTTATCCTTGTTGTTTTAGATGGACTGAATAACCAGGTAGCCCGTGATTGTATGGGCTACTTAAATGGTCTACTAGAGCAACAGCGCGCGACGTTTTATACCGTACAAAGTGAGCTACCTTCCATGTCTCGCCCGTTGTATGAATGTATTTTAACTGGGGTTCGTCCGGTCGACAGTGGCATTGTCAGCAATCAAATTGTACGACGTTCACATCATGAATCGATATTTAGCCTAGCAACCTCACAAGGAAAAACCACCGCGGCTGCTGCCTATCATTGGGTGAGCGAGCTGTATAACCGTGCGCCATATGAGGCAGTGCGTGACCGATTTACCCACAATAAGGCTCTTAATATTCAGCATGGTTGTTTTTATCACTGGGATAGTTATCCAGACGAAGCTTTGTTTTTGGATGCCGAACATTTAAGACAAACGCATCAGCCTGATTTTTTGTTGATCCATCCGATGAATATTGACGATACCGGTCATAAGTTTGGTTTAGATTCTCGTCAATATCGAAACGCTGCTCGTCATGCCGATATTATTTTGTCGCACTATATCGATACTTGGTTACAAGAGGGCTATCAACTGATCATCACCAGTGATCACGGTATGAATAATGATCTATCCCATGGCGGTATTTTGCTAGAAGAAAGAGAAGTGCCATTTGTGGTGATTGGCGATGGGTTTTCTCATCAAGACTGCAAGATTAAACAAACAGATATTTGTGGCAACGTATGTCAATTATTGGGCATTCAACACCAAAAAGATGTGACTCAAGGATTATTAGCCGTATGAATTCTCCTATCTCATGTTCCGCTACTTCGACACAACAAAAGGCGACAAAGCAGCCTGTTTGTCTTTGGTTGAAGAAGAGCAAACCTGCCATTTGGCTTGTGCCTTTCGCTGTGGTGTTTTACCTATTTCAACTCGCGCCTATGTTGTGGGTGTTGGTCAATAGCTTTATTTATGATGAAGTGTTTGGTTTGGATAATTACTTAGAAGTGCTGGATTCTGCATTTATGATGCAAGCGTTCGGCAATAGCTTATGGCTGTCGATTTGGTCCAGCTTTATTGGGCTGGCGATTGCCACTTTATTGGTGTCGTCACTGCGAAAAGTCAGTGGCAGATTGCGCGATGCAGTGGTTGCTTTTACCAATATGAGCAGTAATTTTTCCGGTGTTCCGTTGTCATTTGCGTTCATTATTATATTAGGCACTAATGGCGCGGTGACTTTGTTGCTCAAACAATATGACCTGCTGGGAGATTTTGATCTTTATGGACAATGGGGTCTATTGGCGATTTATATCTACTTTCAAATCCCACTTGCGGTGTTGCTGCTTTATCCAGCGTTCGATGCGTTAAGCGATGATTGGCAATCGGCCGCTTCTTTGCTTGGCGCTAATACCTTTCAATACTGGTGTCGCGTGGCGCTTCCTGTGTTATCTCCGGCATTGCTCGGTACTTTTATTATTCTAGTGGCTAATGCGATGGGAGCTTATGCTAGCGTCTATGCATTAACTTCCGGTAACTACAACTTGATCACGATTCGTATTGCGAGTTTGGTGTCTGGCGATCTCTTCCTTGAGCCGAACTTAGCCGCCGCCATTTCCGTTATTTTGATGGGTATTTTAGCTTTCATCACAGTAATTAATCAGTGGCTTATTTCAAAAAGTTACGCAGCGAAAAAGGGAAGTAAATAGTCATGAAAGAACTGAATACTCGATTTCATAAAACGATGCTATTCCATCAAACCGTAGTGTTTAGCATTGTTAGCGTCATGATGATCCCGATTGTCGCCACATTAGTGTATTCCATCTCATCACGTTGGGGGGCGACCATTTTACCGGATGGTTTCACCTTAGATTGGTATGTGCAATTACTGACCGACCCGCGTTTTGTGCAAGCTTTTGGACGTTCGTTATTTATTTGTATCGCGGCGCTGTTACTCAGTGTAGTGTTGATTTTATCGGCAATTTTTGTGGTGTTTTACTACTTTCCAAAGCTGGATAAGGTCATGAATATTATGATCTTGTTACCGTTCGCCGTACCGCCAGTGGTGTCATCTGTGGGGTTGTTGCAATTGTATGCAGACAGCGATTGGTCGTTAGTGGGGACGCCGTGGATTCTAGTTGGAACCTACTTCACTATCGCGGTGCCATTTATGTATCGCGCTATTGCGAACAGTTTTGAATCGATCAATCTGCACGATTTGATGGATGCCGCGCATTTGTTAGGCGCGAGTACCAGCAAAGCGTTTTTACTGATCATCTTACCGAATTTGAAGAAAGGCTTAATGGCATCGTTGTTTTTGTCTTTCTCTTTCTTATTAGGTGAGTTTGTTTTTGCCAATATCCTGGTCGGAACACGTTATGAGACGCTACAAATTTATCTCTTCAACATGCGACAAACCAGTGGTCACTTTACTTCTGCACTGGTTATCACTTATTTCATCTTTATCTTTGTATTGACTTGGTTGGCAAGTCGTTTCAGCCGCGGAGTAACAGCATGAGTTATGTCACTGCAAAACAATTAACCAAATCATTTGGCGATAATACTGTTTTTGAGAATGTGGATTTTAGCATTGAACAAGGCGAATTTATTACGCTTTTAGGGCCAAGTGGCTGTGGTAAATCAACTTTATTGCGTAGCCTTGCAGGATTAAATCCGGTCGATCAAGGTGAGATTTGGGTCAATGATGAAAACATTACGCATCAATCACCACAAGAGCGTGGCATTGGCATGGTGTTTCAGTCGTATGCTTTGTTTCCGAATATGACCGTTGAGGGCAACATTGCTTTTGGGCTGAAAATGAAAAAAGTGGCTTCCGGTGAGGTCGCTAAGCTGGTGAGCCAAGTGATTGAGTTAGTGGATTTAAAAGGCAAAGAGAAACAGTATCCACATCAATTATCAGGTGGTCAGCGTCAGCGTGTGGCTTTAGCGCGTGCTTTGGTTGTAAAACCGAGAATTTTATTGTTGGATGAGCCGTTATCGGCATTGGATGCTAAAATTCGTAAGCATTTACGCCAACAAATTCGCGACATTCAAAAAGAGATGAACCTGACTACAATTTTTGTCACTCACGATCAGGAAGAGGCGATGATCATGTCTGACCGCATCTTCTTGATGAACCAAGGTGAGATAGTACAAGCGGGTTCACCAGAAGCGATTTATACCCAACCTGCCAATGAGTTTGTAGCCGGTTTTATGGGACACTATAACCTGATTGATGGCCGTTGTGCTAAAGCCTTGTTTGACCTTGATACGACAAGCAAAGTGGCGATCCGTCCAGAGTCGATTTATGTCAAAGAAGAAGGGCGTCAGTATGCGCAACATATCTCTTCACCAAGACAAGGGGTGATTAAAAGTCACCAATTATTAGGCAATATTATTCGTTATCAAGTAGCGGTGGATGAGTGTGAGTTAACGGTCGATTTATTAAACCGTTCATCTGAACGCTTGATGCCAGAAGGGAGTTCGCTTGAGCTACTCTTTAATCTCAATGAAATTCAACCTGTGGGTGCTTAACATGACACAACCTTTGTATGTCTTTGATATGGATGAGACGTTAATTGATGCTGATTGTGCGATGTTATGGAATGCTTTTTTAGTGCGTAAAGGCATCATCACTGACGCAAGTTTTCTTGAGCAAGATAAGCGTTTAATGAGCCTGTATGCACAAGGGAAAATGGATATGCAAGATTATCTTGAGTTCTCGATTGCCCCTTTAGTGAGCTTGCCGGTTGAAGAGGTTAATCAACTGGTGGAAGAATGCGTGGTGGAAGAGATCTTAGCTAAGCAATTTGCTCAATCGAAGGGCTTGATTGAGCAGCTTAAACAACAAGAAATAACTATGGTGATCATTTCCGCTAGCGTGTCATTTTTAGTGAGTGTCGTTGGACGTCACCTTGGAATACCCCATGCTTTAGGTATTGACTTGGTGACCAAGCAAGGTTGCTATACGCCAGAGATTTCGGGTATTCCAAGTTATCGCGAGGGCAAAGTATTACGCTTGAAAGAATGGATTAAGCGCCAGCCAGAAGGCTTTTCCGAAATCCATTTCTACACTGATTCAATCAATGATTTACCTTTGTGTGAGTTTGCCGATTATGCGTATTTAGTGAATCCATGCCCAGCTTTAAAAGCCCATTCTGATCAAGAAAACTGGCAAGTGTTGGAATGGAGAGTTTGAGAGTGGCTCGTATGATAATAGATCGCGTGATAGGTCGGTAGTCGCTTATTGCACCTTACTGTTAGCATGGCAGGGCGGCGTAACAAGCAAAGTACTTTACCTTATATATTACAAATAGTGCTTGGATTAATAACAATTTTATTCACTAAGGAATAAAGACTGTCATATCACTTGTAAGGTTAATTTGTATGAAGGTTTTGGACTATTACTCAAAGCAATGCATTTGCAAAATATCGCAATGCAGATCGGCGGATAAATCTTTTTCAATACCGCCAAAGAAGTGTGTGAGCTTGTTTTTATGACCGACGATGACAAGCTTTGCTTCAACTTCTTCAATTAAATCTTCTAAGTGTTTGATGACTTCCCCCGCAGCAAAATGAATATTCTTTACAGGATAAGGGCTTGATTGACTCAACTCATGCAATTGTTGAATGCGATCCAGTTCTTTTCCGGGATGAAAGTTGAATAACCCTTCATCTCGATATAGGTAGTGAGTATTAAAAATGCCTTTTTCGACATAAGCAAGGTGAAGTTCTGCTTGGTTTTGCATCGCAATGGTCGCGGCTTTAATAACAAGCTGTTTGGCATGTATGTCATTAGGATTAATGGCGACCAAAATAGTAGGGTATAGATACATAGGAACTCCGATAAACAAAAATGGTCAGCAACTAACTGACCATTTTAACAAGGTAAAGCCTAGTTCAACAACTCTTAGAGTTTGATAATTGTAGGCTTAAAGTTTCGCTTTAATCATGGCTTCTAGTTTGCCTTGATCGACAGCAAAAGCGCGGATGCCTTCAGCCAGTTTTTCTACCGCCATAGGATCTTGGTTGTGTTCCCACAAGAACTCAGCATGCGTCATTTTTTCTGGTTGAGCTTGAATGCTTTGCGCCGATTTTAGTTTTTGCACCACTTCACCTTGGCTGTCTTCCAGCTCTTGTAACAACTGAGGGCTGATGGTTAAGCGATCACAACCTGCAAGCTCTAAAATTTCACCAGTATTGCGGAAGCTTGCGCCCATGACTACCGTTTCGTAACCATGTTCTTTGTAGTAGTTGTAGATATTGGTAACAGATTTAACACCAGGATCTTCACTTGCTTCAAAATCACGACCTTCTTTCGCTTTGTGCCAGTCCATAATACGGCCAACAAACGGCGAGATTAAGTAAACGCCTGCTTCTGCACAGGCGCGAGCTTGAGCAAAAGAGAAAAGTAGGGTGAGGTTACAGTTGATGCCTTCACTTTCTAAAACTTCCGCTGCGCGAATGCCTTCCCAAGTCGAAGCCAGTTTGATCAAAATACGGTCGTTAGTAATACCAGCATCGTTGTACATTTTGATTAACTGGCGAGCCTTTTTCACACTGCCTTCAGTGTCATATGAAAGACGAGCGTCTACTTCGGTTGAAATGCGACCCGGAATCACTTTTAAGATCTCTTGACCAATCGTTACCGCTAACATGTCACAAGTATCTTGCACTTGTTGGTCTGCATCGTCGCTTTGTGCTTTGGCATAAGCGATAGATTGATCAATCAGGCGTGAATAGTCTTCAATTTGCGCAGCTTTTAAAATCAATGATGGGTTAGTGGTGGCATCTTGAGGTTGGTATTTCGCGATGGCATCAATATCACCAGTGTCTGCAACAACGGTAGTGAGTGCGCGAAGTTGTTCTAATTTACTACTCATGTATAACCCTATCTAATAATTGAAATGAAATAACAGAAGAAAAATAACTCAGCTAAGCGATATTAAGGTAGCAAGCTAAAGTCTGTAAGGTTTAATTAGGTACTCATAATTGAAATATAACGAACTCAAGTCAAACCAAGTGAGTGAAAAAAGATGCCTAGATCTCACTTTATTTTAAGGAAACGATTGCTAATTTTAGATCTTATCTATTTTTAAAATTGCTTCTTTTTAGCCAAACGGTTGCATTTAATGCCTTATGAATTTTGCGTGTTAATTTGAAAAAATATGCAACACACATGATGAAATACATTATTTTTCCTCAAAAAATAACCACAGGTCATAAATTGAACTTTTGGGTTTTACGAACTTCATAATTAAGATTAAGTTTACGCAATAGCATGATGAATTGAGAGAGCATAATCATATGCTTAGTGTGCATTTAGACTGCGTGTACTTTGATTGGTCGTGATTTATTGGGAGATAGAAATGAAAAGATTAATATTACCAACGTTGGTAAGTTCTATTTTGTGTGTAAGTTTCAGTGCTACAACTGTGTTTGCGGCGGAAAAGTCGGTGAACACACCCATCGTTGCTGGTTATTTTGCTGATTGGTTTTATAAAAGCGATATCAATCCATATTCTGTACACGATATTCCTGCGGACAAATTGACACATATTATTTATGCATTTCTATCCATGTGTGGGCCACATACTGGTGCGGGCGAAGCCGTTCAAGCTCAGGTTGCCCAGCAATGTGAAGGAAAAGATCCTTATACCGCCATTATTGTCGATAAAGAGGCGGCGCTTGAGCATGATTTCGGGGCTGTATCTGTTGATGTGGATTACAAAGGTCATTTTTCTCAATTAGCACAATTAAAAGCTAATCACCCAAATTTGAAAATTCTACCATCCTTTGGCGGTTGGACAATGTCTGAACCTTTCCATGAGATGGCTAAGGATAAAAAAGCCATAGATCAATTTGCACGTACAGCCGTAGAGCTTATTGCTCAATATGATTTTTTTGATGGTATTGATTTAGATTGGGAATACCCAGGAGGCGGTGGCTTAACAACTTCTCCATGGAATCCTGACACAAAATTAACCGATGAACAAAAAGCATTGGAAAAAGAAGCCTTTACTTATTTAGTAAAAACTATTCGAGCAGATCTCGATGCGTTAGAAGAGAAAACAAAACGTGAGTATGAATTATCTATGGCGGTTGGGGTTGGTCCTAAAACAACCCAAATAGATTTTCAGAACGCAGAGCAATACCTAACTAATATGTTTGCTATGACCTACGACTTTTTAGGCGGCTGGGGTCAACAAACGGGCCATTTAACTAATCTACATGCAACGGAGCGTAGTTGGTGGGGAATGGGCGCAGATGTGTTCATTAAGCAAATGATCGCTCAAGGTATCCCCCCAGAAAAATTGGTTATTGGCGCGACATTCTTTGGCCGTGGTTGGGAAGGTACGAAAGACTTTGATGGTAAGTTACCTAGCTCAACATTAACTTCAGAGAAAGGGGCAACGTTTGGTACAACGGAGCCTGGCTTCTTCATGTATTGGGATCTGATGAAGAACTACACCAGCAAACAGGGCTACGTACAAGGCTATGATAAAGTGGCCCAAGCGCCATATTTATGGAACCCTGAAAAACAAGTGTTCATTAGCTACGATAATCCTGAATCTATTAAAGCTAAAGCTGCATGGGCCAAAGCTAATAATTTGGCAGGAATATTTTCATGGGATTTATCAGGAGATACGAAAGATCATGCTTTAGTTAATGCGATGGCTGATGGTATGAATAAAGAGTAGCAAAACAGATAGCGCCACTTAGAAGAGATAATCAGGTGGCGCTAATTTTATTTATTCAGTTGCATTAATCGCACTAGGTTCATGTAATAGAACCCAATCGGCGGGTTGGCTTGAGTATAAAGGATTCAAGTTACGTTGAAGAACGAGAAATATTGCAGATGTTGATAAGATTCGCTTCTTAATATTGTGACACTGTCACTGTTGGTTTTACAGTGTAAATAGGTCGATAACATAAAAACGCCGATGTGATTGATACATCGGCGTTGTTCTCTTGCATATTGAAAATATTAGCTAATTTGGTTTAGCATCTCATCAAGTCGATTAAAGATGGTTTCACCGTCGACACCAATACCATTGTGTTCATATTCATTGGTCATCCAAGCGCGACTGTTCGGTATATTTGTTAGGGTTTCACGTGAATAATCGAACTCAACATACATATCTTCAACATAAACCGCGCAAGCAATGGGAACGGTATTCTTTTTTAACTGTTCTACGTCGTAAAGAGCAGACCAATCTTGCTTTTCAGCGAGTTTGTTTGCCGCCTCTTTTAATGGTTTTAAGCATTGCATTTGTTCAAACATCCACGGGTACACCATTTCTCCTGTAAATAAGAAAGGATTTCCAGTTTGGTAGTTGAACTCAGGGTAGGTTTGTCGAACACGGTGCGCCGACCAAGCCGATGCTGTTTGCTCTGAATCATTCTTAGCAAAAGGCTGACAATAAATCGATTCATGCAAAATGGCATAGATAGGATTAGTTTGGTAAGCCTGCTCCGCCAACATGGCATTCAAAAACGCGTAGCTTAATGTTTCTTTGCCATCTACGGTGACAAAAGCGCTTTCAAGCAGGTAGTACATAGGTAGCGCTGCATTACCACGACCTAGGTTAATACCGATCATTTGAAATTGTTCTACGGTAAATAGCTGGCCGTTAGGTAAATAGGTTTGGTGATTGAGCAAGTAGTCTGCAATGCGTTGACACAAGGTTTGCGCCTGTGGAAATTGGCGGAAGAAAGTGTCATTTTTTTGTTTTACCCGTAGGTAAGTTGCTTGGTAAACCTCATCGGCATGGCGAGTTAAAGAAGGAACGCCACCAGTGATATAAGATTTTAATAAACTATTAGGATAACGCGATAGATAGGTTAATGAACAAAAGCCACCAAAGCTTTGACCAAGTATAGCCCACTTTTCCACATTGAAATGTTTACGTATGGCTTCGGCATCTTTGACAATGCTGTCTGCTCTGAAATGGCAGAGATAGTCTGCTTGTTCATCACTACTCATGCCTTCAAGTGTTTGGTGAGTAATTGGTGAACTTAACCCTGTACCTCGTTGATCGAGTAACAATACGCGATATTGCTGGAGCGCTGCTTTTAACCAGCCCGATTGTCCATTTGCTCTAGGGGAAGGAAAGCCTGGGCCACCTTGGAAATAAACCAGCCATGGTAAATCTTGCGTTTGTTTCCCTAGACTGACTAACTCGCGAGCATAGACGGTAATGGTCTGGCTTTGCTTATCATCATGCTTAAGCGGAACTTGAAATTGGTGTGGTTGGTAAAGTATTCCATTATCAACAAATGATGAAGCAAGCTCATGAGAAATGGGCACTAGAATTCTCCTTAATTCAACAAACTACTTTTTATTGATGGAGCTTACCACCAAGCGTGAAATGAGTTAATGGAAAGCTGCTGGAAAAGCAAAATTTTACATCTTGGTTAAGGACAGATGCTTTTCATTCAGGTTAATATCTGGTTATCAATGCATTAACTACTGAGAGTTTTTATGTCATCACTTCGTTTGCTGTTTTCTACTTCAACCAATCCTCTATTTAACTTAGCGGTAGAAGATACCATTTTCCGTTCGATGAGTGCCAACCAAAAGGTGTTGTTTCTGTGGCGTAACGACAATACGGTGGTGATTGGTCGAGCGCAGAATCCTTGGAAAGAGTGTAATACTCAGCGTATGGAAAGAGATGGTATTACTCTCGCTCGTCGACAAAGCGGTGGTGGAGCGGTATTCCATGATCTTGGCAACAGCAACTTTACTTTCATGGCAGGCAAGCCGGGATACGATAAAACCGTGTCTACGCAAATTGTATTAGATGCATTGAAAGCATTAGGTATAGAAGGCAAAGCCACAGGGCGTAATGATCTTGTAGTGGAAACAGAAGAAGGAGAGCGTAAGTTCTCTGGCTCTGCTTATCGAGAAACAATGGACCGTGGCTTTCACCATGGCACGATTCTATTAAATGCGGACATGAGTCGTTTAGCGGACTATCTCAACCCAGATCCGAAAAAGCTACAAGCGAAAGGCATTACCTCGGTACGATCTCGCGTAATTAATCTCAATCAGTTAGATGATACTTTAACCCACGACAGTTTATGTGAAGCGATCAAACAGGCGTTCTTTGACTATTATGGCGAAACAGTCGAGCCAGAGTTTATCTCCGAAGAGGCGATGCCGGATTTACCAAACTTTGAAGCGACCTTTACTAAGCAACAAGATTGGCATTGGAACTTTGGTAACACGCCTGAGTTTAGCCACCACATTGACGAACGTTTCAAATGGGGTGGTGTGGAGCTACATTTTAACGTCAAGAAAGCGCACATCGAAGAAGTACAAGTGTTTACCGATAGCCTAGATCCTGCACCGCTTGAAGCATTGCAAGAGGCTTTGACCGGGCAGCTTTATAATGCTGAAGGGATAATGACCGCTTTAAATGAGGTTGCAATTCGATACCCACAGAATGCTGAAGAGTTAGCTCAAGTAAAGGAATGGTTGTTAGTTCAATTAGCTTAAGCAAAACAAGGCAAAGGGTAGGCTGAATTTTTGAGATAATTTTTACTAACTCAGCCTGCTAAATATGTGACGAAAAACCCAAACAAGATTTATTTTCAATAATATGTACGAAAAAGGTGTACATCTCTCTCAAACCCTGTACTATTTACCTCGCTCTGTTGATAAGAGTGATTAATGAAACAATTTAGTAAAAGTAGAATCCTCAAATACAGCTTCGTTTTTGTCTTTGTTCTTAGATTTTCCCTTCGCTTAATAAACCATTAAATCGTTCAACGCAGCACCCGTCGCATTTGGCGACATCATTTATGAACTGCATTTATTGCACACAAGATAAGGGACATAATATGTCTAAAACAACTGGTATCGTTAAATGGTTTAACGAAGAGAAAGGTTTCGGCTTCATTACTCAAGACAACGGTGGCGCTGACGTATTCGTACACTTCCGTGCGATCGCTTCTGAAGGTTTCAAAACTCTTGCAGAAGGCCAAAAAGTGTCTTTTGAAGTAGAGCAAGGCCAAAAAGGTCTTCAAGCTGCGAACGTTGTTCCTGCTTAATAATTGATTTTTTAGTGTAGAGTTTATCTCTAACACTGGAAGATATAATAAACGCTGGCTTTATTAGTCAGCGTTTGTTTTTATAAGAAGTAACACAAAAATAAAAAACCAGACTAAGCACACTGCTTAACAAGCTGGTAAAGGCAAGCCCAAATAACCCATTTATAAACTTCATTGTTTGAAGTGTGAAAAATTAATACTCGACCCTCTGCTTTAGCATCAAGTCCCGTTGTAATTCTGTTCACCGTACTTTCGATAAAAGAAAGTGTCTTCGAAGAGTCGTTATATCGATATTCCCTAAAAGCGAAACTCGAACTCAGCGTCAAAATAAATAGGTTAATACCGGCTTATATGCTCATTTTTGAGTATTCGATTAGCATCACAGTTTTTATCTAAATAATTGAGTAATTTCAGTGATGTATATCCCCAAGAAATCTAAAGATGAGAATGTTACATCTGAAGGTGACTTGGGATAAATAAGAAGGAAAATAACTATGATTCGTTCAAACGGTAGAAAACGTTTTTGGTTTCAAAACCAACGTGATCAATCTCAGTCTCAAATGAAAGATAAATAAGTTCTCTCAAAGAATTAACAATGATAACGCTGACTCAATAGTCAGCGTTTTGCGTTTTTACTTATCAATAATAAGATTAATTTTATTAATACCAATCGTACTAATTATTTGTTCATCCTTGTTTGTTAAAAAGCTCGATAACTTCGTTGAAAATTTTGGTTGTAGAATAACTACTTATTGAAAATTTTCACCTTGGTCTCAAGCTTTTTTCCTACGCAATTTCTGATCATTTAATGAGTGTGACTGGTATGATTTTGTGACAGAGCTAAGCACTTTTAACAAAAGCTTGTTTAGATTATTTTACTCACCTTCTCTTTTTGTAATACAATAAGATTAATTTAGTAGTTCAGATAAACTTAATCTTAAAATTTATATAAAGAGAGTGACTATGACAGACCAAAAATCTCTTGATGCGATCAGGAAAATCAAACTAGAAAACGACACATCAGCGGGTAACTTAGTTGATTTACTTCCTATTGAAGTCCAAAAGCGTGACTTTGATTTATCATTTTTAGATAACTTGAGTGCTGAGCGTCCACGTCTTTTAGTACAATCAAAAAATCTTGCTGAATTTAAAGCGAAAGTAAAAGCTGACGACTCATACTGCATGTTCAATGATTTTTATAATAATTCTACAGTTAAGTTCTTAGATGTAGAACCTTATGAAGAGCCACAAGCTTACCCTGAAGAAACGGTAGGTAAAGCATCACTATGGCGTCCTTATTGGCGTCAAATGTATGTCGATTGCCAAATGGCGATGAATGCAACTCGTAACCTTGCTATTGCAGGTATTGTGAAAGATGACGGAGATCTGATTGCCAAAGCAAAAGCTTGGACACTTAAGTTATCGACGTACGATCCAGATGGCGTAACCTCTCGTGGTTACAATGATGAAGCCGCTTTCCGTGTTATCGCGGCAATGGCTTGGGGTTATGACTGGCTACATGCATACTTTACCGATGAAGAACGTCAACAAGTTCAAGAAGCACTCGTTGTTCGTCTTGATGAGATCATGCACCACCTTAAAGTAACCGTTGATCTACTTAACAATCCATTGAACAGCCACGGTGTTCGTTCGATTTCTTCTGCGATTATTCCAACGTGTATTGCTTTATATCACGATCATCCTAAAGCGGGCGAGTACATTGCTTATGCTCTTGAGTACTACGCGGTTCACTATCCGCCATGGGGCGGTGAAGATGGCGGTTGGGCGGAAGGTCCTGACTACTGGAATACCCAAACAGCATTCCTAGGTGAAGCATTCGATCTATTGAAAGCTTACTGTGGCGTAGATATGTTTAATAAGACTTTCTACGAAAATACAGGTGATTTCCCACTGTATTGCATGCCAGTACACTCTAAACGTGCAAGCTTTTGTGACCAATCTTCTATTGGTGATTTCCCTGGTTTAAAATTGGCCTATAACATCAAGCATTATGCGGGTGTAAACCAAAAACCTGAGTATGTTTGGTACTACAACCAGCTTAAAGGTCGCGATACTGAAGCGCATACAAAATTCTACAACTTCGGTTGGTGGGATTTTGGTTATGATGATCTTCGTTTCAATATTCTTTGGGATGCACCAGAAGAAAAAGTACCGTCTAATGAGCCATTATTGAAAGTCTTTCCAATTACCGGTTGGGCAGCGTTCCATAACAAGATGACTGAGCGTGATAACCATATTCATATGGTATTCAAATGTTCTCCGTTTGGTTCAATCAGCCACTCACATGGCGACCAAAATGCCTTTACTCTGCATGCGTTCGGGGAAACTTTAGCATCAATTACAGGTTATTATGGTGGTTTTGGCGTTGATATGCATACTAAATGGCGTCGTCAGACATTCTCTAAAAACCTTCCACTGTTTGGTGGTAAAGGTCAATATGGCGAAAACAAAAATACTGGTTATGAAGCGCACCAAGATCGTTACTGTATTGAAGCGGGCGGTAACATTACCGATTACGATACAGAGTCTGATGTTAAGTTCGTGGAAGGTGATGCCACCGCATCTTATAAGTATTTTGTTCCTGAAATTGAATCTTATAAGCGCAAGATCTGGTTTGTGAAAGGTAAAGTATTTGTGATGCAAGACAAAGCAACGCTTTCTGAAGAGAAAGACATGACTTGGTTAATGCACACTACATTCACAAACGACGTTGCAGATAAGAGCTTCACTATTCGTGGCGAAATTGCGCATCTTGATGTGAATTTTATCAATGAAAGCGCTGATAACATTCTTTCTGTGAAAAATGTAGAAGGCTTCGGTGACGTTGACCCAACTGAATATGAAGATTTAGAAATTCACCGTCATGTTGAGGTAGAGTTTAAATCAGCAAAAGAGCACAATATTTTGACGCTTCTTGTTCCAAATAAGAATGAAGGTAAGCAAGTAGAAGTCTCGTATAAACTCAATGGTAATGCTTTAGAACTTACCGTTGATGGCGAAACGGTTGTCATTACGCTGCAAAAATAATCACCAAAGATCAACAGGCCCTATTAACTGAAAACCACCGATATCAAAATCAGATACGGTGGTTTTTTATTTGGCTAGAACAATTTGAACCTCAGTGGCTTCAAAAATGTATAAAATATGTCTTATATGGAAATTAATGATTGAAGTTCTGTTTTTGTAGGGATAAGTTAATTAGAAGGAACAGAAATTAACATATTTTAAGCATTAGAGAATTCGAACTGTTTATCGAATCAAAGCTTGAGATACACACAAAACAAGGACAATGTCGTTATGCAAAAAGTAGATGATGTAAGAATTAAACAAGTTAAAGAACTTTTACCGCCAATCGCTGTTTTAGAAAAGTTTCCTGCCACTGAAACTTCTAGTGATACGACATTTGAATCTCGCCAAAGTATTCACAATATTCTTGAAGATAAAGATGATCGCTTGTTAGTTGTTATTGGCCCATGTTCTATTCATGATACCGATGCGGCTCTTGAATATGCTAAACGACTAAAAGTATTACGTGATGAGTTAAAAGGTGACCTTGAGGTGGTAATGCGGGTCTACTTTGAAAAGCCACGCACAACTGTAGGTTGGAAAGGACTTATAAACGACCCATACTTAAATGATAGCTATCAAATCAATGATGGTGTTCGTATGGGACGTAAGCTGCTTCTTGATTTAACTGATAGCGGCGTGCCAACGGCGAGTGAGTTTTTAGACATGATCACACCTCAATATGTTGGTGATTTAATCAGTTGGGGCGCAATTGGTGCCCGTACAACCGAATCACAAGTTCACCGTGAGCTTGCATCTGGGTTATCTTGTCCTGTTGGTTTTAAAAATGGCACCGATGGCAACATTAAAATTGCAACAGACGCTTGTAGTTCTGCTGGTGCATCTCACCATTTCTTATCGGTCACTAAATACGGGCACTCTGCGATTGTCGAAACTGCAGGTAACCCAGATTGCCACATAATTTTACGTGGTGGTAAAGAACCAAACTATAGTGCTGAACATGTTGCTGCTGTGAAATCAGAATTAGCAGGAAAGGGACTACGTCAAAAAGTGATGATTGATTTCAGTCATGCAAACAGTTCTAAGCAATTTCAACGTCAAATGGTTGTTGCTGAAGATGTTGCCGCTCAAATCGCGAGTGGTGAAGATGCTATCTTTGGTGTAATGATCGAAAGCCACTTAAACGAAGGTCGCCAGGATTTGGTTGATGGCAAAGTTGAAAACTATGGTCAGAGTATTACCGATGCGTGTATTGGTTGGGATGATACAGAAACAGTATTGCGCCAACTTGCAAAAGCGGTAGCGGATCGTCGTAAAGCGAAATAATCCGAATAAGAGATACGATTAAATAGAATGCTCAGTGAATTTGCTGAGCATTTTTATGTGTGAAGTTATTGATTATATACCCAAATTAATTGGAGTTGCAGTTAACAAAGTTTCAACTTCAAGTACAAAGGAGATAGCTTAATTAAAAAATGACTTCTGCTCTAAATTCGTCAAAAAGCTCCATGCGACAAAACGGCTGATTTTTTGGCCTTGTGCCATTTCAACGACGCGAATATTGGTTGCGCCTAATTTCTTTAACTGTTGCTGTAGTAACGGCACATTTTCTTTCTTGGAGACTAGGCTAGTAAACCAACATACCTGCTTGGCAAAATCTTTACTTTCGATGGCCATTTGTTTCAAGAAAGCAATCTCACCACCTTCGTAACACAACTCACTTTCAGTTCCTGCAAAGTTTAAAACCGGTTGGTTATTTTTTGATAGCGGCACCGTTTTGCCTTTATTGAGGTTATTTATTTTACGTAAATTGCCTTCACGTGCTTTTTCTAATGACTCATGAAAGGGAGGATTACACATTGTCAAAATGAAATTGTCGTTCGGTTTGATGATGCCGTAAAAAATGCTGCTTGGTTTAGATTGTTGACGAACTTTCACTTTATTCGTCAGTCTCTTATTCGCCTGAATTAATAACTGTGCAGTTTTGACTGAAATCGGATCAATATCGCTAGCAACAAAATTCCAGTCATATAAGCTTGAGCCCAAAATAGGGTAGATGCAGTTTGCACCTGTGCCGATATCAAGGACCGTATGTTTATGATTGGCTGAACCAGCATTTGGATCTCGCTCATCATTTTCGACGATAAGCGCATCAGTTTTCTCTTTTGTTGCGCTTAATAGGTCGGCGAGATAATGAATGTAATCCGCTCTTCCCGGAATTGGCGGGCATAGATAACCCGGTGGGATTTGCCAAAATTCTAGACCATAATATGCTTTTAACAGTCCTTCGTTGAGTGCTAACACTGCTTTAGGATCGCTAAAGCTAATCGAACGTTCACCGCGAGGATTTAGGATCACGAATTCTGTTAGTGCAGGATTTGCACTTTCTAATTTATCAAAATCATAACGACCATGATGCAGATTACGTGGATGCAATCCGATAGGTTTTTTTTGTATCAATGACTTTGAACGGTATGATGCGGTCTTATTATTGGCTTGGGGTTTATTAGATTTTGGCTTTTGAGTACTGGACTTATTACTTCTATTAGTTGTTTGCGAATGACGATTATTTTTATTGTAAGGTCCAGTGGCCATGAGGGCTCCAAGAAATAGGTAGAATGAAAAACGGCGTGAATAATAACTCACTTCGGTATCATACCCAAGTAACTTCCCAGCTAATATGTTCGGATACTGCTTGATGTATATCTGCTATTTTATTGGGTATTTGGTTACGGAATGACGTTCTATTAATGTTGGCTCTAATTGAATCACTTGTTGAGGGGCATTTGGAGTTTCAAGGCGTGAGAGTAAAGTATCGACCGCGGCTTTGCCTAGTTGATATTTTGGCTGATGGATGGTGGTTAAAGAGGGAGTGATGTACTTAGTTAATTGGATATCATCATAACCAATAATGGAAAGATCTTGAGGGATCTTTACACCATCGTGGTTTGCAGCATTAATTAAACCTAGTGCCATCATGTCATTACAGATGAATAATGCGCTCGGTAAAGATCCATTGAGTTTCAGAGTTTGATAAGCATCATAGCCACCGTCACATTCAAAGTTGCCTGGCACAATCCAATTTTTATTTAAAGTTAGATTATGATCTTGTAAAGCTTGTTTAAAACCATCAAAACGTAATGATGCTTGACTACGATGTAGTGGACCAGTGATACAGCCTATGTCGGTATGACCATGATCGATTAAATACTGAGTTGCCAAGTACCCACCTTTGAAAGAGTTATCTTGAATTTTATCACTTGCATATTTCATTGGGCCCCAATCCATAACGACGACAGGCAGTTCCGGATAGCGTTCAAAAATTTCAATTTCTTCTCCCTCAAGGGTAGAGCACATTAACATTAAACCATCGACACGCTTTTGTAACAGAGTGTCGATAGAGGCTTTCATGCGTTCGCTGTCACCTTCAGTGTTACAAAGTATCAGGTTATAACCTTTTTCATAACAACGTCTTTCAACGCCCTTAAGTACTTCCCCAAAGAAAGGGTTGGTTGAGGTAGTCACTAGCATCCCAACGGTTTTAGTACACTTCATCTTTAAACTACGAGCTAATGCTGATGGCGCGTAGTTAAGATCTTTTGCTGCTTGTTTTACGCGTTTTTCAATATCTTCGCTAACAAATCGTGTCTTATTCAAAACATGGCTAACAGTGGACGTCGACACTTGAGCAAGTCGAGCTATGTCTTTCATTGTTGCCATGTGATGATTCCCTATTGATTGAAAGTAAATAAATTTAAATGCTAAATTAACATGCTTGCAGTGCTAAAAAATCATTCGTTTCTTGCCGTGTCGGGATGGAGGTTTGTGCTCCAAATCGAGTCACTGCAAGGGCTGCGGCAGCATGTGCAAATTGAATCGCAGGTATTGTTGCCATTCCTTCAAGTAGCGCAGTGACAAAAGCACCATTAAAGGTATCGCCGGCTGCGGTAGTATCCAGCGCTTTTACTTTAAAGCCTTGAATAATTTTACCTTTTCGGTTTTCACTTAACCATACACCTTTAGCACCTAGAGTAATAATTACGGTTGAGATACCTTTCTCATGAAGATTATTTGCTGCTTCTTGTGCTGAATTATCATCAGTGATAGTAATACCGGTTAAGACTTCTGCTTCAGTTTCATTTGGGGTAATAATATCAATGCTATTTAGGATAGAGTCCGGCAATGCTTTCGCTGGAGCTGGATTTAAAACGACTTTGATACCAGAATTAGAACTTGATTTAGCCAATTTGATAGCCGACTCAATACCATTTAAAGGGGTTTCAAGTTGCAGAAGTAAATAATCACAGTGCTGGATAGGATCTTTGAAAATAGACACTCGATCTTGGTCTAAAGCATTATTGGCTTCAGGTGAGAGGCAAATACTATTTTCGCCTTCATCTGAGACTTGGATTAACGCTACGCCGGTAGGTGTCGATGGAATGGTAGATATATAGTCAGTATTGATTCCATCTTGCGCAAAACTTTGAATGATATTTTGCCCAAAGGAATCACTTCCTACACAAGCTATAAACCCAATATCTGCACCTAAACGTGCGGCGGCTACCGCTTGATTCGCTCCTTTTCCACCAGAAATAACTTGGTAATTACGTCCCATTAGAGTTTCACCTGGGCGAGGGAAAGAGGGAACTTGAAGTACATGATCGGCATTAACACTACCTAAAACGATCAGCTTGTTCATATATCATCCTTATGGCGATAACGTTTAAATACGAATTGATATGACCTAGATACGTCATAGCAATGAGCATTAAAAATGAGGAAAGTGAGGGCGGTTCAGCCCTCACATTAAGTGATTATTTAGTAATCACTTTAAGTGGAACCGGAATATTTTTTTCTACCGACTCACCTTTTAGAACTTTGTCTGCAGTGGCAACACCCAACTCACCAATTAGAGAGGGTTGTTGTGCAATTGTTGCACCTAACATGCCTCGTTTAACTGCAGCAATACCATCATCGGTACCATCAAAGCCAACAATTAAAATATCTTTTCCTGACGCTTGTACCGCACGTAGAGCGCCAAGTGCCATTTCATCATTTTGCGCGAATACCGCTTGGGTATCACCATTAGCCGCAAGTAGGTTTTCCATTACATTCAAACCTTTGCTTCGGTCAAAATCAGCCGGCTGGCTTGCAAGAAGGTCTAGTTGTGAATTTTGGACGGCATTCATGAAACCTTTGCCACGTTCACGAGCAGCGGAAGTACCAGCTATGCCTTCAAGTTGAATAACTTTGGCTTTTTCACCGACTTTTTCAATAATGAATTTACCTGCCATTTCACCACCAGCAACGTTATCAGAAGCAATATGACTGACAACGTCACCACGGCTTGCGCCACGATCGAGTGTTAATACTGGAATATTTGCACGGTTCGCAATTCGAATCGCGTTAGATACAGCATCAGAATCGGTTGGGTTAATGAGTATTGCTTTTACACCTCTAACTGAAAGGTCTTCGACATTAGATAGTTCTTTACTTGGATCATTTTGAGAATCTAAAACAATTAGATCGTAACCGAGTTCTTTTGCTTTGGCTTCGGCTCCGTCTTTCATACTCACGAAGAATGGATTGTTTAGTGTTGATACCACAATAGCCATTGTATCTTGAGCGTGCGCGGCAACCGACATCGTACTGGTTAACATGGCAGCGGAAAGCAAAGTAGTTAGTTTTTTAAGTTTCATGTTGTTATTCCTTTATAGTAGGGGAGCTTATTGTTAGCTCTTAGTGTCGGTAATGACGGTTATTATCAATCAATTATTTATTTTTATTATCAACTAGTACGGCCAATAAAATAACCACTGCTTTAGCAATCATTTGGTAATAAGAAGAGACATCAAGCAGGTTTAACGCGTTATTTAAGAAACCGATAATCAATGCGCCAATTAAAGTGCCCATAATGCGGCCACGACCACCCATTAAGCTGGTACCACCTACGACAACGGCAGCAATCGCATCGAGTTCATATCCCATGCCAGCGGTTGGCTGAGCAGAAGATAAGCGTGATGTGACGATCAAACCCGCAAGAGCAGAAAGTAAGCCACAAATCGCGTAGACACCAATTTTTACTCGGTCGACATTAATACCAGATAAGCGAGTTGCCGATTCGTTGCCACCTAATGCGTAAACGTAGCGACCAAAACGAGTGTGGTTTAAGACATACCAAGCTGCAGCAAAAACAAATACCATGATCCACACAGGAACAGGAATACCTAGTGTGTAATCAGTACCAAACCAAGCAAAGTTGTCTGCGACATCCGTAAAGCCAGTTGAAATTGGGCGACCATCGGTATAAACCATGGTGACACCGCGCAAAAGCGTCATCGTGACTAAGGTTGCAATAAAGGCTTGAACTTTACCCTTAGCGATAATGACACCACTGATACCACCTAAAATAGCACCTGCTAATAGGGCAGTTGGAACCGCAATTAATACGGGGACTTCCATTGCAATTAAACTGGCGGCAAAAGCACCACATAAAGCCAGAACAGAACCGACACTTAAATCGATACCAGCCGTTAAAATAACCAAAGTCATACCCACTGCAATAATGGCGCTAACGGAGGTTTGGCGCAGAATATTGAGTATGTTGTCGACGGTGAAAAAGTTAGGGTTTAAAAAGGAAACCACCACGATTAAAAAGATTAAGGCAATGAGCGACTTTTGCTCAATCAACCATTCTTTGCTCAATAACGGTTTTTTTGGTTGTTCTGGTGTATTCGGTTTATTGATAGTGTTGCTGCTCATGCGACGTCCTTACTGATGTTTTTACCGACTGCACAAGCCAGTAGTAATTCTTGGTTAGCTTGTTTGGCGTCAAATTCGCCACTGATTTTGCCTTCATGCATAACTAAAATCCGGTCACTCATGCCAAGCACTTCCGGCATTTCTGAAGAAACAAGAATGATGCTCATCCCTTCAGCTTTAAATTTATTAATTAATTGGTAGATCTCTTTTTTGGCACCAACATCGACGCCCCGAGTAGGCTCATCCAAAATTAACACATTAGGTCGAGTCATTAATCCTTTGGCAATCGCTACTTTTTGTTGGTTACCACCGGATAGGTTTCCGATGATTTGTTCTCGGCTTGGGGTTTTTATATTGAAAAGATCAATAAAGTCATCCACTGCCATGACTTCACTTTTATGCTGAATTTGAACTCCAGAGCTAAAGTGTTGTAGGGCGGATAGTGTCATGTTGTCTTTGACAGAAAGCCCTAGTACTAAGCCATCACCTTTACGATCCTCTGAAATATAAGCGATACCACAAGCAAGTCCTTCTTGAGGTGAGGTAGGGTGAATTTTGTTGCCCTCTAATAAAATGTCTCCAGAGTGATAAGGTAGGGCACCGTAGAGCATTTTCATGAGCTCAGTACGACCTGCGCCCATTAAGCCAGAAACGCCTAATATTTCACCTCGTTTGAGATCGAAGCTAATGTTATCAATACCTTTGCCTGTTAATCCTTTGACGGAGAGACGAGTTTCATCAGATTGCACAGCAATACGTGGGTACTGCTCTTCAAGTTTTCGGCCAACCATCATTTCAATCAGTGAATCCTCATCGGTATCTTTTACTTCGCATTCCCCGATAAATTTTCCGTCTCGTAATACGGTAATATCATCACAAATTTCAAAAATCTCTTTTAAACGGTGTGAAATATAGACGATGCCACAGCCTTGAGCGCGTAGCTCATTAATCACTTTAAATAGAAATTCCGTTTCTTTGTCTGTCAATGCATCGGTTGGCTCATCCATGATGATAACTTTTGATTCAAACGATAGGGCTTTGGCGATTTCAACCATTTGCTGTTCACCTAAGCTTAGATCGCCCAATAAGGTTTTTGGGCTACGTTTTACGTTTAATCGTGCAAGAAGCTCTGCCGCTTTTTCATACATTTGGCTCCATAAAATACGACCAAACGCATTGGTCATCTCACGGCCAAGGAAAATATTTTCAGCAATGCTGATCTCAGGTATTAGATTCAACTCTTGGTGAATAATGCTAATTCCGGCTTGTTGTGAATCTCTTGGTCCTTTGAAGGAGACGGGGTGATCTTGATAATGAATACTGCCGTTATCTAAAGAATAGATACCTGTTAACACTTTCATCAGCGTCGATTTACCGGCTCCATTTTCTCCCATTAAAGCCATTACGCGTCCTGGATAAACGTTAAGGCTAGCTTTGTCGAGCGCCTTTACACCAGGGAACGCCTTTTCTATTTGCTTGAGTTCTAAAATAGCTTTTGTCATATTCATAACTCGCTTAAAAAGTGACACCAGATAAAAAGATTACATTTGCATAAGGCGTACACTCACCCGTACGAACGATTGCTTTACTTTGTTGAGTCCTCGATTTAAAAGCTTCATGGTTGATGTAAGTAATGCTGATTTCTTTACCTGTTATTTGTTGCTCTTCTTCAATTCGTGCAAGTAGGGCGTTGTGGTGTTCAGGACTGAATTGTTTAAATTCTTCTGCCAAAATGACCCCTTCAATTTGTGATTCTTTTAAAAATACATCAACAGTTTGAGCAAAAGTTGGGATACCAAGTGTCAGTGCTAAATCAATACGACGAGTTGTGTTTGGGATAGGTAACCCAGCATCGCAGATGGTAATTTCATCGGTATGCCCTAATGTGGCAGTCAGATGTGAAAGTTCAGAATTGATAAGGGCACTTTTTTTCATATTGATACACCTAGTTTGGTTTATATTCGACATCAGCGAAACGTTTCGATAAAGAATAGTGATTGTTTTAAATAATGCATTCTATAGGTCAATATTTTGTGAAATAGATCATCGAAACGTTTCGATGGCTTTGTGCGGAATTGATCACTGTCACAGTTAGCTTGAGTGAAGACTATAAAAATATACCAGCTAATGAGTATTCGATATCTTAATAGTCGCTTATGAAGTTTATGACTAGAGGCACCAAGATGAAGAAGAGCACTCACGCACCAAAACACCGTATTCGTGCTGCAGGTATCATTATTAAAGATGAGCATGTTCTATTGATTAAAGTAAAAGATTTCACTGGTGAATATTGGATCCCGCCAGGTGGTGGTTTAGAAGCCTGTGACATGCACACCAAAGATTGTGTTAAACGGGAATGTTTGGAAGAAGTAGGGCTTGAAGTACAGGTTGGCGAGTTGTTGTGTGTTCGAGAGTTTTTAGAAACCACGGCAAATCGCTATAACGCGGAACTCTTTTATCATATAGAACAATTTGAAGGGCAACCACATACTGATAACCTAGCCGGTTTAAATGATGAAGCATTTATTCAATCGGTGGATTGGGTATCTGTTAAAGATTTAGCGACTATTCGTACATTTCCAACCGATTTAATTTCGGTGGTTGAACTGGTATCAGAAAAAGTTGTGAGTATTCATCTTGGAAGTTATATTCAAGGAAAACATGAAACTCAAAACCAATTGAAATGATCACAGCGACCAACTCATGCTTTTAGCAGCATTGAACTACAAAAGAAATGTAATGCCCATTTCACTGATCTATTAGATGGTAAGCTTGATCTGAGTAAGGTAATAAAAGAAAACCACTATGTATTAAACTCTTTTATTGGCTAACCAATTCTTTATAAGTCAAAAACAATCTCGCGTCGAATTCTAGCTGGTGGTAATCCGGCTCCATGTGACAGCAAAGGGCATAAAAGGCTTTGTTGTGCTCTTTCTCTTTAATATGTGCCAATTCATGAACCACTAACATTCTCAGCAATGGCTCTGGTGCGTCTTTGAAAATAGAGGCAATCCGAATTTCATTTTTCGCTTTTAATTTCCCCCCATGATTACGAGACACAAAGGTGTGTAAACCTAGAGCATGGTTGACAACATGGATTTTAGGATCGTAAATCACTTTGGAAAGGGGCGATGACTTTTTCAAATAACGATTTTTTATCGCCATAGTGTAGTCGTATAACGCCTTCTCAGTTTTCAGGTTGTGCATTTGTGGATATTTGCTTTCAACCCATTTGGCGAGTTTGCCTTGCTCAATCAGTGTTTTTACCTGAGATAACACCGTATCAGGGTAGCCTTGCAAATACTTGAGATTGGTTACAGACGTCATATTGAATTACTTTGAATGTGATGGGGTATGGTGAGTGATATAAGGCTACCTAGAAAGATATCTAGATAGCCTTATATCTTAATTAAGCTTTAAATTGCGCTTTACGTAAACGGTTTAAAACGGCCATTACATCTAAAGTTCTTGGTTTGGCTAAGTCACCATTTTTCGGCATGGATTTATACCAATCTTGATTAAGTGTGTTATCAAAGATCTTCGATGGATCTTGGCTCCAACCCGGCTGTTGAGACAACTGGAACCATAACCAACCAATCGCATTAAGTTCGCTGGTCGATTCAATTTGCTCAAGTGCGGAAACATCAATATGCTCTTTACCAAAACGCAAAGTATGGGTGCCTTTACCTTGAATGCGAAATTTTCCTTCCGCTAAGATTTTAGTCAAACAAGTATTATTAAAGGCGCGAGCAGGGTGCTGAATAAGTTCACTTTCTGATTCGAGTTGTCGCTGGCTAGGATGCTGTTTAACCACTTCTTTCGCCTTAACCGTTACATCCAATGCTTGGTAGTCATGCATTTGAATCACGGTATCGGCAACATCAAAGTAATCGCCTGAGCCGCCCATCACGATAATTGAAGAAACGCCTTGCTCATCACGTAATTGACCAATTCGATCCACTAATGGAGTGATCGGCTCATCACCTTTACTGACTAATGCTTGCATACGCTCATCACGTATCATGAAGTTAGTCGCCGAGGTATCCTCATCAATTAACAGCGTAGTGGCTCCTGCTTCAAGAGATTCTTGTAACCAGGCAGCTTGAGAAGTAGAGCCTGAAGCATCTTGAGTGGAAAAATCAGTCGTGTTTTTACCCATAGGCAAATGGTTGATGTAGTTTGATAAATTCAAATGGTGAACACTACGGCCATCTTCTGCGCGAATCTTCATTGCTTGTGGGTCAGTGACAATGTATTCGCGACCATCTGTTGGAATATGATCGTAGATAGAACGTTCAATCGCTGTCAGTAGGGTAGATTTACCGTGGAAACCGCCACCGACAATGAGTGTGATGCCTTTTGGAATCCCTAAACCGCGAATGTTGCCTTTATGAGGAGTATTTAGTTCAATGGCTAAAGATTCAGGCGCCGAAAAGGTCACAGCTTCTTTCATTGGTAGATCGCAATCTCCAGATACGCGAGGAAGCACGCTACCATCTGCAACAAATGCGACAAGGTTGTTTTCAGCTAGTTGCTTGCGTAGGGCAACTTGATCTTCGACTACTTCACAATGGCGCTTCAACGCATCCATATCAATTTCACGGGCAATCGTCGCACGACGGATAAATTTAGGCAGGTGGAAGGTTAAAATGTTAATCGCTTTCTTACCGAGGATTTGACGACCATCGGCAGGTAGATTGACACGGAAACGTAGCTCAATACCTTCTTGGTCAAACACTACGGCAGTGTGATCAAGCACGCTTTGGCCATTAAAGGCAATGTCTACTGAGGCTTCAGGCTGTGCAAGCTGTGAAAAGTAGCGAGCAATATAGTCACGTGCGGCGCGTTGGTAGTCTTCAGATTGTTCTAATAACCATTGTAAATCCGTTAGAGACCAAGCTCGGCGAGCACGTAAGCGAGAGGCGGTAGCATGTGGATCACCTTGAACGGTATCGATAAAAAGATCGAAATCAGTGAAATCATACTGACCTTTGATTTGTTGGTAAGCACGGTAGTTTTGCTTTTCGATATTTTTTAGTTTGAAGATCAAAGTATCCATAAGGTTCCGGTATCGCTTTTGATAAGAATAAAACTAGTGCGGATTATATACTAATTGAGAGATATGGAGTGAGCTATATATAAAAAAGCCTCCTTTGCACCATGACGAAGTATGTAGTGCGGCAAAGGAGGCGTTGAGCAATAACTCCCCTTACAGAGTATACCCATCGTACTTTAAGCCGCAGCTTTGTTGACAGCATTCATTCGCCCCAATCATTTAGGCAAGCTAAACTCATGGGGTCTCATTCACTTGTCGCCTCATTGCAACTTCAATTACTTCGGGTATATATCAGCTCAGAAATAACTTTAAACTTAAATTACTTGGGTCTATTGCATACCAATTAAGGCTGTAATGCGGTTAATGCTTCTAGGTCGATATCTTGTTGGTAATCAACACCTTTAATATCAAAACCATTGAGTTGCATAAACTCTTGTTTATAGCCTTGATAATCACCAATTTCTTTAAAGTTAGTGGCGTTCATTCGACTCATTAACTCAGCCACACGTTGTTGTATTCTTGGTTTCATTTCCCAATCATCCATACGGATCAAACGCTCCGCATCAACAGGTATTTTCTCTTGGCTATAAAGCTTATCGGTAAACAGACGTTGCATTTGTTCAATACCAGTTTCGTGGCTACCGTCTTCTTTCATTGCCTTATATAGTGCGATGATATAAGGCGTGAAAGTTGGAATAAACACGCTTGCTTTAGTGACGAGTGCTTTACATACCGTGGCATGAGCAGAACCGTTGAAGTTCGCGAGTTTAAGGTTTAACGAGTGACTTGCTTGATGTAAATCTACCTTAGCCCAACCTAGTGTACCGTCACGGTAGATAGGGTAGTTAGCCTCTGAACCAATGTATGAAAAGGCAATAGTTTTACAGCCATCAGCAATCGATTCTGTATTGATAAGTGTATCAACCCACGATTCCCAGTCAGAGCCGCCCATTACTTTAATGGTCGATTCGATTTCTTGCTCAGTAGCCGGTTCAATGGTGGTTTCCGTCCATTCATCATTTTCAAGTAACACTGTTGCACCAGTGACGCTGTCACCAATTGGTTTAATGCTTGATACCCAATTTTCACCGGTTACTGGATTTGGACGAATGCCAGTCGCTAAACTGTAAATAATTAGGTCTACTTCGCCTTCAAAGTAAGTCTCTATTGCTTCAATCACTTGTTCACGAGTTTCTTTTGCAAATGCATCACCAACAATATTGACGGCAATACGACCTGCTTTTTCGGCTTCTTGCTTAAAAAACACATTGTTATACCAACCGGCTGTGCCAACACCTTTTTCAGAAGGGCCACGCTCAAATGAAACGCCGATGGTGTCAGCATCACTACCGCCAAAAGCGAGAGCAATACGAGCCGCTAAACCAAAACCGGATGATGCGCCTAAGATGAGAACACGTTTAGGGCCTGCGTTAATTTGTGTTGCAGTTTTAGCGAATTTAATTTGTTGCTGGATGGATGCTTCACACCCGTAAGGATGGGCACTGCGGGCAACTACGCCCTTAATGATAGGTTCAATGACCATACGTTATCCTATGAATCTTATTAGTGACGAATAAACATTAGAATAAAGGCATCAACAAAGTGAAATATTGAGCTGACAGGGTATAAAGGTGAATTTTTAAGATTAAATAAGAAAAAATTGTTTCAGATCATGAATGCTTGGCTATAAAAACAGCAAAGCCAACCTGTATTTTAGCTGACTTTTTGTTAATTATTCACGAAGGAGAAGAATATTGGGAATTATATTCACAAAATAGATTGGAGTTGAGACGCCATAAACTGGGCGATCCAAGGTTGAGCATCGGCTTTAGGATGTAGCCCATCCTCCATCATCCATTCCGGTTTGATGATGACATTTTCCAGAAAAAACGGCAGTAACGGAATGTCTTGCTGCTTGGCTACTTCAGGGTATAAATTAGCAAAAGCTTGAGTGTAACGTTTACCATAATTCGGCGGCACCATAATTTGCATAAGTGCAACTTGGCTTCCAGCTTGTTTAGTTTGATCGATCAATTGGTTCAAATTTCTTTGTATGGTCGCTGGTGGAAAACCTCGTAGACCATCGTTAGCACCAAGCTCTATCAGTACCCAATCAGGTTGGTGTTGTTTTAATAAAGAAGGAAGGCGTTGCAGGCCATTTCCAGTAGTATCTCCTGAAATACTGCCGTTTATTACTTCTGCTTCAATGCCTTTTTGTTGTAATTCTTTAGGTAGTAGTGATGGCCAACTTTGTTCAATCGGCATTTGATATCCAGCACTTAAACTATCGCCTAAGATTAAAATAGTGGTTTTTACCGCAGCCTGTGTGACGGAAGAAAAGCACAGCACTAATAGTAAGGATAACAATCTCATCATGTCTCAATCACCTATAAAAAATGCACCTATAAAAAATGCACCTATAAAAGATCCATCTATAACAAAAGCAGCAGAGAGCGAAAGCGTAGACTCGAATGCAGATCAAATGTCGTCTACGACCACATCACCTGAATTTGATGATTCGAACAAGATAGTCATCCAAGCCCAATCTTTGTCTAAATCAGTCTCTACTGAGAAAGAACATTTAACCATATTAAAACAGGTTAACCTAGCCATTCGTGCAGGGGAAAGTGTTGCGATTGTCGGAACCTCGGGAGCAGGTAAATCTACTTTGATGACCTTACTCGCTGGGCTAGATATACCAACTCAAGGCGAAGTGAGCTTGCTTGGTAAACCTTTATCGACACTTGATGATGAGCAACGTGCCGCGTTGCGTAGTGATTCTATTGGTTTTGTATTCCAAAGTTTTCTTCTTATTCCAACCTTAACCGCACTAGAAAACGTCACCTTACCTTGTTTGTTAAAAGGTGAAAAAGAAGACATTGAACGAGCAACTCAATTACTGACAGAAGTTGGCTTAAAAGATCGATTAACTCATACCCCAAGTCAGCTTTCCGGTGGTGAGCAACAGCGCGTGGCATTGGCTCGCGCTTTTATGATCAAGCCAAGTATTTTATTTGCTGATGAACCGACAGGAAACTTAGATCAAGTGACGGCTGCGAAAATAATCGAGCAACTTTTTGAGCTCAATAAAGCGCACAAAACAACGTTGGTTTTAGTGACTCACGATAATGATTTAGCCAAACGTTGTGATAGAACTTTTTACATGCAAGCCGGTGAGTTGGAGGAAAGGGAATGAATCAAGCGTCGAAACCATTGCCTAACCGAGAATTGCTAAGGTGGAGTTGGCGTGAAATCAAGCAAGGCCAGCTTTGGCCAATTGCGATTGCGCTGACCTTAATTATTGCTTGTGTGTTTGGTTTAGCCGCATTGGCTGATCGTATGGATCAGGTGATTGAAACCCAAGGCAAGAACGCACTCACGGCTGATACGGTATTTCGCTCATCAAATCCTTTACCAGAAAGCTTATTAGCACAAACTGCTCAGCAGCAAGTTGAAACGGCGACACTGACACGTTTTGCTACCATGGCATTTAGCGATAACAGCATGCAATTGGTGACAGTCAAAGCGGTAGATAGCCAATATCCTTTACGCGGTGAAATGGTGCTATCAAGCCAATCCACACAAAGTAATTCTACACAAAGCCAATCAGCGCAAAGCTCACATGTTCAAGCCAATCAATTGTGGCTTGAGCCTAGAGTCATGCAGCAGCTACAAGTTAAAGTGGGTGACAGTGTCACTATAGGCGATGCGGATTTTGAAGTGACAGGTGAAGTTTTGCAAGAACCGGGGCTTGCTTTTAATCCATTTCAGCAAATGCCGAGCGTGTATATTCACCAATCGGATGTAGCAAAAACCGGTGCCGTTCAACTAGGCAGTCGAGTAAGTTTTCGTCTGTTTATTAACGGTGATGCTCAGCAAATTTCTCAAATTAAACAATCGATTGAGTTAACCCCGAGTGATCGCTGGGTAGATGAAAATTCACAAAGCCGTACTTCAGAAGTATTTAATAAAACCAAGCAGTACTTGTCGTTAACGGTCGCGATTGTAGTTGTAATGGCGGCGATAACACTCGTCTTAACTTGTCAGCATTATGTATCGAGCCGACGTCAAACTATCGCCATGCTAAAAAGCCTAGGAGCGCAACGTCCTTGGCTAATTCGTTGGTTAAGCCTACAAATTGGTAGCTTGTTTGCCATTGGCATCGTTTTAGGTTCACTGATTGGCGTGTTACTTGAAATGGTATTGCGTATTCCGTTAACCGACGTTTTGCCGGATCCTTTACCTAGTTATGGTTTGACGCCGTTTTTGTTATCAGTTGGAACGTGCTTAGCGATTGGTATTCCCGCGTTAGGCATTCCTTTGATTGGATTGCTTAATACTTCTGCTGCGTCAGTCATGCAGCCTAGCCAAGGTAATATTCCTCAAAAAGCATGGTTGTTGATCTTATTGCCATTTGGTTTGTTGATGTCGGTTTACGGTGGCAACATGCTGGTTTGGATAGTGTTAGTCAGTATTCTAGTGCTATTTGTGATCCTTGGCGTAATCAGCCTATTTATGGTTAAAGGTTTACAGCGTCTACCTGCATCACCAGCATTGAAATTAGCGTTAAGCCGCATTAACCGTTCTTCGATTGCTAGTGGCATTCAGTTTGGCGCATTGGCTTTATCATTAATGCTGATTGCGATTATTTGGCTAGTACGTAGCGATTTATTAAGTGATTGGCAGCAAACGTTACCTCAAGATGCGCCGAATGTGTTTGCGCTCAATATTGCCTCATATGAAAAAGATCAATACCTACAAGAAATTGATACTCAAGAACTAAACCGTTCAGAAGCTTACCCAATTATTCGCGGTCGTTTAAGTGAGATAAATGGTGTTGAAGCGAAAGCGTATGCCGAAGGTGAAGACAAAAGTGACTCGCTACGTCGTGAATTGAATTTCACATGGGCGGAAACCTTGCCAGAGCGTAACGATTTATTAGAAGGTGAATGGGGCGAGTCTGGTACTGTTTCTGTGGAATCTGATGTGGCTAATGATCTTGGCTTAAAAATTGGTGATTCCTTAACTTTTGTGATCAGCAGTCAAACCGTTACCGCTAAAGTGAATACCATTCGTAACGTTCATTGGCGAGAAATGAAGCCGAACTTCTACTTCATTTTCTCTCCAGATGTACTTAAAGATATTCCTGGTACTTGGCTCGTAAGTTTTAAAGCGCCAGAAGGCAACAAAGTTCAAACCGATGCTTTCTTAAATAAAATGGCACGTGATTTCCCAACCGTGAGTTTAATGGACATTCGAACTATGGCTGGAAAAATCCAAGTTCTGCTGACGCAAATCGTATGGTCGATAACGGTATTGGCTGGCTTGGCGGTGATTGCCGGTTTACTGTTGATATTCACATTACTTCGTCTGAGCTTGTCACAACGACAAGATGAAATTCGTTTATACCGAACACTAGGAGCGAGCAAAAAACGCATTAATAGAACTGTATGGTATGAATACGGCATTATGGCTTTGATTGCAGGCTTGGTAGCAAGTTTCGGCGCAGAGTCTAGCGTGGCGAGCTTGATGAAGTGGGGCTTTGAGCTAGACCCTACTTGGCATTTTGCTTTGTGGTTAACACTTCCTTTGCTCGCATTTTTAACTTTGGCATTGGTGCTACAGACATTGATTAAGCAATTACTTATACCTGCTAACCAAGCATGTTAATAAACGTACTATGAATAAAAAATGCAGTTATCCACAAAAACGGTGGATAAATATTGGGATAACTCCATTATGAAAAATAACCAATTTGCTTGTAAGCCTCGACAGGGGTTGCTTAGCGGATTTTGGTTATTCACAACATCGATTTTTGGCGAAAGTGAATAGAAACGGTCAAGTAATTTTTTATATTTTTTTGCGCAGAAAATTAGCAGAATTAGAACCAAACTGATGTAGGAAAAATCACCCAGAAATTCACCGAATGGTAGGTAGGTTTAAAATTTAATTCGAAATATCCGACTAAAGTGATAGGGTATTAATAGAGCCTGTTTACCTTTGGTGATTAAATTTTGTTCGAGATAAAAGTGTTTTAGGCAAGGCAAACAGGCCCTAACCGAAACTCAACTCAAATATATTCAGTTCTTTCGCTGACTTAGTTTGGCATAAAGGCGTTTGTTGTAGGAATAATTGATTAGCTATGGATTCTCCACATATTGGAATTATTGGTGGTGGTATTGCAGGGGCTACTGCCGCGCTGCACTTTTCTGACCTTGGACTTCAAGTATCTATTTTTGAACAAGGACCAAGCCTTGTCGATGGTCCACCTATTTGTCACTTACATGCTGGTGGTAACTTGTATCGTGAGATCTCTCAGCAACAATGTGTACAACTTCTCAAAGAGTCGATTGAAACGGTTAAGTTGTATCAACATACGATGAATGTTCGTCCAACCGTTATCGCGGTTCCTACCCAAGATCAAGGCGAACCAGAAGAATTACTTCCTCGATTGCAAGTGATCAAACAGGCTTATCAATCACTGGTTGAACAAGACAGTAGCAATCAAGTACTGGGCGATCCGCAGCACTACTATAAATTGTATTCACAGTCAGAATTACAAGCGCTGGCTCAATGTAACGTGCCAGAAGTCGATTCCCTTACCGAACAAAGCCTAGATGAATGGATGATCCCATTTGCGAAAAGTGTTGATCTTAACACCTTAAAATTCCCTGTGGTGTTAGTGCAAGAATATGGGCTTAGTGTGTTTCGTTTATCGGCCACCGTGAACCTTGCATTAAACCAACTACCAAACTGTCAAATTTTCACCAGTACTCAAGTGACCGGCGTTGAGTCGCAAGGTAAGCAATGGAATATCAATTACAAATCCAATAATAAAAGCTCAATGGAAGCTGCTGAATCTATTACGGTAGATTACTTGATTAATGCGTCTGGCTATCAAACTGGCGTGGTGGATGATTGGGTTAAAGCGCCACGTTCACGCTTAGTGGAATTTAAAGCCGCTTATGTGACCCATTGGCCAGAAGGTAGTGCACTATGGCCCGAAGTGATTTTTCATGGTGAACGAGGTACACCGCAGGGCATGGCACAGTTAACGCCGTATCCAGATGGTTATTTCCAATTACATGGCATGACGGAAGATATCACGTTGTTTGAAGATGGGGTGGCGCATTCTACCGATGAAAGCTCTCAGCCTAAATTACCGGAATATCTTGTTAATAAGATCATTCATGGTTGGAGTGAAGAACAGCAAATCATTCGAACCAATAGAGCAATAAAACATATGGCGCAATTTATCCCTAGTTTCGCCAGTGCTACTTTAGGTGGTAAACCGTTATTTGGTGCACAACAAATCCCTGGAACCGATATTACGTTACGCGCAGCCAGTGTTTCTTTTGTTGGTGATAACTATGCTCGTATGGAAATCGTCAAGGCTTCGTCAGCACTCGAGGCGGCACAACAAATCGAACAGCAAATGCGTGAATGTGGGTTGTATGATGAACGTCATCTCACCAAACAAAACATTTCCTCACAACTCACCATTGAGCAAGTTATAGATAAAGCCTGTACATTAGCTGCACAAAGAAGCTATCCGGCGGCGTTAGCTAAAGTGGGTGGCGTTAAATAGCGCTAATCTATGATTCTTGAGAAAGCTAAGCGACATCGAGGATCTATATTCAGCGCGCTGTGAGTAGATCCTCGCTCTCGCTTAGGCTCGGCAGGGATGACGGAATAAGGTAACTCGGCAAGGGTGATGGAATGCTGTAACTTGGCTGTGATGATGAAATAATACGGCTCAGTAGAAATAACAGCTTATTTGAATATTTCGTGCAAAACCCAAAACACAAATCGAGTCACAAGAAACGAAGTGCTCTAGACTCGAACAGCCTAGACAACGAAAGGCAAAGGCATTGTCATCCTGAATAGTGAGGCACGAACGTAGTTCAGGATCTCCTACCGCGAAATGAAACTCACTGCATTTCCAGCTTACTCACCACCGGGCAATGATCACTTAAACGATAATTCAAGGCTTCTTGTTTCGTAAACACTGCCTGCTGTGTATCTTGCGTATGGTTTGCTTGGCTAACAATAATGTGGTCAATCAAACTAGGATAACGATACAACTTACTTGGATTACGGTTTGATTTCACTTGGCATATTGCAGGTGTCGTTTTCGTTGCCAGTTTCGCTTGGTTATTCAATCCATTGGTTAATAACTGCCACATCCAATCGCCTTTATAAGCTAGGTTGTGGTTAAAATCGCCCATCACAATGAAACTTTCCTGATTGCTTACTCGAGTTGCTAACCATTGATTAAGTTGGTTTGCTTGCTCAGATAGTTGTCGGCATGAGCGTGAATGCTTTTTCTTAGTAGGGCAACCACTTTTTAAATGTACCGACAATAAATGCACATCAGCTTGATTAGCTTGTTTTAATACAATGTAGGTGGCAAAGCGTAGTTTGGAATAGGGAAGTAGTGAAATATCGTTTGGATCGATAATCGTTGCTTGGTTTTTTGCGAGCCATTTTTTAGCCACCGCAATGCCAGTGTATTGGTTGAGATCATCAAACTGTAGGTTGGCATATTGCGGTTTGGCGCGATCGGATAAATAAACTTGATATTCACCCCCAACCAATTTTTGAATGGCCTTGATGGAGTCTACTTCTTGAAAGGCAAGAATATCTGGCGAGAGTTGTCGAAATTTGTCACTGAGTACAGCAAAATCTTGCGAGTCTCTTTTACTTTTTTTGATTGAAGAACTTGGGTTGGTAGTGAACCATTCTATATTCCATGTTGCGATGTTAAGAGTGTTGTTTTTTAATGAGGTCGCTGAAATAGGTGGAGAGACGAGGCTCAAAAGGCAAAGATAAGCAAACCATTTCCATTGTATTTTCATTTCTAGATCGTCTCTTACAAGTTGATAATAACTGTTGTACGGCAGGCCTAAAATTTAACATAGCAAAGCAAATAGGTAGGTTTATTACACAGATTATTTTTTATTTTGTGAGCAAAAAGACTTGCAAAAAATATCTTTAATACTCCTCTAAGATTATTTGATTAAGATCAAGATCGAGTGGTCGATAAAATCGATAATGGCACAACATATTGTGTTTTCAATTTAGTTTTTGTCTATATAGTGCGAATTTTTTAGGAGGCAAGGTTAGGATGAGTCAGTTAATTGTTATAAAAAGGGATGGCTCACAAGCCTTGTTTCAGCAAGATAGAATCGTCGCTGCAGTACTGAGTGCGGCAGATAAAACTGACGCTCAATTAAAGGAATATGCGGAGCAATTAGCGGGCTGTGTAGAGCAGCGTTTAACTGAGGCTCAAGCTGATTTTCCTGATGGAATTCATATTCAAGATATCCAAACTATGGTGGAAAACTATTTGATGCAAGGTGAATACAAATCACTCGCGCGTCATTATATTGAGTATCGTCATGACAGAGATATTGCTCGTGAAAAAACCAGTTCATTGAATAAAGAAATTGAAGGACTCATTGAGCAGAACAACACAGACTTGCTCAATGAGAATGCCAATAAAGATGGAAAAGTCATTCCAACTCAGCGTGATTTACTTGCTGGTATAGTGGCTAAACATTATGCGAAGCAACATATTTTGCCACGTGATATCGTCCATGCTCACGAATCTGGTGACATTCATTATCACGATCTAGATTACGCACCATTTTTCCCAATGTTTAACTGCATGTTGATTGACCTAGAAGGTATGTTAACGGCTGGTTTTAAAATGGGGAATGCGGAGATTGATACTCCGAAATCAATTTTGACTGCCACAGCGGTTACCGCACAAATTATCGCGCAAGTTGCTAGCCACATTTATGGCGGCACCACGATTAACCGTATCGATGAGATCCTTGAACCTTATGTGCTTGCTAGTTATCAAAAGCAGTTAAAGTTAGCACAAGAATGGGATATTCCTAATCCACAAGAATTTGCTCTTACTCAAACTGAAAAAGAATGTTATGACGCATTCCAGTCTTTGGAATATGAAGTGAATACTCTGCATACCGCAAACGGACAAACGCCCTTTGTGACCTTTGGTTTTGGTTTGGGACAGTCGTGGGCGAGTAAACTGATTCAGCAATCAATTTTGCGTAACCGTATTGCTGGCCTTGGTAAAAATCGTAAAACAGCGGTGTTCCCGAAATTGGTATTTGCCATTCGTGATGGTTTGAACCATAAACCAAGCGATCCAAACTACGATATTAAACAGCTAGCACTTGAGTGTGCGACTAAGCGTATGTACCCAGATATTCTTAACTACGACAAAGTAGTGGAAGCGACGGGTTCATTTAAAACGCCAATGGGTTGTCGTAGTTTCTTAAATACATATGAAGAAAATGGCAAGTTGATCCACGATGGTCGTAATAACCTTGGTGTTGTTAGTTTGAACTTGCCACGTGTTGCAATTGAAGCACAAGGTGATGAAACGCGTTTTTATGAAATATTGAAAACTAAACTGAAATTAGCTCGACGTGCATTAGACACTCGTATTCATCGTTTAGAAAATGTTAAAGCACGTGTTGCCCCAATCCTTTACATGGAAGGGGCATGTGGTGTGCGTTTAAATGCGGACGACAATATCGCTGAAATTTTTAAAAATGGTCGTGCATCAATTTCATTGGGTTATATCGGTGTACATGAAACGGTTGCTGCATTATTTGGTAGCGAAAACCATGTTTACGATGATGAGAAGCTACGCCTAAAAGCCCTTAAGATCATCGATTTTATGAAGCAACATGTTGAATCATGGACAAACGAAACAGGCTACGCATTTAGCATATATGGAACGCCAAGTGAAAACTTATGTAATCGTTTCTGTCGCTTAGATGCCAAACAATTTGGTGTTATTGAAGGCGTAACTGATAAAGGTTATTACACCAACAGTTTTCACCTAGATGTACAGAAGAAGGCAACACCTTACGATAAAATCGATTTTGAGATGCCATATCCTGACATTTCAAGTGGTGGTTTTATTTGTTACGGTGAGTTCCCTAATATGCAGCATAACATTGAAGCGTTAGAGAATGTTTGGGATTACAGCTATAGCCGCGTGCCTTACTATGGCACCAATACTCCAATCGATGAGTGTTATGAATGTGGTTATACTGGTGAATTTGAATGTACTAGTAAAGGCTTTACTTGTCCTAAATGTGGCAATCACGATTCAAGCAAAGTGTCAGTAACACGTCGCGTATGTGGTTATTTAGGTAGCCCAGATGCAAGACCGTTTAATGACGGTAAGCAGGAAGAAGTGAAGCGCCGTGTTAAACATCTTTGATGACATGCAGTGATAAGTTAACAATGAATATTTCTCAATATTACCCAGTTGATGTGATTAATGGCCCAGGGACACGTTGTACCTTGTTTGTGTCTGGTTGCGTTCATCAATGCAAAGGGTGCTATAACCAAAGTACTTGGTCGTTAAGCTCTGGAGTGCCGTTTACCCAAGAAAATGAAGATGCGATTATTCGTGACTTGCAAGATACTCGAATATTTCGCAGAGGATTGTCGTTATCTGGTGGCGATCCTCTGCATCCACAGAATTTATCGGCGGTATTAACGCTCGTTAAGCGAGTGAAGCTTGAATGCCCTGAGAAAGATATTTGGATGTGGACAGGGTATACCTTGGCAGATTTAACAGAGTCACAAAAAGAAGTCGTGAACTATGTTGATGTACTAGTGGATGGTAAGTTTGAAAAAGAACTGGCTGATCCTAGCTTGCAGTGGCGAGGCAGTAGTAATCAGGTTGTGCATTATTTGACGGAAAAATAAGCAATTATTAATATTTAAGTGATACCACGTTTAGAATATCGACGAGAACTTTAAAATCTCGTCGATTTTTTTTTGTACGGGTGGTAATTTAAATTTTTAATTAACAGATTAACACAGGATTGTGTATTCATGCTTTCTCATCTAACCGCTCCGCAGCAAGATCCTATATTGTCATTATCTGTGGCATACCGTAACGATCCTCGTCCAGAAAAAGTCGACCTAGGTATTGGTGTTTATAAAAATAGCCAAGGACAAACCCCAATTATGGCGGCTATCAAACAAGCTCAAACTCAACAAGCTCAAGAACAAACGACCAAAGCATATGTTGGCTTAGCTGGTTGTGAAGAATTCAATCAATGTATGATTGATCTACTGCTTAAGGATACTTCGGCTTATTCTCGTGTTTCAGCAGTTCAAACTCCAGGTGCGAGTGGTGCATTAAGAATGCTGGGCGATTTATTGAAAATTGCAGAGCCAGAAACCACGGTATGGATCAGTAACCCAAGTTATGTTAATCACCGTCCGGTTATGGAAGCGGCGGGTTTGAAAGTGCGCTTCTATCATTATTTCAACCCGGAAACGCGTCAGGTTGATTCAGCTAAAATGCTTGAAGAACTAGCTCAAGCGGGCCCTAAAGATGTGGTTCTACTTCATGGTTGTTGTCATAACCCAACGGGTGCAGACATCAGCACTGATGATTGGAAAGCAATTACAGAATTGTCCCAGAAAAATGGTTTTACGCCGTTTGTGGATATTGCCTATCAAGGTTTTGGTGACGGTTTAGAGCAAGACATTGTTGGCTTACAACACATGGCTAATAATGTAGAAGAAATGTTGATTAGCACATCTTGTTCGAAAAACTTTGGTTTATATCGTGAACGAACTGGCGCAGCGATTGTTATTGGTAAAAACTTACAAGAAGCTAATAATGCAAAAGGTAAACTTCTGACGCTAGCCCGTTCTACTTATACCATGCCACCAGATCATGGTGCAGCCTTAGTGAAAACTGTATTGCAAAGTGAGCACTTAACGCAACAATGGAAAGCTGAATTAGTTAAAATGCAACAACGTTTAGTTGGTTTAAGGCAAGCGCTGTGTCAAGAATTGCTGAATACACATAAAAATGACGAATTTGAGTTTATAAAGTCACACAAAGGTATGTTCACTGTGCTAGGCTTTTCGCCGGAAAAAATGACGCAATTACGTGAAGAGTATGGAATTTATGGTGTCGGTGATGGCCGTATTAATATTGCTGGTTTGCAAGAAAAAGACATACAATATGTAGCAAATGCGATAAATACGTTGGCTCGCTAAGGGCGGTTGATCTTTGGTGGTTAAATTTCGTTCGAGATAAAGGGTTATTGAACATGAAAAAATGGGATTTTTTTCTTCCCGCGTTAATGTCTATTGCTATGGTTGGTTGTTCTATAACGCCTGAACAACCAGCAGAGAAATCAGAGACTAGCAAAGCTGAAACGACTCAAACGGAGAAGGTGATAACGACTAAGCCAGTAGAAAAACCAAAGCCAGATTTTTCGCCAGTAGAAAAACGCCCAAGTGTGAAACCTAAGCCAATACCGAAGGATAAACCACAGCAACCGAAAGCACCGGTAACGGTTTCTGTCGGTGAAAAAAGCGCAGATGGTAAATTAATCTTGGGTCAAAAAGAGTGGGTTCACGTTGAAGGTTTAGGTATCAATGTGGTTGCACGTGTCGATACTGGTGCAACAACGTCTTCAGTAAGTGCTATTGATATCGTTGCTTTTGAACGTGATGGAAAAAAATGGGTGAAGTTCAAACTTGCTCATGACGGTAAAGAATCAAAAGAATTAGAGTTACCTGTGATATCAACAAAATCTATTCGTCAATCGAGTTCAGATGAAACGTTTGAACGTTATGTGGTTGAAGGTTGGATCAAGGTTGGTGACTTAAAAGTGAAAACGCCATTTACGCTAGCGGATCGTACTCACATGGATTTCGGTCTGTTACTTGGGCGCAGCTTCTTCCGTGACGTTGCGATTGTCGATGTTAGTCGTGAGTTTGTTCAACCCAAAGTGTCATTAGACGCGAGCAAGTAATCACTGTATTGCATGATGGGTTGTAATGATGAATTTTAAAGCCTCCAAACTTTGGAGGCTTTTTTCTATCAGTGTTATTTATACCCAAGTGACTTCTGCGTCTTGATGTTACTTGGATATATAAGGAAATGAAATGTTTAATCAAATTGATCATGTTGCGATTATCTGCTCTGATTATGAAAAATCGAAACACTTCTATATGGATATTTTGCAATTTAAAGTGGTGAATGAAACTTATCGTGAAGCGCGTAATTCTTATAAGTTGGATCTGCAAGTTTCTCCTACAACTCAAATAGAACTGTTTTCTTTTCCTAATCCACCTGCACGTGTCGACCGCCCTGAAGCTTGTGGTTTGCGTCATTTGGCTTTTGCTGTGGATGATATTGAGCAATGTATAGCCTACCTTGAATCTCAAAGTGTGTTGTGTGAACCCATTCGAATGGATGAACTAACCGGTAAACAATTTACCTTCTTTAAAGATCCAGATGGTTTGCCTCTCGAACTTTATCAATCTTAATCATTGGCGAATAGACTATGTTAAAACCAATTCAAGCGTTAATGGTGCAAGGCACAACTTCCGATGCAGGAAAAAGTATGCTGGTGGCGGGGTTATGTCGTGTGTTAATGCGTAAAGGGATTTCGGTTGCGCCATTTAAATCACAGAATATGGCACTCAATAGCGCGGTCACCAAAGATGGTGGTGAGATTGGTCGAGCGCAAGCATTGCAAGCTTTTGCCTGTGGCGTTGAGCCTAGTGTTCACATGAACCCCATTCTCTTAAAACCGAATACCGATATGAAAGCACAGATTGTCGTACAAGGTAAAGCCCTGCCGACAGAAGCCACTTTGGGTAATATTTCTTATAAAAACTACACCATGCCTTATGTGTTGGATTCTTTCTCTCAACTTAATCAGAAATTTGATTGTGTGTTAATTGAAGGTGCGGGTAGTCCTGCTGAAATTAACCTGCGAGAAAATGATATCGCTAATATGGGGTTTGCAGAAGAAGCCGATGTGCCGGTGATCATTGTGGCGGATATTGATCGTGGTGGGGTATTTGCGCATTTATATGGCACGCTTGCTTTATTATCTCAATCGGAACAAGACCGAGTGATTGGCTTTGTTATCAATCGTTTTCGTGGCGATATTGAGCTATTAAATCCCGGATTAGACTGGCTTGAACAAAAAACAGGTAAGCCAGTGATCGGCGTATTGCCGTATTTGCATGGTTTAGAGTTAGATGCTGAAGACGCGGTTGATAGTCAACAAAACAAAAATGAGCAGACCAAATTCACTGTAGTTGTGCCGGTTCTACCTCGCATGAGTAACCACACCGATTTCGATATGTTTAAATATCACCCGGAGATTGATTTTCAATTTCGATATCAAGGACAAAGCCTGACAGGGGCTGATTTGGTTGTTTTACCGGGTAGTAAATCTGTACGTGCTGATTTGGCCTTTCTGCAGCAGCAAGGTTGGCATAAAGATATTGAAAAGCACTTACGCTATGGCGGCAAATTGATTGGTATTTGTGGTGGCTATCAAATGTTGGGTAAAACCATCGCTGATCCTGATGGTATTGAAGGACAGGCTGGGATTGCTGATGGATTAGGCTATTTAGAGTTAATAACAGAACTAAAACCGCAAAAATTATTAACTCAAGTAACTGGCACACTATCTTTAATTACAGGAAAAGTGGTCAGCTTCATTGGGTATGAAATACATGCAGGTGAGACACTTGTTGATTTACAACAACCTATATCAATAAATACGGACTCACATGACAAAAAATATGAGGGGGCCTTATCGGATGATGGTATGATCTTTGGTACATATTGCCACGGTATCTTTGACTCTCCACAAGCCTTCGAACATATACTTGAATGGGCTGGGGTGAGTGATTTGCAACAAAGTAATAGCCGTGAGCAACAGCAAATCAAATCGCTGGATCGTTTAGCCGATAGCATCGAGCAAGATTTAAATCTAGCCTTACTTTGGCCAGAACTATTTTCTAGATAAAGTGATGTTGATATTTTAAGCCATAAACACCAACGTAGAGACTGCTATGAAAAAATTATTCACTAAAAAGCCATTAATTAAAAAGTTAGGACTTTACACGTTAGGCTTATCTGCTTTGTGCTCATCACTTCAAGCGTTTGCAACTGACATTAACGTTTATGCAGCATCATCAATGACAGATGTCATGAAAGAATTAGGGCAAAAGTATCAAGCCGAAACTGGTGATACTTTAGTGCCAGTATTTGCTGGTTCGTCTACCTTGGCACGTCAAATTGAACAAGGGGCTCCGGCAGATGTGTTTATTTCAGCAAACCCTAAATGGATGACTTATCTTGTAGATAAAGGGATGACGACCAAAGATCAGGTTATGGATCTGGTAGGCAATAGCCTAGTTTTGATTGGTTCTGATGAGGTGAACAATGTACTTATCGATGCTGGCACATTTAAAGAATTACCTAAATTATTGGGTGAGAATCGTTTAGCGGTAGGTGAGCCCCAAAGCGTTCCTGCTGGCATGTATGCGAAAGAAAGCCTTGAAAGTATGGGGTTGTGGTCGGAACTATCTTCTAAAACAGCACCAAGCAGTAATGTTCGTTTAACCATGTCACTGGTAGAGCGTGGCGAAGCACCATTTGGTGTGGTTTATAAAACCGATGCTTTGATGAGTAAAAAAGTTTCGATTATTCAAACTTTCCCAGACAGTACCCATTCGCCGATAATTTACCCAGCGGTCGCGTTGAATGACAAAGCGACGAGCCAAGCTTTCTTCAATTTTTTGAAAAGCCAGCAAGCGAGCGATACCTTTATCAAATACGGGTTTACACCGCTTGTGGCTCACTAAGTCCTAACTTAATAAGTTCTCTAGCAGTAAACTAACCACTTCAGAATCATTAAAAGGATAACCAGTGATCTTGTCTGATTACGAAATTAGCGCCTTATTACTTAGCTTAAAAGTTTCCTCAATCGCAGTCCTTTGGTTACTGCCGGTTGGGGTTTTCTTTTCTTGGCTGCTTGTGACTAAAGAGTTTTGGGGTAAAAAGCTACTAGACAGTTTAATCCATCTTCCTTTAGTGCTTCCTCCGGTGGTGATTGGCTATATGCTCCTCTTAACTATGGGGAGAAAGGGCGTTGTTGGTGAATGGTTGTTCGATACTTTTGGTTTAGTGTTTAGCTTTAATTGGAAAGGTGCAGTATTAGCGTCGGCAGTTGTGGCTTTACCCTTAATGGTGCGCTCGATTCGATTAAGCCTTATGAATGTCGATCCCAAGCTAGAGCAAGCGGCGAGAACGCTTGGCGCATCACCATTTCGAGTCTTTATGACAATCACCTTGCCGTTGGTATTACCTGGCGTGATCACTGGTGCCATGCTGTCATTTGCCCGTAGCCTAGGGGAGTTTGGTGCGACGATTAGTTTTGTGGCAAACATTCCCAATCAAACGCAAACTCTGCCATTGGCAATGTATAACTTCATCCAAACGCCCGGTGCGGAATTTGAAGCCGCGCGCCTTTGTGTGATGTCGATAGTCATTGCACTGTTATCTTTGCTTTGTTCTGAATGGTTAACACAGAAAACACAGAAAAGACTCGGCGTTTCTAACGCTTCCAAGACTAGCGTTTTCAAGAGCAGTGCTTCCAAGAATGGAGGCCAAGCATGATTGATTTAAATTTTAAGCAACGTTTCACGGATTTTGATTTAGATATTCAAGCTCAGATACCGAGTTCAGGAATCACCGCGATTTTTGGCCGTTCAGGCGCAGGAAAAACCAGTATCATCAATGCCGTGAGTGGTTTAAAAAATCCAGATTCTGGCTCGATAAGTATCAATCAACGAGTGCTGTTTGACTCCCAACAAGGTATTAATCTTGCGGTTGAAAAGCGAGATATAGGTTATGTATTTCAAGAGTCTCGATTATTCCCACACTATAAAGTGAAAGGCAACTTACTCTATGGTGTGAAAAATAAAGCTTTATTCAGTAAAAACCAGTTTATTGGTAAAAACGAGTTACCGGGTAACTTTAATCAAGTGGTTGATCTACTAGGATTATCTGAATTATTAGATCGTTATCCGGCCGATTTGTCTGGTGGTGAGAAACAACGCTGTGCGATCGCGAGGGCCTTGTTGTCAGAGCCAAAAGTATTGCTGATGGATGAACCATTAGCGTCTTTAGATCTGCCGAGAAAAAAAGAAGTCATGCCGTTTTTAGAATCGTTAGCGCAAAAGATTCAAATTCCAATTTTGTATGTTACCCATAGTTTAGACGAAATTCTTCACCTAGCGGATTACATGCTATTAATGGATTCAGGAAGAGTAGCAGGCTCTGGTGATATTGAGACAATGTGGGCATCAAGTGCCTTCAAACCTTGGCATGATGAAGCGGATTTAAGCACGATATTTAAAGGTGTTATCAAGCAACGTCACCAACGTTACGCGCTGACCTATGTAGAAATTGCGCCGAGTTGCGGGGTTTGGATGTCTGCTATTGAGGCCAATGTCGATGAATCCGTTAGAATTCGTATTCATGCCAGCGACGTATCGTTAACCTTATCCGAATCGACAGACACATCGATTCGAAATATTTTGCCTGCAAAAGTCGTAGAACTCGCGCCAGTGACGGATCCTGCGCAGCCGGTTTCAGTGTGTTTAGCGATAGGTGAAGGTGAGGTAGAGCATTACCTTTGGGCCAATATCACTGCTTGGGCCTATGAAGATTTACAGCTTGAGATTGGACAAAAGGTATTTGCACAAATCAAGGGCGTGAAAATGACCAACAAAGACATGGCAATTCGAAAATAAACATCGCTGCACAAAAACCTTAATGGCCTGAATGGAAACGTTCGGGCCATTTTTGTATCTGGAAAGCCAAAAGCCCAGTGGCACGCTTCTTGAATTACTTTTATTAAGTGTTTAACACAAGGAGCAGTAACTATGTGGTTATCATTATATTTTCCATCATTGAACGCGACAATGGACGAACATAAGGTCATTTATAGTGCAAGCCCTTATGGTATGCCGCTTGTTGTGCACCATGTTGATGCAACTAGTCAGGCCGGGGCTAAAGCTGACTCACTAGCAAAGTCAGAGATCTTTAATGCTTAAACTCAGTCAGCGGCCAATCATCTTCAGCGACTTAGACGGCACTTTACTTGATCATAATGATTACAGTATTGATGCCGTTGAGCCGGTACTCAAAAAGTTAGCGCTTCTTAGTGTGGATGTTATTCCAACGACGAGTAAAACCTTTGCTGAGCTCCAATTTCTCATGCCGCAGTTAGGTTTAACGACGCCTTTCATTGTTGAGAATGGCGCCGCGGTATTTATCCCTAAACCAAATCCTAAAACAAACACAGCATTAATGAATCAGCCAGAAGGTACAGAGTCGATTCAAGACTATTGGTACAAATCCTTTACCCAACCACGTAGTCATTGGCAAACCTCTATTGAACAAGCTAAACGCCAATTTGAAGGATGCTTTAGTTTGATGACCGAGATGTCAGCAACACAAGTCGCGGAACTCACTGGCTTAACCGAGGAAGAAGCACAACGTGCATTGCAACGTGACTATAGCGAACCGGTTAGCTGGCATGGCAGCGTTGAACAAGAACAGAGCTTTATCGAGTTTATGCAGCAGTGTGGTGCAACGGTACTAAAAGGTGGCCGCTTTCTACACATCGGCGGCTGCGCTCAAAAGGGCATCGCAATGGAGTGGCTTATGAATGTTTATCAGAGAGATCTTTTACAGCAAGGAGATCTTTTACAAAAAGCAGAACAACAGAAAGATTGGTTCAGTATCGCGCTAGGAGACAGCGGTAATGATATCAGCATGCTCGAGTTAGCGGATATCGCCGTTCGTATTCGTTCAGAGCATCATGATTTTCCGATTCTTTCTCGTGAACAAGGCGTCATCGATAGTGACAATTATGGCCCAACGGGCTGGGCAGAGTGTGTGAATCACATCTTAGATTTGAAGCAGTAATTATTAATAAATAAATAGACTTTAATTTAACATGGAATGCAGGAGGCATCATGGCTGACTTTTATCAAAACGGTATCGTGACAACATTACATAACTTGTCTGAACGGCCAGTGGAGGAATTGGAAGCAGAGCTAATGTCGTTTGCTGACCAGCGTTCCATGGGGTTGATTCTACCTTCTTTATTTTCGGAACTCGAAGGCGAAGCACTGCCTAAAATTGTCGAAGAATTAAAGAGTGTGCCTTACTTATCTCAGATTGTCATTGGCCTAGATAGAGCCGATGAAGCGCAATATAAACATGCTTTATCTTTCTTTAAAGACTTACCTCAACATCATCGGGTTTTGTGGAATGATGGTCCTCGCTTGCAAGCCCTCGATAAAGAATTAGCAGCGTTAGGTTTAGCCCCTAAAGAGCTCGGAAAAGGCCGTAATGTCTGGTATTGCATGGGTTATGTACTGGCCACTGGTAAAGCTGAATCGGTTGCTCTACATGACTGTGACATTGTCACTTATGAGCGTGATTTATTGGCGCGTTTGATCTATCCAGTTGCTAATCCGCGTTTTAATTATGAATTCTGCAAGGGCTACTACGCACGAGTCGCCAATGGCAAAATGAATGGCCGAGTGGCACGTTTATTGGTCACGCCATTATTAAAAGCCCTTAAACGAGTGACCGACCAAAATGCCTACCTGGATTATATGGATAGCTTCAAATATTCATTAGCTGGCGAGTTTTCATTCCGCCGCGATGTATTGAGTGATATTCGGATTCCAAGCGATTGGGGATTAGAAATCGGTGTGCTATCGGAAATGCATCGTAACTATGCCAGCAATCGTCTATGCCAAGTTGATATTGCTAAAACTTATGATCATAAACATCAAGATTTATCGTTAGATTGCACCGATGGTGGGTTGTCTAAAATGTCGATCGATATTACCAAGTCTCTGTTTCGTAAACTGGCCACTCAAGGTGAAACCTTTAATACGGAAGGCTTTCGTTCGCTTAAAGCCACTTACTACCGCATTGCGCTCGATTTTGTTGAAGCCTACCACAATGATGCCTTAATGAATGGCCTAACCTTGGATGTTCACTTAGAAGAGAAAGCGGTCGAAATGTTTGCTCAAAATATAATGACCGCAGGACAAAGCTTCCTCGATAACCCGATGGAAACGCCATTTATTCCAAGTTGGAACCGCGTCGTCAGTGCCATGCCTGATGTGATGGAACGATTAAAAGAGGCGGTGGAATTAGATCAACAAGAATTCGGGGGCTAAGTATGACGTCATCAAATCTATTAGTGGATAAAATTTGTCATCATTTGGATGTGATCTACGAAGGTATTGAATTATCAATTGAGCATAAAGAATTAGCCCATCAACTGATCAGTACGATGCGTCTATCGCCCAATTTAGAGACTTCGATGCCGATGTCAGTATCGCAGTCGCCGGTACCAAAATCTCAATGGAGCGAGAAAGATACCATCATGATCACTTACGGCGATAGCTTGCTGCAAAGCGGTGAAACGCCTCTGAAAACTTTAAAGTCCTTTCTCAATCAATATTGTCAGCCTCATATTAATGGTGTGCATATTTTGCCTTTTTTCCCGTATAGTTCGGATGATGGTTTCTCGGTGATTGATTATTCGAGCGTTAATGAAAGCTTAGGTGACTGGACAGATATTGAAGCAATTTCCAGTGAGTTTAATTTGATGTCGGATCTGGTGATCAATCACTGCTCAGCAAGGAGCGCTTGGTTTCAAAACTTCATTAAGAGCGAAGGTGTAGGGCATGATTACTTCTATACCGCTGCGCCAGATATTGATACCAAACAAGTGGTGCGACCTAGAACCTCTGATTTACTCAAAGAAGTTGAAACCACACAGGGCACTCAATATGTTTGGTGTACCTTTAGTCACGATCAGGTCGATTTTGATTTCCGTAACCCAGAAGTATTAAAAGCTTTTGTCGAGATCATTCGTCAATATATCGATCATGGCATTCGTACCTTTAGGCTCGATGCGGTGGCTTTTTTATGGAAAGAACTCGGCACCAGTTGTATCAATCTCGATCAAACCCATGAAGTGATTCGCCTATTACGTAGTTTGATTGAACAAGCCTGCCCACAAGCCATCATCATTACCGAAACCAACATCCCCAACCATGAAAACCTGACCTATTTTGGTAATGCCAATGAAGCGCACGCTATTTATAATTTCTCTTTACCACCGCTATTAGTGAATACATTGATTACCGGCAATGGTGATCATCTTAAACGCTGGATGATGGGGATGCCTCCGGCGCAACAGGGCACGACATACTTTAACTTTATTGCCTCACACGATGGCATTGGTTTGCGGCCAGCAGAAGGTTTACTCCAAGAAAATGAAATCAATGTATTGGTGAATACCATGCAATCGTTCGGTGGTTTAGTGTCATGGCGCGCAACCGAAAATGGTGACCGTAAGCCCTATGAAATCAATATCGCTTTGTTTGATGCTCTACAAGGCACGCAAGCAGGGCCTGATAAGTACGGTATCGACCGCTTTATTTGTGCCCATGCGATCATGTTAGCAATGGAGGGCATTCCGGGGATTTATATTCACAGTTTGCTTGGTACGGGCAATGATTACGATAAAGTTGAAAACACCAATCAAAATCGCTCGATTAACCGTCATCGTTGGGAGTTCTCACAACTGCAAGAATTACTGTCTCAACCGCATACTCAACATCATCAGGTATTAAAACGTTTGATGCATTTAATCGAGCTGAGAACAGGGCAAGTCGCTTTTCATCCTAATGCAGTACAGTTTACGTTGCATCTAGGTGGACAGTTATTTGGTTTTTGGCGCCAAAGCATGGATAGGCGACAAAGCATTTTCTGTGTCAGTAATATCAGCCTTGAAGAACAAACCTTAAACCTAGCCGATATGAACTTGATCCAAACCGATCATTGGAAAGATCTGATCAGCGATACTGAACTGACAGGCTCAACAGAAAGCATTCAATTAAAGCCGTATCAAACTGTCTGGATCACGAATAGGTTCAACGAACAGTAAAAAGCTCGAATAAAATAGAGTTTCAAAGCAATAGGCTATGTTCATTTCTACCTTGAAACGGTATCTTAGCGAGGTTAAAAATTTTGAAATACCTCGCTTATGGTCGAGGTAAAACTTTGGTAGAGGAACAAGCAATGAGCAAAGCAAAAATCGGTATTGTGACGGTAAGTGATCGTGCTAGCCAAGGTGTGTATGAAGATTTATCTGGCCAAGCCATCATTGATACGCTCAACGAGTACTTAACCTCAGAGTGGGAGCCGGTTTACCAAATCATCCCAGATGAACAAGACCAAATCGAAGCCATGCTTGCAAAAATGGTGGATGAAGATGGTTGTAGCCTAGTCGTTACCACTGGCGGTACTGGCCCAGCAAAACGCGACGTAACGCCAGAAGCAACAGAAGCGGTGTGCGATCGTATGATGCCAGGTTTCGGTGAGTTGATGCGCGCGGAGTCATTAAAGTTTGTTCCAACGGCAATTTTGTCTCGTCAAACGGCTGGCTTACGTGGCAGCAGCCTGATTGTAAATTTACCGGGTAAACCTAAATCGATCCGCGAATGTTTAGACGCCGTCTTCCCAGCCATTCCTTACTGCATTGACTTAATGGAAGGTCCATTCCTAGAGTGTGATGAAACTGTGATTAAGCCGTTTAGACCGAAGGCGAAGTAATATCACATAATAACATTACCCTTTGGATTAATAGTGGAAAATCGATTAATCCAAAGGGCTTTTAGTAAAACCAAACTTGCTACCTATCACATGCGTATATAACTCTGTTGTTCTGACATCGCTATGGCCCAATAATTCTTGTACCGTTCTGATATCTGAACCAGACTGCAAAAGCTGCGTAGCAAATGAATGACGAAAAGTATGAGCGGTCACACGTTTAAGTACACCACTCTTTTTTACCGCACCTCTTAATTGCTTCCTAAACGCACTTTCATGTAAATGATGTCGACAAGTGTATCCATCAAGAGGGTGCACTTGTCGTTGAGTTGACGGAAATAAGTATTGCCAATAAGGATCTTTTGCAGCATTGCCGTATTTTTTTATTAAACTACTTGGTAAAGAAGTTAAGCCAAACCCTGCTTCACAATCCCTCTTGTGCAAATCTAAACAGACTTTAATTTGATTTTTTAATTGGGTTATTAACACTGCCGGCAATAGCGTATATCTATCTTTTGCTCCCTTACCACGGAAGATATAAATGGTTTGATTTTCAAAATTAAGATCTTTTATCCGTAAACCGAGCGCTTCATTAATTCTGAGTCCGCAACCGTATAAAAGGGCGCATAGTAACCAATATTGTCCATTCAAGTTATCTAAAATCAGATTAACTTCTTCGTGGGTTAATACTGTTGGCATACGTTTTGGCTTTTTGGTAAATGAATACCTTAAGTCTTGAATCTCAACTTTTAGAATGTGTCGATACATAAAAATGATGGCGCATAATGCTTGGTTTTGTGTGGCACTGGATACTTTCCTCTCGTTTGCTAAGTAAGAAAGAAACGTTTCAATGTGAGAATTCGACATGTCTTTTGGGTGTTTCATATTGTGATAACGAATGAATTGCCGTATCCAAAAAAGATAGGATTTTTCTGTTTTTAAGCTGTAATGACGTACTCTAATTTCTTGGCGAATAGACTCAATAAATGGTGAAGGCATAAACAATCTCTTAACTGTGTTTATATACAGTTATAATGGTCTTTTGACTAAACTGCCATCAAAATGGAGAAAGCGAGAACTAAAAAGAGCTATTTAGTATTGTAATTTTAATCTAACTCACTGATTCAAAATTAAAGTATGTAATAATCTCAAGTTTGGGGTTGTCACAATTGGCTCGCTAAACCCAGTTCTCGCTTTCTACATTGCATAAAATTAGCTAAATGCTTTTAAAAATCCATCATTAGAGTATCTTATGGTGATAAATGAATTGATTAGCAGTGAACGTGTTGAAATAACCTGTGGGTTTATCCGAGTTTCTTGCTAATACACTTATGTAGACTCCCTCATGTCAACACCCCATTATTTGATACTTGCGAACTTATGTACGAGTTCAATCTTAAATGATCGACTCAATGATAATT
>NZ_JBHGNY010000015.1:0-80071 GCF_053544035.1 Vibrio sp. E150_018 | reverse complement strand
ACATCAGTGTAAATAGCTTCTAAATTAATCATGCCCAAGTCCTTGCGATTGATAGTTCTAGATAAACGATCTGATCGCGACTTGGGCATTTAGTTCATTTCTTATCCGCAGCTCAGGTTAATTACGCTTTGAAGCAAACCTCTGGTGAATTTGTTGCGATATTTGATTGTGACCACATTCCTACTCGAGCTTTCTTTCAGCTAACTATGGGATGGTTTATTAAAGATCCTAAATTAGCCATGATTCAAACTCCGCACCATTTTTTCTCGCCAGATCCATTTGAACGAAATTTATCGAATTTCAGGGATGTACCTAACGAAGGTAACTTGTTTTACGGTTTAATCCAAGATGGTAATGATTTATGGGACAGTACGTTTTTTTGTGGTTCTTGTGCTGTTATTCGTAGAGAACCGTTAGAAAAAGTAGGAGGCATTGCCGTTGAAACCGTTACTGAAGATGCTCATACTTCACTGCGTATGCATCGATTAGGTTATCGTTCTGCGTATCTACGTAAACCGCTGTCAGCTGGTTTGGCGACAGAAACATTATCAGCACATATTGGGCAACGCATCCGTTGGGCGAGAGGGATGGCGCAAATATTCCGGTTGGATAATCCTCTTACTGGCAAAGGGTTAAAGTGGCAACAGCGCTTATGTTATGCCAATGCAATGCTGCACTTTTTATCCGGGATCCCTCGGATAGTGTATTTGCTCGCTCCTTTGGCTTTTTTATTACTGCATACTTACATCATCTTTGCTCCTGCTTTGGCCATTATTTTATATGTATTACCTCATATGGTGCATTCGAGTATGACAAACTCCCGGATGCAAGGGGACTATCGCCATTCTTTTTGGGGGGAAGTATATGAGACTGTTTTATCATGGTATATCGCCCGGCCGACGACTATCGCATTATTTGCGCCACATAAAGGTACTTTCAACGTAACTGCAAAAGGTGGGTTAATTGAAGAGGAACATTATGACTGGGGAATCTCGGCACCTTATCTTGCATTGGTTTTTTTAAATGTGCTGGGTGTTGGATTTGGTATTCACCGACTGTTTTATGGACCGACAGCAGAGTTAGGCAGTGTCGCGGTTAACTTATTTTGGGTATTTTATAACTTATTGATTTTAGGTGGAGCGGTAGCTGTTGCTGAAGAAGCAAAACAAATACGTAAAAATCACCGTGTTAATGTTGCTATTCCTATGAGTTTAACGCTTAAGTCAGGCCATATGATCCGATGCATTATGAAAGATTTTTCTTTAGGGGGAATTCGGGTTGAATTACCGGAATCTGTCAATCTTGAATATGGGTACCAGTTAAGTGTTGTCCTACAACGAGGGGAGCAATCTTATGTATTTCCGATGCAGGTTATTTATAACCAAGATAAAGTGATTGGTTTGCAATTACGAGAATTAGATACTCAACAACAAATCGATTATGTTCAGTGTACCTTTGCTCGTGCTGATACTTGGGCACAATGGCAAAGTGATTATAAAAGAGATAAACCATTATTAAGTATGTATCGAGTATTACAAATCGGTGCAGAAGGGTACCGTCGAATTTTATTTAACGGCCCCATTTATATTCGGGTGTTTAGCCAAGCAGTGATGAATGTTTGGAGACTGATCTATTCATTAAAACCACAAAATGCACAATTAAAGAGCGAATAATATGTGGATGAACAATAAAGTAAAAATGCTTGCTTATATAGTGAGCCTAGGGTGTGGCAGTGCGATATGGTCAGGCAGTACATTTGCAGACAATTCTCCAATATCTTCAATAAATGCGACGATATCAACCAACTCTTCTGCTCGTGATTCAGCGATAGTGGTCACACCAAAAATTTCGCCTAAGGTAGAAGAACGAGTTTTAAAATTTAATCAACTTGGCTATTCAAGATCTATTCGAATGCAAGGTAGTGAAAGCCAAGTTTATGTGGGGTTTGGATCCCGTTTAGATGAGATAATTTCACAAGCAACCCTATCGTTTGATTTTATTCCGTCTCCCGCTCTTTTGTCGGTAGTTTCGCATGTGAAGGTTTATTTTAATAATGAGCTTATGGGGGTAGTCTCAATTACGGATGGTAGTCAAGGGAAGAGAGTGAAGGCTACGATTCCTTTAGATGCTAGGTTATTTAGTAATTACAATCAAATGCGTTTCGAATTAATTGGTAACGCCAGTCAAACTTGTAGTGATCCTAATAATGCCAGTATTTGGGCTGAGATTAGCCAAGAAAGTAAAGTGACACTTAAAGTTCAAAAAACACAATTGAATAATGATTTAAGTCTGTTACCGGCTCCATTTTTTGACGAGCGAGACACGAACCCATTAACTTTACCAATGGTGGTTGGGAATAATATCGACTTAAATGAAATTAAGGCTGCTGGGATTGTTTCGTCTTATTTTGGTTCTCTTGCGCAATGGCGTGAAACCAGTTTTCCTGTAATACGTGACAAAGCGCCGGATACGAATGCAATTGTTTTCATTACTAATAATAATAAACCTGAATTTTTAAAAGATTATCCTGATTCTGATGGCCCTTATCTACAAGTTATCTCTCATCCGACTAAACCGTATGTAAAATTGCTGGTGATCAGCGGTAGAGATAGTAAAGATTTGGAACAAGCGGTTAAAGGTTTGGCTTTTGGTCAGCATTTATTAACGGGCCCTGTCGCTAAAGTTACGCGTATGACACAAATTGCACCGCGACAGCCTTACGATGCCCCTAACTGGATCAGTACTCGTCGACCCGTTGCTTTATCTGAAATGGTAAAAGATCAAAATAGCTTACAAGTAGAAGGGCAAACGCCACCTCCTATGTTTGTAAGTTTTAGATTACCACCGGACTTGTTTACTTGGCAAAGCAGAGGAATTCCATTTGATCTTGCTTATCGTTATTCCCCACCTCAAACGGATAATTCAGGTTCTCGCATGAGCCTGAGTATTAATAACCAGTTTGTTCAAGCATTTAATTTAAATACTAAAGGTGAATCGAACCATGAGACACGGTTACGAGTACCTTTATTGGATGATGGGGCGCTAGGTACCGGAGATAAGGTCCGAATTCCAGCTTTTAAAGTTGGTAGCCGTAATGATCTCAAATTTGAATTTGGTTTTTCGTCGGCAACGGCTGGAACGTCGGTTTGTCAAACGACTCAACCAAGTAAGCAATATGCAACAATTGATGGTGATTCAAAAATTGATTTTTCGGGCTTCCCACACTACATCGAGATGCCGAATATGCGAGCATTTGCTAATTCAGGCTTTCCATTTACACGAATGGCCGATTTATCCGATACGGTGACAGTATTACCGAAAAAGCCAACACATAATGAAATTGAAATGTTTATCAATATGATGGGACGATTTGGTTCCTATACGGGTTACCCGGCAGTCAATGTTGATGTTTCTGATTCTTGGTCGAAAGAAAAATTAAAGGGTAAAGATATTTTAGCTATTGGGGTTATACCTGATTTAAAAAATGGTGCGAAAGAACCGACACCCAATATGCTATTAAAAAATGGTATTCGCTTTAGTCAATTACCGAGTAAAAACGAGAAGCAACAAGGAAAAAATTGGGTTGATCCTTCGAATGAAAATTCACACCCTGCTGATATAGTAGAGATGTCTGTCACTGGTAAATTTGCCGCGATAACCAGTCATCAATCTCCATTTGATCCGCAGCATACTATTGTCAACATATTAGGTGATACATCTCAATCTTTAAGCTTAGTAAATAAAGCGCTGAATGATTCCGGTAAAATTAACGCCATGTTTGGATCGGTCGTCAGTATTCGAGAAAATAGTGTGGCAAGTTTCAATGTCGGCGAGCATTACTATGTGGGGAGCTTACCTGTCTGGCAATTAATCATGTATCACTTTTCTCAACACCCAGAATTAATGGTGATAGCTTCGTTATTCTTTATGGTGTTGATGACGGTGACGTTGTGGAGAATTTTACGCCGTATTGCAAGTCGTCGCGTTGAAAATAAGGATGAAGATTAATGAAGCACTTTCATACTCTATTAATTGTTTTGTTATTAAGCCCTTTTGTTGTACAAGCAGAAACACAGCAAACGACGGAAACCATGCAACAAAATGAGGCAGAAACTAAACACGACATATCAGCACGCTTATCCATATCAGCAGAACAATGCCAATGGTCATTATGGGATAGCTTTAAGCATCATTACGTAGAAGGTGGTCGAGTAGTTGACGATAGCGACCCTCGTAATATTACCACGTCGGAAGGTCAATCTTACGGTCTGTTTTTTGCCTTGGTTGCCAATGATAAAAAAGCATTTTCGAGTATGTTGAACTGGACAGAAAAGTATTTGTCTGGCGGAGATTTAACCGCTCGTTTACCCGCTTGGCTATGGGGAACGTTGCCTACTGGTGAGCAAGGAGTGTTAGATAATAATACGGCTTCCGATTCTGATTTGTGGATAGCTTATAGCTTGGTGGAAGCTGGGCGTGTATGGAATAATTATTATTACCAAACATTAGGATATTTGTTAGCAATACGTATTTTACATGAGGAGACCACAAAGGTTTCAAATTACGGCACAGTATTATTACCGGGGCGTAATGGATTTATTTTAGAGCATGATCATGTTCGTTTAAATCCAAGTTATACGCCATTGCAACTACTTGTTCGTATGCAAGCTCTATCCCTTGATTATCAATGGCAAGAACTAGTCGATACAAGTAATCGACTTATATTAGAGAGTATACAAAAAGGCTTTAGTCCTGATTGGGTAGAGATGACACCTGATGGTCTCCAAATCGATGAGAAGACAAAAGGTGTTGGAAGTTATAACGCAATTCGTACCTATTTATGGGCTGGAATGTTGCCTGAAAACAGCCCTTATAAGAAAGCGATTATAACAAAAATGCAGCCGTTGATTGATATTTTAAAGAAAGATAAAGCGATGCCAGAAACGCTCGATACAGTTACCGGTAATTATGAAGGTAATGGAGGCGTAGGCATCACTGCTGCGATAATTCCATTATTACAGTCGTCTAAGCAAACACAATTAGCGCAATATTTTTCTGTGAAAACTAAAGAGAATTTATCTAGCATTGAAGAAGGCAGTTATTACCAAAGTGTATTAACGTTATTTGCTCAGGGCTGGCAAAATGGTCGCTATCAATTTGATATGGAAGGTAAGATTATACCAAATTGGGTTGCGGCATGTCAAAAATAGTCCATGCGTTAAAGGATAATCGAAAACCACCTGTTCAGCTTATGTTACCTGTTCAGCTTATGTTGCCAATACCGTTATTGGCTACAAGCTTTGCATTAACCAGTCTTGGTTATAGTGAAAAGGTTCAGGCGTTAGAGTCCGTATCAGCTGCGGTCATCATGAATCAATCTTTTCAATTTTCAACAGATCTAGCGGCAGTAAATTCGAAAGAGTGGCTGGTTAATCAGTTAACTTATGCACAATTATTACACCGACCAGATATCACAGAAGCCACATTACAACGTCTTTTTGCTATTTCACCTAATAACCTGCAAGGTTTAAGGTATCAATCATTGTATTTTGTTGAAAATAAAAAAATTGATAAGGCACAAGAAATACTGCAAAAAATGCAATTTCAGGCTCCTAATGCAAAAGAAACCCTAAAGCTTGCCTCGTACTTATCAATTTATTTAACGAATCGAAATGACTACCAAAAGGCGCAATTATTGTCACATGCAGGTCGTTCTTCAGAAGCATTAAAACTTTATGACAAGATTTTTCCTGATGGAATGCCGACGCTAGGGTTACAGTTAGATTATTTGCTTATTCAAGATAAAAATCCTGATAATTGGCAAAAGGTACAAGATGGTTTAACTCAATTAAATGAAGATTATCCTGGGATACCAGAGTTTCAATTAACATGGGCTCGGCATACATTATCAGAAATGCCTTCCGACCTTGCTGCATTAAAGATGATTCAACAATTAACGTTAAATCCAACAACCAGTGATGCGGCCTCATCATTGTGGCTAAATAGCTTAAATGATAATTATATCACGAAGGATATTGTGAAGCAGTATGCCATCTTAAGTAGCTATACTCCCGGCAATCAAGAATACGCAAATGCTTACGTGGACGCTCAAAAAAGATTTAAAAAAGAGCAAGAACTACTTAAAGATTCTACTTATAGAGCAAAGTTAGAGGGTTTAGCTTTAGTTGATGCTGACCAATATTTAACAGCAGAACCTAAATTATTGACGGCGTTATCGACCCGACCTAACGATTCTGAAGTCTTAGGTGGTTTAGGCTTTGTGTATATGAAAACAGGACGGCAAACCCAAGCTGTTGGCTATTTTAAAAAAGCAAAACAATATGATTCTAATATACGTCAAACTGATAAATGGGACTCTTTAATCACGGTCTCTGAGTATTGGGCAAACTTAGATAAGGGCGATTTGCTGATGCAGAAAAAGCAATATGCACAGGCTAAGAAGGCGTATCAAGCAGCGGTAGACCTCAAACCAGATAATCCTTATGCGTATAACTCACTAGCTGAATTAGCATTGCTCAAAAATCAATATTCAGAGGCAGAGCGTGACTATTTAATGGCTTTGAAACAAGAACCGTTAAATGAGACTGCACTTGCTGGCAGAATCGATATTCGTGTTCAACAAAAAGGTAACGCTGCCGCTTATCAATTTTCTAAAAGCTATACATCTAACCAACAGAGTGTCGTGCAAGATAAAATATCCAGTTTATACAGCAGTGTTTTATTAGCTGAAGTACAACAAGCTTTAACAAAAGGCGATAACCAAACAGCAACGAATAAACTCAATCAACTTTTAAAAGCACCGCCAGCATCTCCGTGGGATAAAGCATCCATTGCCGATGCATTGCAAACGACAGGTGATCCTGCTCGAGCAAACCAGTTGATGAAACAATGGTCTAAAAATAAAGATGTGGAATCCCAATTTGCTTATGCATTGTATTTATCCCGTTATGGCCAAACGGAAAATGCAATAAACGTACTTAAAGCGATCCCTGCTAAAAAACGCACTTCGTCAATTGATAATAACTTAATGCGACTAAAGATAGATTTCGCTTTTCAGCAACTATCTCAATTGATAAAGAATGATCCCACTACAGCGAAAGTAAAAATCGATCAGATGTTATTGGACTGCCAAGGTCAGCCACAAGCGGAAGTCCGTTTAATTGAAATGGAATACAACTTGGGTTTTGTCGATGAGGCTCTTAATGATGTTCAGCAGTTAACTCCTCAATCTTCGTGGTCTTACCAAACACAACTAGATTATGGCCAATTACTATTTAACTTAAAAAGTTACGACCAATTTGAGGCTTGGAAAAATCAATTAAGTGAACCTGTAGGCTCTGATGAGGATGTTGCTAATTATCGACAACAAAGAGATATGCTACTGGCTCAATATGAATGGTTAAATAAGCATTATGATGAGGCTGAAAGTTTATACTCACCAATAGCCTCCAGCCATAGCGATAATGCAATCACAGCTCAATTTGCATTAATTGATATTTATAATTCGACAGGAAATAATGCGGCGAAACAATCGGTGACGCAACAACTTTATCAACACCGTGAGTCTTTAAATGGCTACCAAACCGCTGAGTTATCTGACGTAATGAATGAGCAAGGGCAAACTCAACAAGCACTAGAATTAAGTCAGAAAATATTGACGAAAAGTGATGCGGGAGCTTCAGACTTCCGTACCAGTATGAATGTTGCAATGGTTAATAATGATTATTCTTTGGCGCAATCGTTAGGTTATCGTGCGTTATTAAGCGATAACGCGACGAATCAAGATCAAACTCAAAAAAGGAGTTCACAGCAAAAAGATTTACATCAATTGTATGATGAAGCTGAAGATAACTGGCTCACTCGTGGAGTGAAGTCAGATATTGATAAAATCAATGATCGTAATGATGGCTATATTGAATTTGGCGTAGATTACAGTGGCCGTGATAATGAAAATAGTGCCATACAAATTCCTGTCGAAATTAAAATACCTATGCCGAAATATGATGGGCATCTGTTGATCCGTACCGATATGGTGTCGTTAGATTCGGGAGATTTAGATTACTTTAATAAAGATTCTGGGACGGGTAGTAATACTACCTTCAGTTCTCAATCAAAAGGGATCGAGTTTGGTGTGGGTTGGCAAGCAGAGACTTGGTCGGCTGATATTGGTACCACACCCATTGGGTTTGATTCTCAGACTTGGGTAGGGGGGGTAAATCTTTCTGGTGATCTTGGCGACTTTGGTTGGAAGAGTACTTTTTCTCGTCGTTCTGAAACTAGCAGTACTTTGTCTTTTGGTGGTATGGAGGTTCCAACATTAACCCCCACGAAAAATGAAGATAAAATGAAAGCGGATAGCACCCATACTGGTGAGCATTGGGGTAACGTGATGAGCACCGGGATTAAATTAGGCGGAAGTTATGATATCGGCAGCCCTGTCGGTTTTTGGTCTAGTCTTCAATATCATGTCTTAAATGGTGTGAAGGTTGAGGATAATACGCGTGTAGGTGTACTTGGTGGCACATATTGGAAATTGGTCACTGAAATAGATAGGCACTTAAGCGTTGGTATGAACGCAATGTATTTTCATTACGATAAAAATTTGAGTGAGTATGCTTACGGTTATGGGGGGTATTATAGTCCACAACAGTATTTTTCATTATCACTTCCTGTTAATTGGTATCAACGTTTAAGTAATGATTTCTCATATATTCTTAGAGGCTCAATCTCGAACTCTTGGTCACAAGAAGATGCCTTATACGACACAACAGGAGAAACAGAAAAAGGGGGCGGTTTTGGTTATTCATTGGAAGCAGTGATGGAAAAGCGAGTGAGTAAACAATGGTACATTGGTTTAGCTGTAGATATTCAGCGCTCAGACTTTTATGAACCAAACCATGGATTGTTATATGTTCGGTATACCTTTAATGACCGTTGGCAACCTGTAGAAATGCCAGTCAATCCACTAACACTATACGCTGATTTTGATTAGTTACTAGAATTAAGGCCAGGGATATTCGATGCAGTAATATGTCGTGTATTAGCAGTGATTATATTCCCCGGTGGCGACTATAAATTTCTATCAGAAGAGGAGTCTGATCCGGTGGTATTTTCTTATTTAACCAAGGGGTATAATGTGTTTATCCTAGGTTATTCCATTCAAGAATATGCTGCATTTCTTCAACCTATGCCATCGCTTTTAAACGATGGCTCATGTTCGTTAATATCATCAAGAATACAATATTCATCCTGATAAATTGCAGTGGGTGGTTTACCAGGTGGTGAGCATTTACCCTCGAGTGTTGGTACTTTGTGGAATCGAAAAGAGTATCAGAAGTTGGGAAGTGTAGAAGGACAAGAGCATAAAGCTAACGCGCCAGTCTTGGCGTATCCAATGATCACCATAGATTGGATGAAATTAAGTATCGAATCTAATTTAAAGAATATTCTCCGTGAGAAGTTTGATGCTCCGAAGATGATTTCGACAGTGATTTGTCATTATAATGTTGGGCTGCACACGTCTCCGGGTTTTCTTTTTCATACCACTGAAGAGCAATCAGTATCAATTTCCGATAGTTTGAAATTTACTAGTGCACTAGATGATCATGGCGTTCCTTACGAGTTACTTATTTTCCAACGTGAGCCACATGGAATTGCGCGAACGAATACTTTAACCGATGATTGAAAGGGGCTTAAAATTAAGCATGTAGTGCAATGCTGGGGGGGCTGCTTGGCTAGAGCTTGTTTAAACATAATCGATAATTTAGCCTCTTGTTACCTAGTGATAACTAAGCTAAACAAGGGTTTGAGTAATCTTTTTTTGCTAAATGATTTAAGCGTCGTACTTGCTATTTTCTGAGGTGGTTTGTTGACCGCAATAACTGCTTCAGTGTTGCTAATGTGCAGTGAATATCACGTTATGGGAATGGGATATTTATACCTTTTGTTACCAATCGATTGCTTTTATGTGAGTCGCTGCTTAGAATTCGGCCATCTTTTCTTATTGATAGAATACAATTGTAATGAAATTAGAAACAATCGATTATCTAGCTGATAATGCTGCTGAGTTATTTGTTAAATCTCTACGAGAGACAGGCTTTGGTGTATTAAAAAATCACCCAATTTCTAAAGAGCTGGTTGAGTCTATTTATGAAAATTGGCAACAGTTTTTCTTATCAGAGCAAAAACATGATTTTCATTTTAATGCTGATACTCAAGATGGTTATTTTCCTCCGTCTGTTTCTGAGACGGCAAAAGGCCATAGTGTTAAAGATATTAAAGAATACTTTCATGTATATCCTTGGGGGCAAATACCTGAGCAACTGAAAGCCCAGATTTTAGATTACTATCAACGTGCAGATTCGTTCGCACAAGAATTACTAAGCTGGGTAGAGCAGTATGCGCCACAAGAAGTACAAGAGAAGTTCTCTATTGCTTTGTCTGAGATGATCAAAGATAGCGATAAGACATTATTGCGTATTCTTCATTACCCACCCATGACGGGTAATGAAGAGCCTGGTGCTATTCGTGCGGCAGCTCATGAAGACATTAACTTATTAACCATTCTTCCGGCAGCTAACGAGCCTGGACTACAAGTGAAAACGTTAGAAGGTGAATGGCTAGATGTGCCTTGTGACTTTGGGAATCTAATTATTAATATTGGTGATATGCTGCAAGAAGCATCGGGTGGCTATTTCCCATCGACCACCCACCGAGTGATTAATCCAACAGGTGAACGTCAAGAAAAGTCACGTATTTCACTGCCATTGTTCTTACATGCAAAACCTGATGTGGTTTTATCTGAGCGTTATACCGCGCATAGTTACTTGATGGAACGTTTACGAGAATTAGGGGTAATTTAACTTACATCTCAAAGTTAATTGGATATATACCTTTAAAACCTATGATGGAATCTGAAAGGAGGAAGCCATAGGTTTTTTATTACTTGGATATTGGTAGTTTTAGCTTAAAAAAGACCGGCCTAGATAAACTTCCGTTGATAACGCTTTACCATACTAACATTACCCAGCAAGCCACCTTGATGAATATACAATAGTGCTTTGTTGGGGTTTTCTTCTCGCCAGTACTGCAAACATTGCCACATGTATGGGTCGTAGAGTAAGTCAAATTCAACTTGGGTTTGTTGCTTTAATTGTTGCCAGATTTGGTAGTCTTGCGCATATAACTTACCAAATTGGTGCTTAGCTTTTCCATCTGTCGTGAGAATCTTAGGGTGCAAAGGCTCATTTAAACTATCAAATTGTTGGGTTAAGTACTCTTGGCCGCCAACACAGGCACAGGTGATCACATCAATATTATGTTTCGTGAGATGCTTGGTTAAATACAGTGCAGTGGTTCCGGTGCCAGATGGTAGCGCAACAGTTAAGACGCTAATGTTTTGCGAGCGTTTCCAATCAATAATTTCTTGTGCCAATTGTTTGATGCCGCGTTCAGCAATCGGGCTTCTACCGCCTTCTTCAACAAATAAACATTGTTCGTCTGGCTGACGAATTTGCTTAATGTAATCACTAGGATGAAGATCGGAAGAAAGAGCGGTAACCTCGATGAGCTTTGCGCCTAATGCTAATGAAGCTTGATAATTACCCACCGGATTTTGTTTTAACCAGCGAGGAATATGGTCAACATAAAACTCTAATTGCCAACCTTTGAGTTTAGACAGTGCAGCTAAGCTGTATAACGAATTTGCTTGAGGAGAGCCATAACCAATAAGTGTGGTGACGTTAGGGTAGTCATCTTCCAGCAACGCCATAAATTTACGGGCTTTATTACCTGAAAATTCTGGATGAAGTAGGTCATCCCGTTTTAGATAAAAAGGATGACCGTTGAAGGTGTGCTGGGTGATGGGGGTGTTGGTTAGCTTCATCTTGATTCCGTCATCCCGTACAGCGAGAGAAAGGCCATATAATTTCGTCATTCCAGCCGAGCCTTAGCGAGAGCAGGAATCTATTTACAGCGCGTTGTATATAGATCCCGGATAACTCGTCCCTCGTTTCCGGGATGACAGAATTTTCGTTTTTCGTACTCGAACGACGCTTTGCTTTTTCAAGTAACGAGAAGCGAAGTGCTCGAAATACGAGTTACGTTTCTCGTATTATCTTGCGCGACTACCCGCAGGTTTACCTTTTGGCTTCCCCTTAAACCCAGTGTTTTTGCCTTGATTTGGTTTGTTTTGTCCCGCAGGTTTACGGTTAGCACCTGTTGGTTTTTTGTTATTACCAGTCGATTTACCGTTACCTTGTGGACGTTCACCACCTAAACCTGGCTGACCTTTAGCTCCAGTGTGTTTCGTCGCAAAACGGTTAGCGCCATGACGACCTGATTTACGACGTTGCGCTGGCGTTAAAGTATCGGCGGCATCTTCAGCCGGTACCAAGCAGCTTGGCTTATCACCAATTAAATGCTTTTTACCCATGTTAATTAACGCTTCACGGATCATCGGCCAGTTAGCTGGATCGTGATAGCGCAATAAGCCTTTATGTAAGCGACGCTGACGTTCACCTTTAGCAACTGGCACATCTTCACGTTGTTTGTATTTAACGCGCTTCAATGGATTGGTTTCTGAGTAATACATTGAAGTTGCATTACACATTGGCGATGGGTAGAAGTTCTGTACCTGATCACATTCAAAGTTGTTGCTCTTGAGCCATAGTGCCAAGTTCAACATATCTTCATCTTCAGTACCCGGGTGAGCCGAGATAAAGTAAGGGATCAGATATTGTTTTTTACCCGCTTCTGCACTGTATTTTTCAAACATTTGCTTGAAGGTGTCATAAGTCCCCATCCCCGGCTTCATCATTTTATTTAACGGGCCATTTTCAGTATGTTCTGGTGCTATTTTTAAGTAACCACCAACGTGATGAGTAACCAGCTCTTTCACGTATTCTGGTGATTCAATTGCTAAGTCATAACGAACGCCAGATGCGATCATCACTTTCTTAATCCCCGGCACTTTACGTGCAGCGCGATACAAATCAATGGTGTGTTGATGATCGGTATTCAGCTTGTTACAGATACCCGGGAATACACAAGATGGGCGACGACAGTTAGCTTCCGCTTTTGGATCGGAACAACCTAAACGGTACATGTTCGCCGTTGGGCCACCAAGATCTGAAATTGTGCCAGTAAAGCCCGGTACTTTGTCGCGAATGTCTTCCATCTCATTCAAAATAGACTCTTGCGAGCGGTTTTGAATAATACGACCTTCGTGCTCTGTGATAGAACAGAATGAACAACCGCCAAAGCAACCACGCATGATATTTACCGAGGTTTTAATCATATCGTAGGCTGGAATTTTTGCCTTGCCATACATTGGATGTGGGCGGCGTGCATACGGTAGACCAAACACAAAATCCATTTCTTCTGTTGAAAGCGGGATAGGGGCCTGGTTGACCCATAATTCACGGTCACCATGCTTTTGAATCAAAGCGCGGCCTGAATATGGGTTCGTTTCCAAATGCATAATACGACTAGCGTGCGCATATAGAATTCGGTCGTTATTTAATTTTTCAAACGGTGGTAAGCGAACCGCGGTGCTTTTTGAGTCATGACGCGGTTTGCGATCTAACTTTATCTGTTGCGGCTGAATTTCAATCGGTTGTGCCTGCGCTTTTTGAGCATCTTCCGCTTGCTGATCTTTAGATTGAGTATCGCAGTTGCTTTCTACTTCATACGGGTTAATTGGTACGAAGACGGCTTTGCTTGGTTTTTCGATACGTGAAGAATCAATGACCGTGTAGCCTTCTGGAACCGCAGGTAAGTTCACTGCGGTGCCACGGATGTGAGTCATTTCGCTGATTGATTCTTGGTTGGCAAGGCGATGGGCCACTTCAACCAAGGCACGTTCGGCGTTACCAAATAGAAGAATATCTGCTTTGGCATCAAATAATATTGAGCGGCGAACTTTATCTGACCAGTAATCGTAGTGGGCAATACGGCGCAAGCTTGCTTCAATGCCACCTAGAACAATAGGGGTTTCTTTGTAAGCTTCACGACAACGTTGTGAGTACACCAAAGTAGCACGATCAGGGCGTTTGCCCCCTTCGTTATTTGGCGTGTAGGCGTCATCGTGACGAAGTTTTCTATCAGAGGTATAACGGTTGATCATTGAATCCATGTTGCCAGCGGTAATCCCGAAAAATAGATTCGGTTTCCCTAACGCCATGAAGTCGTTTTTATTATCCCATTTTGGCTGTGCGATAATGCCAACACGAAAGCCTTGTGCTTCCAGTAATCGACCGATGATCGCCATCCCAAAACTTGGGTGATCAACATAAGCATCGCCCGTTACAATGATAATGTCACAGCTATCCCAACCAAGTGCATCCATTTCTTTTCGACTGGTCGGTAGGAAAGGCGCAGGACCAAAACATTCCGCCCAATACTTTGGATACTGGTCGATAGGTGTTGGCTTGGTGGATTGTTGAATGTCGCTGTACATAAAATGACCTCTAATTTGGGATGCCAAAGTATACAGATTAAGACCAAGATCGACTAGGATAAAAGTAAACTATTTTCATTCTATGCCCTTATTTATATAGGGGTTAAGGCATTATCGAAAATTGCGGATTCACCAAGATTTTTGTGATGAGTTTTGGTAGAGTCCGCAGCGAGTTAACTATTTAGATCAACAGCCCCTAGGATCCAGCCTAATGTATTCGTATTTATTAAATGTTATTCCGCCGATGTTATTTGGCGCTCAATGTGTGTTGTTAATGGTGTTGCTTAAAGGGGAAATTTGCCCGGGTCAGCGCGGACGCATTCATAAGCAATTCCCTGTTATTGGGGTAGCATGGTTGGCAATTAGCCCATTATTTTGGCCACTAGCATCGGTTGGTATTTTAATTCTGGCTTTCTTTTCTCAAGTAAAAGTCAGCAAAACTCGCGATTCAGGCCCACTTTGGCTACTTAAAGTCGCCAATGGGTTTGCGCTGGCTTATAACGTGTTTTTCATTCTAGGTTCAGACCGCCCGCAAGGTTTGTTCATGCTGTTTGCCATGTTGTTCCTAGGTGCAGGTTTAAGCCATGTACTACTAACTTTTGCTCGTACACGTTTGCAAGCATTCCACCGTTTATTGCCTGTTGCAGGTATCGTCGGCGCGATGCTGATTTGCTTAGCGGTATTATGGCAAACCCAGCAATATAGTTTGAATTACTTGCACAATACCATTTGGTCTTTAGTCGGCTGCTTTGGTTTGATCTTATTGGGAATTGTCGCTTCAAGCTGGCATATCTTTACTCAGAAAACCATTACTAAAGTACAACCTGCGCTTGGTTTAGTAATGAGTCTAGCCGCGATGGTAGGTTTTGCTGGATTATTGTTTTAAATAACTTGATTTATTCGAAAACGATTATTTTTGCTTCATCACAGAATTTATCTCAAACAACAACTATTCTTAGATTGTGACTTTTCTAAAGGAGCAATCAGATGGATTTAAGCAATGTAAAACGTTGGGATAGCATTATTCTACTCGGTATTGTGAACGAAAAACTAAGATTAGAATGCGACAGTTTTGAAGAGCTAGTCACCATGTATGAAATGGATGTAGAAGACTTGGTCGGTAAGCTTGATGTGCTTGGCTATCAATACGATCCACTGACGAATCAGTTTAAGGCGAGGTGAGTTTTCGAGTTTCGGAAATTCGTTGCTAGTGGCTCGAAAAAGAAGAGCCTCGAGTTATGAGAAGTGATGCGCTCTAGCAACGAGCCCCGCTAAATCACTTATCTTTTTGATGAATAAATTTACGTAGCTCGGAATCTCGTTGCTCGTGACTCGAAAAAGAACTACCTCGAGTTACGAGAAGCAAAGCGCTCTAGCAACGAGCCTCGCTAAATCACTTATCTTTTTGATGAATCAACTTACGGTACTCGGAGTCTCGTTGCTCGTGACTTGAAAAAGAACCCCCTCGAGCCACGAGAAGCGAAGCGCCCGAGCACCGAGCTACGCTTACACCATCTTTATCCCATCCAAATGACTCTGACACTGCTGCTTCGCCGTACTAAAAAACGCCTGCAAGTATCGTTTATCTTTTTCTGCGTGCCTAGTCGCGGCAAATAAACGCCGCCATAAGCCTTTTCCTAGAGGTTTACTGGTGATTAATCCCTGTCGTGAGAATTCACTGATTGCCCAGTTTGGTAATGCTGCAACACCTAATCCTGCCGACACCATTTGTACCAACATTAAAGTATTGTCTGCTTGTTTCCATTTTGCAGGTTCAACGCCGGCGGGTTGTAAGAAATGTTTCACTACATCCAAGCGCTGCTTTTGTACTGGGTAGGAAAGCATGGTTAATGCCGCGAGATCGTCGGGTTCGATGAATTCTTTATCGGCCAGTGGGTGATTGGTGGCAGTAATTAAACGCATTTCAAAATCAAATAACGGTTCATAATGCACTTCTGAACGCGGTTGAATATCGGAGGTGATCACTAAATCCAATTCACCAGCCACCAATGCCGGTAAAGGTTCAAAGCCAAAGCCTGATGAAAAGTCGAGCGTGACACTTGGCCATGCAATTTGATATTCCTTTAATGCTGGCATCAGCCATTGAAAGCAGGAGTGACATTCGATTGCCATGTGCAAACGGCCATTCACATCTTCTTTTAAGCTCGCGATATCATTTTCCGCTCGGGCAATTTTTGGCAGCACTTCATCGGCCACTTTTAAAAGGATTGCACCTTCAGAAGTGAACTTGATTGGGCGGGTTTTACGCAGAAATAATTTACCGCCAATGCGAGATTCAAGATCTTTCAATTGATGAGAAAGGGCGGATTGGGTGAGATGCAGTGCAGTCGCGGTAGCGGTTAATGAGCCTGTATCGCGTAAGACTGACAATGTCCGTAAATGCTTTATTTCTATCATTACTCATCCTCATGATGAAAAACTTTCCTTTAGAATTTTTAATAAAATTACTCCTTTATTTTGTGATTGTAAACGTCTAGATGGCTATTTGTTGTTGTGCATTGAAATAAATTCATAATCATTGTGAATGAATAGACATTGCTCATGTTGCTACAAAGCTCGATTATTTAGCCATCTAGACAGATAAATGTAGTGGTAATGCATCATTACAACGATTCGAATAACGCGCTTGAAAAATTATAAGGTAGGGACAATATGACGGCACAAAATAAAACCATCACACATATTCTGGGTTACCCACGTATTGGTGAAAAACGTGAGCTGAAATTTGCTCAAGAACAGTATTGGAAAGGCGAAATCGATCAAAATGCATTAAAAGCCGTAGGTAGTGAACTGCGTCAACGCCATTGGAATGATCAAACGGCGAGTGGTTTAAGTTATGTAACGGCTGGCGATTTTGCTTGGTATGATCATGTACTCACAACGAGCTTACTGCTAGGGCATGTACCCGCAAGGCATTCAAATGGTGGCTTTCCAGACCTAGATACCTTATTTAAAGTGGCACGTGGTCAATCGGCAAATAGTGAAGCTTCAAATTGTGGTTGTGGATCTGCTCATGAAGAAAGTGCCGGTGCCGCGGCATCTGATATGACCAAATGGTTTAATACTAACTACCACTACATTGTGCCGGAGTTTAGCCAAGACGACAGTTTTCAAGTGAGTTGGCCGCAATTGTTTGATGAAGTGAATCAGGCAATTCAAGCCGGGCACAATGTGAAGCCGGTTTTATTGGGCCCACTTAGCTACTTGTATTTAGGCAAAGAAGTCAATGAAGAAGAAGTCGAAAATGGCTTTGACCGTCTATCTTTATTGGCTCGGATTCTGCCTGTCTATCAAGCGATTCTGGCGAAATTGAAATCGCTTGGCGTAGAGTGGGTACAAATCGATGAACCTATTTTAAGCTTAGAACTAGAAGATAAATGGTCTAGTGCATTTAAATTGGCATATCAAATCTTACAAGGTGAAGTGAAGCTATTACTGACGACCTACTTTGATTCAGTGGAAGATAATTTGGTTAAAATTGTTGATTTGCCGGTTAATGGTTTACATATTGATTTGTCGGCTTCTCCAGAGCAACTTGAAGTAGTGCATAACTCAATCCCACAAGATTGGGTGTTATCGGTTGGCGTGATTAATGGACGTAATGTGTGGCGTGCCGATCTTGAATCTTGGCTTACAAAATTACAACCAATAAAAGCGCAGCGTGGTGATAATTTGTGGGTTGCGAGTTCATGCTCTTTATTACATAGTCCAATGGATTTAGAGCTTGAAACCGAATTGTCAGATGAAGTGAAAAGTTGGTTCGCTTTCGCTAAACAAAAACTCAATGAAGTAAGCTTATTAGGCGCAGCATTAGACGGTAATGGTCATGCGATTGCCGCCTGTTCTAGTTATAGTCAACCGATTAAAGCTCGTTTAAGTGCCGATCATGTTAATAAACCTCGGGTACAGCAGCGTTTAAATTCATTAACTCAAGCATTTGTCGAACGTAGTGCCGCTTATCCAGAAAGGGCGCATCATCAAGCGGAAGTACTTAACTTACCATTATTGCCGACTACGACAATTGGATCGTTTCCTCAAACCGCAGAAATTCGTCAACAGCGTAGTGCATTTCGGACAGGAAAGTTAAGTGCTGCAGACTATGAGAAAGCGTTAAAAGGCCATATCCAAGATGCGGTTAAGCGCCAAGAAGCTCTCGATTTAGATGTTCTTGTGCACGGTGAAGCTGAGCGTAATGATATGGTGGAATATTTTGCGGAAAACTTAGCAGGTTTTCAGGTCACCCGTTTTGGTTGGGTGCAAAGTTATGGTTCACGTTGTGTGAAACCGGCGATTGTCGTAGCCGATATTGAACGTGAAAAACCAATGACGGTAGATTGGTCGGTGTATGCTCAATCGCTAACCTCAAAGCTGATGAAAGGCATGTTAACAGGACCAGTGACGATTTTATGTTGGACGTTTCCGCGTGAAGATATCACTCGTAAACAAATTGCTCAGCAGATCGCGTTTGCGTTGCGTGATGAAGTGGATGATTTACAAAAATCGGGTATTAATATTATTCAAATTGATGAACCAGCGATTCGTGAAGGCTTACCACTGAAAAAACGTGACCACAAGGCATATTTAGAATGGGCAGTGGACGCGTTTAAGCTATCAGCTGCCAGTGCCAAGCCTGAAACTCAGATCCATACCCACATGTGTTACAGCGAGTTTAACGAGATCATTGATTCAGTCGCAGCGCTTGATGCTGATGTTATTACGATTGAAACTTCACGCTCCAATATGGAATTACTCAAAGCATTCGAAGCGTTTAATTATCCGAATGAAATTGGCCCAGGAGTTTATGATATTCACTCACCAAACATTCCGACCCAAGCATGGATTATTGGATTACTGGAAACCGCGGCGAAGAAAATTCCAGTAGAGCGTTTGTGGGTTAATCCTGACTGTGGCTTAAAAACTCGTAACTGGGCGGAAACAGAAGCGTCATTACACAATATGGTAGAGGCGGCGAAGACGTTACGTAAACGCTTCTAATCTTTTAATCCAACTAATTAAAGCAGAAACCAGCCACGTGCTGGTTTTTTATTGGGTCACACAAATGACATTAAAATAGTCACTTGGATCGTGGTCTCGAGTGGTGATTTGATTTTGAATACGGGTGATGGTTCTATTGGGATCTAACCAAAATTGCGATTTCACCGCATACTTCATCATAAATTCCATATTCGATAACATGTAATTGTAATTACGAGCACTGGCTATTTTACTATTTGATTCTCGGCATACCGCTTGAGCTTGCGTAAAGGTAAAACTCCCAATATAGGTTTTGTTATAATGAGTAGTTTTGCCTTGGTAGTTATCATCATAGATAGGCAGTAATGCTGTTGAGCCACCGATAGAAAATATCGGCATCATATATGGCATGACTATGGTTTCAGCTTGTTCTGGTTCTTCATCATTGCTTTGATCTGACGAAGAAAGAGAGATCATTTCAGAAACTTTTGATTGGGTATAAAACTTAACTAGTGCATCGCGATATCCACGGCGGTTCAATTCAGATAAAGCGATTTGTGCATTTTCAAGTGATACCGGACCAATCATCATGCGATAACCATAATTATAGGATTGTTCTGCAATAGGGTAATCAAACTTACTTTGTATTTCGCCTTTTATATTTAGATAAGACTGGAAGCTAGAAGCAAATAGGTATTGAACAAAATATTGGGTGGAAGGCGTTATCTTATCTAAGTGAGTTGAGTTGTATGGCAGCAGTTCACAGTCTTCAGAGACTAAATACTCATTACCAATTGTCGATTGTGTGATTTGGCATGCTTGAGAAAGAAAGGGCAGTGACGATAATAAAACCCCCAAACAATATTTAAACACAGTCGAACTCCATCCTACCTATTCCAACAATTCGTCATGCTACATATACATCATGCTACAACGGCTTTTCATGAAGTTCGACTAATTTTAAATAAATATGATACCCAAGTGAATTTTGTATTTTGAAATTACTTGGGTATAGATTAAATGGGATTAATATACCCAATCTTTCAGAGTGTAAGTCAGCTTATGCTGGTCATTAGAAAGAGTCAGGGTATCTTTCCCTAAATCAATTTTGCTCCATGCTGATAATGTACTTGCGACGGCACGTTCAATATTCATCGCTTCGCCTGGACAAAGCTTCATTGTCATTGCCATTTTCTCAATACGGAACTCGCCAGTTTTCGGGTTGATTTCAGCTTGTCCATTAAAACCATTACAGCCCGCATTACCGTGGGAGTTCATCGCTTCACCGATTTCTAGATCAGGCCTAATATCGTTATGGGTTTCAGGTACACCCTTACCATCAACTTCTGTTAATACCCAGTGGTGATGCTGTAGGTCGGCGGGTGTTACAACATCAGCTTTATCAGTTGAAGAACAAGCGGCCAGTAATACAGGAACACTTAATGCTGTGATCAGCTTTTTCATCGGACTCTCTCCATATAGGTAGGTTATGCTTTACATCAGAAATGTCAGTTAAAGCATTTATATTTCTATAGATTAGCAAATTATTGTTAGCTTAGCATTAGACGTCAGTCATTTAAAAAGTTTGAATGGTGATAACCAAGTGACTGCAAGATACAGAATTCAGAGCTATCATCCCTAAAACTTGTTTTATTCTTGCTGAAACTCGCATCTTGAAGTTACTTGGGTATATATTTATTGACAATGTGATTAATTTATAACAAAGGCATAACAAGTTATAACGGGATTGAGGAGGGCACATGGAACAATTAGAGTTTTTTTCAGTGCCAAGTCCGTGTGTTGGTGTCTGCACCGTTGATGAAAAGGGATATTGTCAAGGATGTATGAGAAAACGTGAAGAACGCTTCAATTGGCTTAATTTCACTCCTGCTCAGCAAAGACATATCATCAAATTATGTAAGCAACGATATTATCGTAAACGCTTAGCTCAACGTAATGCTATTCCGGTCGTACAAGTTGATAATGACGAGGATTTGCCACCACAGGGGAGTTTGTTTTAAATCGGAAGGATATTGATATTTTTAGTGAGTTATAAAAAGGCGAAAGCCCGAAAGTTGGTAGCAATCGGGCTTTCTAATTTTTATTGAGTTTCGAGTGGTAAATTCGAATTCAATGGTATGCAAAAGGTGGATTCATCGAATCAAAGACTGGAAAGTCTTAAGCGCGAATGAAGTCCATGTGCTCAACTTTTGGTTTAAACGCGTGACGTTGAACATCTTGCGGTTTAACTTTAAGTTCTTTGCCATCAATTACTAGAGTGATACCTTCGTAGAACTCAGGCTTGTCCATTTGGTTGATAACTTCATCGTGGTTTAGAGCGATAGAAACAGGTGCTGCTTCTCCACCGTAAACGATTGCTGGGAATAGGCCAGCGTGACGTAGGCGGCGGCTCGCACCCTTACCTAGTTCAGTACGTACTACTGCTTCAAATTTCATAGTATTTACTCTCAAATTAGTAAATTAAAAGATGTTTAATCACGTAGCGACCTAGTGATTAAGCGTTGTTTCAAGCTTGATTAAATAATTAAGCATTGAAACGAGCGCGGATACTACCATTCAAATAACATCAGGGCAATAAAAAGCCGTTGAATGGCAATGATTTTACACACTGTCTCGTAGCGCTATTTTAAAACCTAAATCTATGATTGGTTTCGTTATCGATTGCCCTGCTAAACGTAGCAGTATTTGTTCTGCTGATATTATGCCCATTTTCTCACGGGGGGTAATAACGGTCGCCAGCCTTGGCACCATAATGTTGGATAAATCGTGACCATGAAAACCGGCGATTCCGATATCTTGAGGTACTCGTATTCCAAGTCGTTGACATTCATAAATTGCTCCAACAGCCAAGTCATCATTGGTACAAAATATGCCATTCGCTTGCGGATGTTCGTTACGCATTTTATGTAATAAATCAGCGCCTAAAGTGAAAGAAGAAGCACTGGTTGTTTGCAGACTTATCGGTGTTAAACCATGTTCATGCATCGCTTCTTCATACCCGGCTAATTTCAATTTAGTTCGAACATCTAACCGAGCAGCAAAGTAAATGATATGATCATGACCTTTTTCGATCATCGCCGTTGTCATGGCTTTGGCGGCGGCATGATTATCAAAACCTATGGATTGTTCAATTGAGTTTGATACTGTATCCATTATTTCAATAACTGGGATACCAGCAGTTTTTAGCATTTTTCGAGTGCGTTCGCTGTGGTGGTTCTCCGATAATATCAAAGCGTCAACATTATATGAGAGCAACATTTCGATACTTTTCTCTTCTTGCTGCTCACTATAGCTATAGTGAGCAAGCATCAATTGATACCCCGCAGGTTCAATGACACTCTCAATGCCCCGAATGATCTCGGCAAATACTTGGTTTGTTAAAGAGGGGACTAAGACGCCAATTGAGTGACTCTTTGCATTAGAAAGAATATCAGGTGCGCGGTTTGGGATGTAACCTAGCTCTTCCACCGCTAATTTGATTTTTTCACGTAATACATCAGAGACGTTATTAGGATCTCGTAGGCAGCGGCTGACCGTCATTTTGGTTACGCCAACAAGATTTGCGATATCTTGTAGTGTTGGTCGTTTATTTTTAGGTGCCATTTTTCTCTCTATTACTTCTAGTCCTATAAGTCAGGTATCGTGTGAGAAAATTTGTTAGTTTTTTCACACGATATCAAGAGTTAACGCTTTATTTCAACCCTCGGCGAATGGCTCCATTCTACATGGTATTTCGCAGATTCAGGTTGATCGATTCGAGAATAGGAATGAGATCCAAAAAAATCTCTTTGTGCTTGTAGTAGATTCGCCGGCAAAGTTCTGCATCTCATCGAATCAAAATAGCTTAGTGCTGAGCTGACTCCTGGCATTGGAATTCCGTGCATACTTGAATTAGAGACGGTTTTTCGCCAACTTAATTGTCGGTTTTCTAATTGATGGGCAAAGTACTCTGCAAACAACAAGTTGTCTAGTGCTGGTGTATGCTGGTAAGCGTTAGCAATGTCTTGCAAGAAGGTGGCTCGAATAATACAACCAGCGCGCCAACCTTTGGCTATATCAACAAAATTCAGTTGCCAGTTTTGCTGCTCAGATGTGGCGTTCATTAAATCAAAGCCTTGAGCATAAGTACATAATTTGGCGCAATATAATGCATCATGAAGCTCATTGATGACAGCTGATAGGCTTGTTTTATCGATAGGTTGTACTTTTGCTTTTAAGCATTGAGCGCCAATTAAGCGTCGAGACTTTAAACTACTTAATGAACGAGCATACACGGATTGGGTGATTGTTGGTGTTGGACAACCAATTTCTAGGCTATTAATGGCTGTCCATGTTCCCGTACCTTTTTGTCCGGCTTTATCGAGGATCATATCCACGAGTGGTTGCTCGGTTGAAAAATCCTGTTGTTTTAAAATATCAGCAGTAATTTCGATTAAATAGCTGTTCAGTACCCCTTGATTCCACTGGGTGAAAATATCACCAATTTGGTTTGGTGAGAGTTCAAGTGCGTTACGTAAATAATGGTACACCTCGCAAATGAGTTGCATATCAGCATATTCAATTCCGTTGTGCACCATTTTAACGAAGTGTCCGGAACCACTAGGGCCTGTATAGGTAGCGCAAGATTCGCCATCATGAAGTGGTGGCAGAGGAAGACCATTAGCATCGACCTTTGCTGCAATGGCATTCCACATTGGTTTTATCGATTGCCATGCTTCAACTGAGCCGCTTGCCATTAAGGCTGGGCCAAAACGTGCACCTTGTTCACCACCAGAAACTGCTGTACTGAAAAATTGCAGCTGACCTTGATATTTTTGTTCTCGATCAATGGTGTCAGTCCACAAGCTATTACCAGTATCAATGACAATATCTTGAGGTTCTAATCCAGCTTTTAGCAAATCATCAATCACTTGCTCTATTATTTTGCCTGCCGGAATAGAGAGGGCAATAACACGTGGTGATTTTAGAGTGCTTAATAATCCCGTTAATGAATCACAGGCTAAAAAAGTGCCTTTATTGAGTAACTCTGCTTCTTTTTGTGTGGCAGATAAGTGCTCTTGATTAATATCAAAGCCCGCAACATTGAATTGGTTATCAAGCAGGTTTAAGGTTAGGCTCTTACCCATTACACCAAGCCCGATCATGGCAATATGACTATGATTTAAAGAAGGTGAATTGGACATAAGCATTCCTTGTTTTAGTTTTTGCTGAATATTGTGTAATACCGTTTCAACGGGGGGGGTTATATCGATGAATATCGCTTCATTAGATAGAGGTTCAATGAGGGTATCGAACTGACTTTCTAGCATTGATTTTCCATTAAACCAGTGATTGTCTCTTTTTTTATGGCGCTGCCAGATGGTGTCAAAGTTACCTTGTAAGTAAACAATGGTGAGATTTTCATTATTGTGACGCAGAATATCTCTGTATTCGGGTTTTAATGCTGAGCAGGCAATAACCACTGATTCATTATCAATAAATAGTTGATTGAGTGTGTGTAGCCAGTCAATGCGGTCTTCGTCGGTTAAGGGGATACCTTGCTGCATTTTCTCTACATTACTTTGCGGATGAAAATCATCACCATCAAAAAATTTGTAATTTAAACTTTGTGCAAGTAAGTGACCAATGTGGCTTTTCCCACAGCCGGAAACACCCATCACTAATATCTTTTTATTGTTCATAATACAGCCTTAGCGAAGCCCTAGAAAACTAAGGCCCGCGTGATAATTGTGATTAATTTACTGCCACCATAAGGCGAGTTGCGGGAAGATAATAACCAATGCTAGTGCCACAATTTGTAAACCGATAAAAGGCAGCAATGATGAAAAAATTTCACCTAGGCTAATATCTTTTGGCGCCACCGATTTTAGGTAAAATGCAGCAGGTCCAAATGGTGGTGACAAGAAAGAAACTTGCATGTTCATACAAAACACTACACCAAACCAAATAGGGTCAAAACCAAGATTAATGATAATTGGCACAAAGATCGGCATAGTCAGTAAGGCAACACCAACCCAATCCAAGAACATTCCTAGAACCAGTAAGATCACCATCATAATGAGTAGTGTTCCCATAGCGTGGCCGCCACTTAAAGCTAGGATGGTTTGTTCGACAAAATCAATGCCGCCCATTAGGTTATAAACACCCACTAAAGCGGTTGCGCCAATACCAATCCAAATAATCATGCCACAGGTACGCATGGTGGCGATGGCACTTTCTTTAAGCATGTTCCAATTCATTTCGCCGCGAATAATAGCGCTCACCATGATACCAACAACACCTAAAGCCGACGCTTCGGTTACCGATGCAACACCGGTGTAGATGCTTCCTAGGACGATTGCAACCGATAGAATAGGAAAGAACAAGGCTTTAAAGTAACTAGGACGATTTAAGGCATCTTCAGCCAGTTCTTCTTCGGTTGGAAGTGGTGCTAAACTTGGGGTTAAAAAGCTACGAATAAGAACATAAGCGATGTATAAAAACGCGAGTATGAGCGCGGGAATGAAAGAGGCTTTGAATAAATCACCAATCGAAACACTGGCAGTGAGGCCATAAATGATTAATACGATACTCGGAGGTAACATAGTACCTAGTGCACCACCGGCACACGTTGTACCAATTGCCAATTTACGGTCGTAACCTAGGCGTAGCATTTGTGGTAAAGCGAGAATGCCAAGTAACACTGTCTCACCGCCAATCACGCCAGACATAGAGGCAAGCAATACCGCCACTAATAACGTTTGAACGGCAACACCACCTCGAACTTTACGGCCAACCGATTTCATAGCATCGAATAAGTCACGAGCAATACCTGAACGGTCAAGTAGAGCAGCCATTAATACGAACATAGGTACTGCAAGAAAAATATAACCGTCAACAAAGCTAAACATGCGGCTAGAAATAAGTGGTATGGCATCCACTCCAAACCAGCCTAGGGTAAAGAATAATGCGACAAAGCCAGTGACAAAGGCTAACTGCATACCAGTTAGCAATAACCCGATCATCATGATTAGCATCAATAAGCTTGCGTAACCAATTCCAATAGATGATAAATCAAACATCTTTATCGCTCCTTAATGCCTTGATTTCATGGATGATATGAAGAATAAATTGCAGCGATAAAATGCAAAAAATAATAAAAATAAGCGCTTTTAGTAATGCTGGATAAGGTGGGTTGAAATAAGATCCTGATGTTTCAAGGCGGAACTCTCCCCAAGGGGTATACCAGGCCGTTTTCGTCATGGTGAAAGAAGCCCATGCCATCATAAGAGCAAAAGCCAGGCCAACAATGTGGTGCACCATATTGAGTTTACGGCGCGTTTTAGCTGACACCGCGTCATAAATTAACACTACCCTTACGTGTTTATCAGTGGCAAAAGCATAGATGCCACCGATGACAAATAAGCTGCCGCCGACGAAAGAAGCGGTTTCATGTACCCAAGTCGTTGGGGCATCAAAAACATAACGCATCAATACTTCATAAAACGAAATAAATACGGTTAAAATAAACAGCATACTAAGGGCATGACTGGCTTTAATTATCCAAGCATCAAGACAATTTTTAGGTGCATCTTCAGCCTCTGGTGGCGTTGGGACATCCTTCATAACACAACCTATTAAAACAAACGAAAAGAGAATAATGAGGACGAAGAATTCCGTCCTCAGATAGTACTTGTTGAGAAATTACAGTAACCCGTTCTCTTCTAAATACTTGGTTACAGAGTCATAGACTTTTTGAGCATTTGGTGAGCGCTCAGCAAATACTTTCCATTGGGTTTTTGCAATCGTACGGAATTTTTTACGTTCTTCGGCAGACCAATTATGAATAGTGATATTGGGATCTTTTTCGGCTTTGGCGACCGCGGCTTGGTCTGCAATACGAAGTTCTGTTGTCATGTCATTAGCAAAGTCACGAACTGATACGGTAAGAATTTCTTGTAGATCTGGTGACATCTTGTCCCATTTCTTTTGGCTAATTGAAATATCAATCAGAGGTAGAGAGTGGAAACCCGGCTGAACAGGGTGAGTGGCAATATCGTTCATACCAGCTTTTTGGTTAGTAGAAAATACTGTGTAGTCAGCCGCATCAATAACGCCTTTACTTAATCCGGTAAATACTTCCGAGCCCGGTAAGTTTACGGGCGTTGCACCTGCTGCAGCGAAAACTTGTTGAACTAAGCCTTCAGGTGCACGAATTTTTAAACCTTTCAGATCGGCAACGCCATCAAGTGGAACTTTTGATACCAATGATTCAACCCCAGTAGTCGAGCCACCGATAAATTTTACGCCATAAGGTTTATACAGCTCGGTCATGAGTTCATAACCACCGCCGTAATTGATGTATTGAAGTAGTTGTCCAGTGTTTGACCAAGCACCAACCATATTACCAATTAGGCCAAAAGCTGGATCTTTACCTGAGAAGTACTCTGTTGCTGTAAGTTGACCATCTAAAATACCTTGACGAATGGCATCTAAAGTTTCGGTATTTTTTACAACACTACCAACAGGAAGTAGGGAGATTTTGATGCGACCATCAGACATGGCTTCAACGCTTTTCGCCCATTTTTGTTGTACTTGGAAATTTTTATCACCAGATGGATCGGATGATTGAATTTTTAAATTAAAGTCAGCGGCTAAAACAGAGGTGGAAAATATTCCAGCTAAAGCAGCAGTAAGTAGAGTGCGAGTAAGTTTCATTCTATAGTCCTTTTAGTTGCACGTTTAGACATTACGTATTGGCGCATAAGTTCCGATTATTAGAATAATGTTACCGGTAACTTGTAAATGAAATGTTACCGGTAACTATTTGCCTTCGCTATTAACTGGATCACAAAAAATGATTTAATGAATGATTAAGGTTAATTGAGGTGGTGAGTTGAGAGATCTGGCACACCTTATTCAAGGAAGTCGTGCCAGTGCGGGAGAGGTTTAGCTTAACTCATCGGAGAAGATCTTATCTCGGATCTTCCAAAAACGACCTGATTTATGAGCAATGATAAACAAAGGCAGACGGAATCGATGTTGATGATTCACGACTTTGGTTGGTGAGCTTTCTTCAAAAGGGCGATGTCTATCGGCAAGATGAGGACGCACAAATTGCTCAGCAAAGTTTTGCTTTTGTTTTTTTGTGGTTAATGACCAGAATTCATGAACTAAAGCGGCAGGTTGTTCATCATTGCTTTCGCCAGAGTAGGTGACTTTAAGTTGTGATTTGCCATCTTGGGTTTTGTGAACGTTCAGTTCCATATCTTTACATTCAAATACTAGGGCATCTTTGAGGTTTAGTGCATCACGCAGTTTTTTATCTGGATCGACTAGGGTGGCGTCACATTGATGACAGATTCGTGCGGCAATGTCGTTATCCGCACCACATTCAGAACAGAATTTAGCTTTAAAACGATAACCGCAGTGTTCCCGTTCACCGGTAGGTCTGTCTTCTTCGTTTAACACTTCAAAGTAACCCTGGCAACGGCGGCCATAATGTTCGATTAACATGCCATTGTTATCCAGTTTGCCCCAGAAGGTATTATTAAAGCCACAAGCAGGGCAAGGAATAGTGACGGCGTCACTCGTTGGGTCGGGTTTGGTTTCACCAACTTCTGGTTGGTAGAGATCGTAATTATTGCCCGCATAGTCCAGTACTAAGCATTCGGTTTTATTTTCTGCTAAACGCAAGCCACGGCCGATGATCTGTTGGTATAAGCTGACAGATTCAGTGGGGCGAAGAATCGCAATTAAATCAACATGAGGTGCATCAAAACCAGTGGTTAATACCGATACGTTGACTAAAAATTTAATTTGTTTGTCTTTGAATTGATTAATGATGCGATCACGCTCGGTTTGATGCGTATCACCAATAACCAGTGCTGAATGTTCTGCAGGTAAAAGGGTGAGAATTTCTTGAGCATGACGAACCGTGGCGGCAAAAATCATAATGCCTTGTTTGTCTTTCGCCAGTTCAATAATTTGCTCAATGATCTGTGGCGTAGCACGTTTGGATTGCTCAATAACTAAATCGAGGTCGGCTTCTTTATAGCGTCCAGCTAGTGCGGGTTTTAAATGAGAGAAGTCGTAGCTCAGTATCGGTGCATCAATCATTCTGGCTGGGGTTAAGAAACCTTCATCTAATAAATACTGAATCGGTAGCTCAAAAATACAATCGCGGAAAAAACGCGGTTCTTGTGATTTCACTTGGCCAGTTTTGCCACGTACTTGATATTGATAAATCCAACCCATGCCAAGGCGATAAGGAGTTGCGGTGAGACCGAGTACTTTGATGCCGGGATTGATCGTTTGTAGGTGTGAAATTACCTTTCGATAGCTGCTTTTCGGGTTGTCAGGTACTCGGTGACATTCATCAATTACCAATAATGAAAATTGATTGGCAAAGGCATCAAGATTACGTACTACCGATTGTACTGAAGCGAAGACAACTTGTTCATTTGATTCTTTTCGACCTAACCCTGCAGAGAAAATGCCACCTTTAAGAGGACGATCTTCTGTGGAATAACTTTCGTATTTAGCATGATTCTGCTCAACCAATTCTTTCACGTGGGTTAGCATTAATACTCGACCTTTAGCTAATCGAGCCAGTTCTGCGATCACTAGGCTTTTACCTGCGCCAGTTGGCAAAACAATCACGGCAGGTTCACTATTATTACGAAAGTAATGGATAACGGCTTTTACGGAGTCGGTTTGATAAGGGCGAAGTTTGAACATGATAAATCAGCGAATGAGTAAGAAGGTGAAAGGATAATAGGCTTGGTGGGGAAATACTAGGGCATTTCTAGAATCTTGGGCACTTCGTTTCTCATGACTCGGCTTGGCTGTGGAGCGTCGATAAAAAAACCCACCGAGATGGTGGGCTTTAGTCGTTCATTTAAGCAAGGCTTAGAATGTGTAGTTTAACTGTACAGAACCGATGTAAGCTGGACCTGATGAGTTATAGTTATTTTGAGGTAAGCCAGTGATAGATCCAGTCTTAGATGTTTCATCAAAGTTGCCTGATTTTCCATCAATGTAAGCAAAGCCAGCATCAAGAGATAGATCTTCTGTCCATAGGTAAGTGATACCTGCTGTGTACCAGTAACGGTCAGTATCTGGGATACTTAACGTGGCTTGACCAGCTTGTTCATCATAAGCAAAACCTGCACGTAGGATTACGCTATCAGTAGGTTGGTAAGTAGTACCAATCGACCAACGTTGGTTATCATCATATTTTTCTTGCTTAGTAAAGCATGTTCCACTTGTTATGACACAAGCACTTCCTGTTGCAGTTAAATCTGTAAACTTACTCCAGTTTGTCCATTGCCAGCTATAGTGAACAGCCCATTGATTATTTAGTTGATGGAAACCGGATAGAATAACAATATCAGGAAGTTCAATATCTAAATCTGCATTATTTGTTGAGCCAGGCTGTCCTGTAAATGCTCCAGCTCCATCAGTAAAATCACCATCTTCAAACTTTAGTTTGACAGCTGATTTATAGGAAGCAGAAAAACGGTTGTTTTCATTGACTTCATATAAGGCACCTACGTTCCAGCCATAACCGAAGGTATCTCCTTCCATTTTTATTAAAGTATTAGATGGAGAACCACCACCGCCAAATTGAGGCGGTGCAACGTATAATGCACCTTTAGTTCTTTTTAATTCAGCTTTTGCATAAGTTACGTTGAAGCCTGCACCAACACTGAAGTGGTCATTTAATCTATATGCAATGTTCGGGTTAAATTTAAAAGTAGTTAAAGAAGTTTCCCCTGAAATATCACCAGCTAAAAAGTCACCAGGATATTCGGTTGCTACACCGTAATCAGTGTACATGCCGATTCCCCAAGCCCAATGCTCATTAATAGGGTTGACATAGTAAAAGGCAGGAACAACTTGGGAGGGTGCGATGTCGTTTGCTGAATTATTTGTCCCAGGAATAGCTGTAGCATCATTACCTTTGACATCAATTTCAGGCTCAATCCAGGAAATTGCACCAGAAAATTGTTTCTTCTCAAATAGCATCATTGATGCGGCGTTTGCTGACATTTCACTGGCGTTGTCACCAACAGCACCTGCACCAGAAAATGCACGACCTAGGCCAGAGGCGGAATGTTCTACTACTTGGAAGCCAGCAGCATGAACTTGAGAGGCAAGAGCAATCGAAATTGCTAATAGTGAATATTGTGTTTTTTTCATTGTCATCCCTTACACATTAATTATTTTATTGTGCCGCATCGGCTTGGTCCGATGTGTTGTTAATAGTTTTATTACTTAATGTGATAATTTGGTATTTAAATTTTCAAAAAATGCTACAAGGTTAATAATTTTGCAATTTATCTTATTTCTTCCCATAAATCAGGTATGACCAGTATAACTTATTGATAATGGTCTGGTTTTTGTGTTGTTTATTTTTTGGTCAAATAATGCTGATGATGAAGGTTAAGACTAAGGTCTAACAGTGTCTTAACTTTTTGATTTCATTTTAGACTAAGGTCGAGGGGGTTAATTTATTGCCTAAATAATGTTTCATTATTTTATGAATATAAATTAAGCAAAAAACTAAGATAAATTTAATTGTGACAAAATGATACAAAGCTATTTAAGAAAGCTATAAATAGAAAATAAAAAATATCTGCAATAAAGTTGTTTGTTATTTAACCAGAAAAGGATCGATTTTTAAATAACAGGATTTATATTACCTTCTGATCTTGGAGCGTTGTATTTTTCTTTAATTCATTAATAAATCAATTTTGTGAAATAGCTCAACTAATGAAGCAAATATCTCTATAATGATATCTCATGCTGGAATTAGGGATGGTGGGTCTTTCACTGCAAAAATGCTGATAAAAGCTCAACCAACCCTAGTGTTTATAGCAACATTTATGTGTGCTGACTCGATCAACAAGCGATAGTCAGACTAGAGGTATTCATGCGTTTAGATAAGTTTTTATGTGAAACATTAGGGGTAACCCGCCGGGAAGCAACGATTTTATTGCGTCGTGGTGAAGTAACGGTAGATGGGCAGATAGTTAAAGTCGCCTCAATCAAGGTAGGGGAAGGATCCTATGTTGAGTGGCAAGAGCGTCATTTACCTATGCCGGGGCCTCGTTACTTCATGCTGTTCAAACCGGATGGCTTTGTTTGTTCACATGAAGATAGCAATAACCCGACGGCGTTTGCTCTATTAGATGAAGTAAATATGGATAAGCTTCATTTCGCAGGTCGTCTTGATGTCGATACTACAGGCTTGGTATTAATTACTGATGATGGTCAATGGTCACATCGTATTACTTCGCCAAAACACAAATGTGAGAAAACTTATCGAGTATGGCTAGAAGATGCGATTGGTGATGATTACATCCAACAATTGCAAGACGGTATTCAATTGAGAAACGAAAAAGGGCTGACACTTCCTGCAAAAATGGAAGTCGTGGACTTTTCTCAAAATGAATTATTGCTGACGATTTCGGAAGGTAAGTACCATCAAGTAAAACGTATGTTTGCTGCTCTAGGTAATAAAGTTGAGCAATTACACCGTGAATCAATTGGTATGATTGTTCTCGATGAGACGCTTGAACCTGGTGAGTACCGTCCATTAACAAATGAAGAAGTCGCTGCAATTTATACTTAAGTAACGTTGAGATGCAAGTTTCAGCAAGAGTAAAATAAGTTTTAGGCAAGGCAAATTGAATATGATCAGAGTGATTCTATCTCTTGGCAATTTAACTTAGCATACAGCTTGTTTTAACTTGCCTTTCGTGAGATTCATCCAGCCTTTATGCCGTGTCAGATTGGTTTGAAAGGGCCTACATTCCTTCGCCAATCTTCTTTACCTAAAGGCCTGGATGAGAGCTCTGAATTCTGCATCTTGAAGTCATTCGGGTATGAAAGCTTTATGTTATTTATCTCTTTATATATTTAGCCAAGCCGCTAATTATCAACTTGTGGTTTGTTTATTTATTTTCACAAAGGACACGCTATGCCGCAAACTTCCTTACCTAAAAGCAGCTTTGTTTTATTTCTGATTTTAGGTTCGATTGGTTTATTAACACCATTCGCTATTGATATGTACTTGCCTGCAATGCCGACTATTGCCAATGACTTTATGGTGAATCATGGCCTGGTACAGGCGACGCTAACCGCTTATACAGCCGGCTTTGCTTTGGGGCAACTTTTGCATGGACCTTTAGCAGACAGTTATGGTCGTCGTCCAATTTTAATGGGAGGAATTGTGTTCTTTGCAATTGCTTCTATTATTTGCGCTACAACGACGAGTATTGAAGCTTTATTATACACTCGATTTGCACAAGGTTTTGCTGGTGCAGCAGCGGCTGTGATTGTGCAAGCCATAGTTCGAGATATGTTCGATAAAGAAGAATTTGCTCGAGCGATGTCTTTTATTACCTTGGTTATTACCATTTCACCTTTGTTGGCGCCTATGATTGGTGGCCACTTAGCGGTTTGGTTTGGTTGGCGTTCTATTTTTACCGTACTTGCAGCGGTGTCTTTCTTCGTTCTATTAGCGGTGTTGTTTAACATTCCTGAAACGCTAGCACCTGAAAACAAGCAAACTTTACGCTTTAAAACCACCATGCGTAATTATTTTAAATTAATTACCAACCCTGTAGTCTTTGGCCTTATCTTTTGTGGTGCATTTTCGTTTGCTGGTATGTTTGCTTTTATTACCGCAGGTTCATTTGTGTATATTGATATCTACGGCGTACAACCAGAATACTTTGGCTATTTGTTTGCGTTAAATGTTGTTGGTATGGTGGCAATGACTAGCTTTAATGGTCGCGCAGTCCGTAAAATGGGCTCGCACTGGATGCTACGTTTTGGTCTCTGGTGCCAAACTTTTGCTGGCGTAGCACTTTTGGCGAGTTGGTTATTAGGTTTAGGCTTATGGGCGATAGTGCCTTGTGTGATTTTATTTGTTGGTACCATTTCGATTATCGGTAGCAACTCAATGGGATTACTGTTAAGTAGTTACCCTCAAATGGCGGGCACGGCTTCTTCGCTTGCCGGTACACTACGATTTGGCGTGGGTGCTGCCATCAGTGCGTTGATTGCTTTCTTACCAAGCGGTTATGTATGGCCGATGGTAATCGCAATGTTCCTATGCGCAGTATTGTCGGCAAGTTGTTATTGGTTATTGAGCCGAAATGCTTAAATGAATACAAATTTTGAATTAGAGAAAAACATGCAATATTCACAAGAGATCCAACGAGTAGTGACCAGTGCTTTATCAGAATTAAAGCAACAGCATCAAAACGGTAAGTTGGCCAATACACCGATTACAAATACTCATTTTTTAGCTCGCTGGGTAACGAAAAGCATAAAGACTCAAGAATTTGATGGGTGTGTGAAAAATGATCTGATTCGTTGGCAAAAATTGAGCCGTAGCAAAGGGGCAGGTAGTGACCTTCTTGTGACGTTTGAACGCATTGCAAAATTATACCAACATTTTCTGCCCGTGGAATCTGAGCCTAAAGTGCTGAAAGATTCGGATATTGAAGCTTTTATGGATCACATGGAAGCGAAGGGGTGGGAAGTCGTTAATGAATTTGAGTTAACTGAAAAGACACAAATTTTTGCCGATCAGCCAAACTCATTTGTTTTATGTGCTAAGCAATGTGATGATTGCTTTGATGGTGAGTTACTAACTAAACCGATGAGTTTTTATGTAAGAGGAAACCACGCAGCTTTTATCACCGAGGCAACAGAGCAAGGTTTTTTATTACATAAGCAAACTGACTATAAATCCATTGTGAAGTATCACGGTGAATACCGAGTTTATCCGTGCAACATTGGGCCCCAATTGGCTGAAATTCCAATGAATTATTGATAGTTTTAATTATCAGTTGGTTACTTAAGGGGTGTGGTTTTATTGAATTGGTGCCTGATATTTGGTATGTCGATGTTATATACAGTGGTAACTCAGGTCATATAGGGTAAAGCTCTTCCTACAACAAGCTAATTAGTGTAAATTTCCTTTCTTATTATTGGTCGCAGGTGCAAGTTTAATGCTTTATCTTAAAAATCTTTGTAAAGGTTATATTGATGGGGGCGTATTTAACCCCGTTTTACAAGGTGCTGAGTTATCATTAGACCGTGGAGCCCAACTTGCTTTAATGGGAGAAAGTGGCTCAGGGAAAAGTACATTGTTGAACATTATTGCAGGGTTAGATTCTTGCGATTCTGGTGAAGTAATTTGTTCTGAATTTCCTATGCACGATGCCCCTGATAGACAAAAAAATGCTTTTCGTCGTAATAATATTGGGCTTATTTTTCAGCAATTTAATTTGCTAACAACGCTGAATATTGCCGATAATATTCGCTTTTGTCGTCAATTAAAAGGTTTACCAGAAGACCCACATCTCTGGCGTCAAATATTATCCTCACTTGACTTAATGCCATTGCTCGGCCGTTATCCTGAAGAAGTATCCGGTGGTCAACAACAACGTGCCGCGATTGCTCGTGCATTATATATGGAGCCTTCGATCTTATTAGCGGATGAGCCAACCGGTAGTCTAGATGAGAAAAATGCCGAAGCGGTGATGCGTTTATTGACGAGTCTGTCGAGTAAGATGAATTGCACTTTATTACTGGTGACTCACAGTGAAAGGGTAGCTGCACATTTAGAAGGTTGTGTTCGATTACAAGGAGGCGCGTTGAATGTTGTGGCCCGTAGCTAAAGCTCTACTTGGCCATTATCGTCGCCACCCATTTCAAATTCTTCTCGTATGGCTAGGTTTAACACTAGGCATATCGCTGTTCGTCGGTGTTTTAGCGGTTAATTATCATGCCAAGCAGAGTTATGCTAATGGTGAAAAGCTATTTTCAAATCCACTCCCATATCGAATTCAGCCGAAACTGACGGGTAATAAAATTCCTCAAGGTTTTTACATTCAATTAAGACGCAATGGTTTCCATCAATGTGCCCCTTTTGATAACTATCGAATTGTGACTGAAGGTGGCATGCAACTCAATATTGTGGGTTTTGATCCGGTGATAATGTTGTCATTCAAGCAGAATCAAAGTTTTGGTTCTTCGGATATGCTTGAGCTGATGCGTCCTCCATATCCAATTTTGATCAGTTCTCAATTATCTAACTACCTAGATATAGTTGATAATGATTTTATCACTTTAAAATCAGGCGAAAAAATTGGGCCGATCAAGGTAGATACTCAAGGAAGAATTTCGGGTTCAAGACTCGTAGCAGATATGTCTTTGCTTCGAAAGCTTAATCGTAGTTCAGGCTTTGATATGATTGCTTGTACTGCAATGTCACCGGCTAAATTAGAAAAATTACGTAATTATTTGCCTGATGGTATTTCCTTGCATCGTAATACTCGTGTTGAGCTAGGTTCGCTCACTAAAGCTTTTCATATGAATTTAACTGCGATGGGAATGCTGTCTTTCCTTGTGGGTTTATTTATTTTCTATCAAGCAATGTCACTTTCTTTTATCCAACGTCAGCCTCTAGTGGGTATTTTACGTTTAACAGGTGTGTCTGGCTGGCAGTTAACCAAAGCATTGTTGTTAGAAGTTATGGCTTGGATTTTAATTAGTTGGTTGAGCGGCACGGTACTTGGGTTGGCTTTGGCGAACCGACTCATGCCTTCGGTTTCAGCAAGTTTAAGTGATTTATATAATGCCGATGTTGGCCTATCTATTAAATGGGACTGGGAATGGATTCAATACAGCTTATTGATGTCTATCTTTGGTTGTCTATTGTCTTGTTTTTGGCCGCTTGTTCGATTGGTTCGCTCTCAACCAATTCGACTCACTTCTCGTTTATCATTAATGCGTTTTGCTGGTCGAGAGTTTAGTTTACAAGCTTTTGTCGCCTGTATATGTACTGTGGCGGCGGTGGCTTTGTATCAATCACCGAGTAATCAAAAAGAAGGCTTTACTCTCATTGCATTAATATTAGTGAGTGTTGGCTTGGTGATGCCATATTGTTTATGGAAGTTATTTACCAGCTTCTCTTATACTATGCCGTGGGTCAAAGTTCGTTGGTTCTTTGCTGATATGGCTGCCAGTATGAGTTATCGTGGTGTTGCCGCAATGGCATTTATGCTGGCGTTAGCAACCAATATTGGCGTGGTAACGATGGTTCATAGCTTTAAAGAGACGACAGATAAATGGTTGGTTCAACGGCTATCTGCTGATTTATATATTACTCCGACAATATCCTCTGCAGCTCGAATGAGCCATTGGCTTGAAACACAACCTGAAGTGAAGAGTGTTTGGTGGCGGTGGGAGAAATCACTGCAAACCAATACAGAAACTGTCCAGGTTGTGAGCTCAGGTGAAACAGAAGGTGAGCGTAAATCGTTAACAGTGAAATTAGCAGTCCCACAGTTTTGGTATCATTTGCATCATGATCGAGGTGTGATGGTCAGTGAATCGATGTCACTCAAACATAACATTCATCCTGGCGATATTATTAATTTACCTGAGCCTTTAGGTGGACATTGGCCTGTTTTAGGCGTTTATTATGATTATGGGAATCCATATAACCAGGTGATTATCTCAGAACATAAATGGTCAGACACCTTCCAAGGCCAAGGCGATGTGGCTTTAGGTGTTGTATTGAATGAACAAGTCGAGCCAAGTGACTTAATACAGCGGATGGAAAGAACTTATAGCCTGTCTCCGGAAAGAATCTATAACAATAATGCTATGCATACGAAGGCGATGATTGCGTTTGATCAAACCTTTAAAGTGGCGGATACCTTAGGGAAAATTACCTTGTTTATTGCGGTGTTCGGCTTATTTGTTTCAACCGTTGCCGGTGAAGTTTCAAGGCAAAAGCAAGTTGCTTTACTGCGTTGTTTAGGTGTTTCTGGTAGAGAGTTAGTTATTTTAGGGGCACTACAATTGCTTGCGATAGGGCTATTTACTGCTTTCATTGCTTTACCACTTGGTATTTTAGTGGCGCAGTTAATGGTGGATGTCGTTCTTAAAAATGCTTTTGGTTGGACCATGCAAATCACTTTATTGCCTGAACAATATATTTCTACTTTTGTTTGGTCACTTTCGAGTTTGTTTATTGCTGGAGCATGGCCAGTTTGGCACATGGTTAAATCGACGCCAATGAAGTTGTTGAGGGACTCATTATAATGAAGACTGAACAACACCAATGGATATTTAAAGCGATTGTGGTGACGCTTGCTTTCTTGCTGTTATCAGGTTTGCTCGCCCCTCACTTAGTTAAAGGATTAGTAGCGAAAGAAATTGATCAGCTTCATCTTCAAGCGGAATCGAAAGAAGGTAATCAAGCTGTATATGATCCGGTTTTACCAGATTATACGATTAAGTACGGCAAAGATTTTTCTGAACATAATGGTTTTCATAATGAAGTTTGGCACTACAGTGCCAACTTAAAAGGCGATGATGGCTTAGACTATGGCGTGCAGTGGACGGTTTATCGTGTTGCTAATGGTGATCATCAAGGCGTGGGCTGGAGAAATGCACAAATCTATACGGCGCAAGTCGTTGTCTCAACTTCCAGGCATTCATGGTCACAGCAGCGTATTGCCCGTGGCGGTATTGGGCAGGCCGGAGTGATGATGTACCCGTTTAGGCTATGGATCGATGATTGGAGTTGGGTTTCGAATAATAATTTTGCCATCGCAAGCCAGTTGAATGTTAAAACCGACGATTTTCAAGTCTCACTACAAAATGCAGCTTATGGACCTTTTGTTTTAAATGGTGATAAAGGCTATAAAAAAACACACGATCTAATGTCTACCGCATCTTATTCATTTAGCGCTCCTTTTATTAAGGCTAAAGGACGTTTGATTTTGAATGGTAAAGAAGTAAATGTGTCAGGTGTTGCTTGGTTAGATAAAGAGTGGGGTAACCATCTTGTCGCCAATCGTTCATTGCGTTGGGATACCTTTAACCTTCATTTATCCGATGGGCGAGTCTTATCTTTAACCCAATATCATAATCCACAGAATATGCGCTATATTTCAGGTTCATTATCGAATAAAAATGGCTCAACAGTGAAGATTAAAGATAGTGAAGTGAGAATTTACCCAATTGAAAATCAACAATTACTAAATGGAAGACTTTTACCTTTACGTTGGGTTATTGAGCTACCAAACTATCAAATCAGCTTGATTACTCAATCTTTAAATAAAGAGTTATGGTTACCATTTTGGATCCCGTCATGGGAAGGGCCTATTCAAATCACAGGAAGCCATAGAGGTGTTGGCTTTATGCAATTGACGGGGTACTAGGCTCATCTATCATTCTTATTTGTATGATTTTTGGTAAGTTAAATGTGAGCCATTCATATTGTTAACTTGGGTATATATGTGAAAGACTTTTTTTAAATTTTATTAATTCGGAAAATTCGAGTGTTCGTATCTAAACAATCGATTTTTATAGTTTAAATTATCCAGATACTATCGATGCATGTATTATCAGATGAGTTACGCTAGACTAAGGAAAAGGTTTTATGCGCGATAAAGTAGTTAATTTTTTTAAGATGGAATCAGCAAGTGGCATCATTCTCGTGATTGCAGCTGTTATTGCAATGCTGATTGCCAATTCATCATATGGTTCCCTATACCAAGATACACTCCATACCTACATTTTAGGTATGTCAGCATCACATTGGATCAACGATGGTTTGATGGCGGTGTTCTTCTTACTTATTGGTCTGGAAGTAAAACGTGAATTACTGATAGGAGCATTACGTTCTAAAGAAACGGCTATGTTCCCAGCGATTGCGGCCGTCGGCGGCATGCTTGCACCCGCTTTAATCTATCTTGTATTTAATTACAGTGATCCTGTTGCTGCTAGTGGTTGGGCTATTCCTGCTGCAACGGATATTGCCTTTGCACTCGGTATTATGGCGTTACTAGGTCCACGTGTTCCTGTGAGCTTAAAAGTATTTTTACTTGCTTTAGCAATCATTGATGATTTAGGTGTCGTTGTTATTATCGCTCTATTCTACTCAAGTGATCTATCAAGCCTTGCTTTACTGATAGGCTTTATTGCGACCGCTGTTTTGTTCTACATGAACATGAAAAATGTCACCAAAACACGTTGGTACTTGATTGTCGGTTTCATTTTATGGGTGAGCGTTCTGAAGTCAGGTGTTCACGCAACGCTTGCAGGTGTATTAATCGGCTTTGCTATTCCCCTAAAAGGTGAAGAAGGCGGTAAATCTCCACTGAAATCACTAGAGCATGCATTGCATCCTTATGTGAACTTCTTGATTTTACCTCTTTTTGCTTTTGCAAATGCGGGTATTTCTTTAGCAGGGGTTTCACTAGCGGGCTTGTCATCAACGGTACCAATGGGTATTGCGTTAGGTCTAATAGTTGGTAAACCCCTAGGTGTATTTACCTTCAGCTGGGTGTCAGTAAAATCTGGTTTTGCTCAATTACCAGAAGGGATAAACTTCAAGCATATCTTTGCGGTTTCAGTACTATGTGGTATCGGTTTCACTATGTCGATCTTTATTTCATCACTGGCCTTTACTAATGTTGATGCTGCATTTGATACTTATTCACGTCTTGGCATCTTAATTGGCTCAACGACTGCTGCAATTTTAGGTTATGTGCTATTGCATTGTTTCTTACCTAAGCAGACGACAACATCAGTTGCTACAGAAGAGTAAGCTATCTTAATGGTATAAAGCGAACTTATTTAAGAAGATCGGGGCATTTAAGAAAGCTTGATGACTTAAGAACACTAAGCCACTTCAGCGTAAATAAGGGGCCACTTCATAAGGAGTGGCCTTTTTTACGTCTATAGAAACTCGATAAGGCAGATTGATGAAGACAAAAAAAAGCCCAAATCAATTTGAAATGGGCTAAAAACAATATAGGAGTTGTATATGAAAAAATTGCAGTTAGGTGTAGAAAACTGATGGATGAACAAATTAAGACATGTTTCCAGCTTATTTCCACTTGCTACGTAATATAGGACTGGGTTAATTACATTCGGTTCAATCTTTTTTCAAAAAAATCGAGATTATTTATAACGTGTCGAACTTGCTATATCCATATAACTTTAACTTGCCTTTCGGAAGCTTCATCTTGAAGTCACTTGGGCATATTTATTAAATTTATTGGTGAACTATGTTTCGCATTTGTGATCTTTGCCGCTTGTTCAATTGATCTATCCTGATAATATTCAAACAAGTGTTTAATACGAGCGATTGAAATGACGGTTAAGAATAAGACAAAAGCAAAAATCATGGATGTAGCAGAAGCATTGTTTGCTGAACACGGATTTAATGATACGTCATTACGTACGATCACTACTAAAGCTAATGTAAATCTAGCGTCGGTAAACTACCATTTTGGTGATAAGAAAACTTTGGTGAGAGCGGTGCTTAACCGTTACTTAGAAGCCTTTATGCCCGAGTTGGAAAAAAGCCTAACAAAGCTGAATCAAAGTGATAATTACACCATGACGGAGGTGTTTAATACGTTAACACATCCAGTATTATCTCTTGATAACCTTCGTCCAAATGGTGCAAGTCGTTTTATGTTGTTGATTGGCCGTGGTTATACCGATGTGCAAGGGCATCTACGTTGGTTTATTACGACTCAATACAGCAGTGTACTTAACCTATTTACGGACTCGGTAAAAAAAGCCAACCCAGCATTAGATGCTGAAACTCTATTTTGGCGACTACACTTCACCTTAGGTACTTGTGTATTCACCATGTCATCAAGTCAAGCACTTGCGGAAATTGCTTATAACTCTTATGGAAAGAAAGTCGATTCCGATGTGTTTATTCAACAGTTAATCCCATTTTTAGCGGCAGGGGTTGCCGCTCAAGCCTAGATTTTTAAACCTGGGTTTTATTAAACCTAGCTTTCAAGCATAAATATTGAAGAACAGTTTCTATGCTTGGACTTGAACATAACAAAAACAACTAAATGAATAACGTGGATAAAAAGGAATAGATTATGAGCTCGCTAAGACAAAAATGGATCAGTGACCCAGCGTTTAAATGGTTTAAACAAGTATTACCGCCGCTTTCTAGTACTGAAAGAGAAGCGATGGAAGCGGGTAGTGTCTGGTGGGATGGTCAGCTTTTCTCAGGTACACCAGATTGGCAAACATTGCATAACTATCCGAAACCAACGTTGACAGAAGAAGAACAATCATTCATTGATAATCAAGTTGAAACATTACTTGCGATGCTTGATGACTACAAAGTGGTACAAGAAGACCGTGATCTTCCAAAAGAAGTGTGGGACTACATCCGCAAAGAGAAGTTCTTTGCTCTGATCATTGATAAAGCTTATGGCGGCTTGAATTTTTCGGCGCACGCAAACTCAACGATTGTTACCAAAATTGCTACTCGCAGTATTAGTGCCGCTGTAACCGTAATGGTTCCTAACTCTTTGGGTCCGGGTGAGCTGCTATCGCATTATGGTACACAAGAGCAAAAAGATTACTGGCTACCACGATTATCTGATGGCACAGATATTCCATGTTTCGCTTTAACAGGGCCAGAAGCGGGTTCTGATGCTGGTGGTATTCCAGATAAAGGTGTGGTGTGTCGAGGCATGCACAATGGAGAAGAAGTTCTAGGCATTCGCCTTAGCTGGAATAAACGTTATATCACTCTTGCGCCAGTGGCTACGGTACTTGGCCTCGCATTTAAGTTAGATGATCCTGATCACCTGCTTGGCGATAAAGAAAATCTTGGCATTACATGTGCGTTGATTCCTGCTGATCATGAAGGCGTAGAAATCGGTGAGCGCCACGATCCGCTAGGGTTAGCCTTTATGAATGGCCCAACTCGCGGTGAAGATATCTTCATTCCTATGGATTGGCTAATTGGCGGTGCAGATTACGCAGGTAAAGGCTGGCGTATGCTGGTGGAATGTTTATCAGCAGGCCGTGGTATTTCTCTACCGGCACTCGGAACGGCAATTGGTCACCTTACTAGCCGAACAACTGGCGCTTATGGTTATGTACGCAAGCAATTTGGCATGTCGATTGGTAAGTTTGAAGGCGTGGCTGATGCGATGGCGCGTATCGGTGGCATGACGTACATGCTAGAAGCGGCGCGTACTTTAACCACGACTTCACTGGATATGGGTGAAAAACCAGGGATTGTTACCGCGATTGCTAAATATCACATGACCGAAATGGCGCGTACCATATTAAACGATTCAATGGATATTCATTCAGGCCGAGCGATTCAAACTGGCCCAATGAACTACTTAGCGCATCATTACTATGGCGTACCAGTTGCGATCACTGTAGAAGGCGCGAACATTTTAACCCGTAACTTGATGATTTTCGGACAAGGCGCAACGCGTTGTCATCCATTTGTCCTACCTGAAATGGAAGCGGCGGCAAATCCAGATGAAAAAGCCGGTGCAAAAGCGTTTGATGACTTGTTATTTAAACACATGAGTTATGCCATTAAAAATAGCTTAGGGGCGTTTAGCATGGCATTGACGGGCTCTCGCTTTGCGAAATCTCATACCTCTGGTGCGACGAAGCAGTATTACCGCGATATGACTCGTTTAAGTAAAGCATTAGCGGTGACGACAGACTTTGCCATGCTAACCCTAGGTGGTGAGCTAAAACGTAAAGAGATGTTGTCCGCGCGTCTTGGTGATGCATTGAGTTATTTATATTTAGGCTCAGCAGTGCTAAAACGTTATGAAGATGAAGGCTGTCAGCAAGACGATCTCGATTACGTTCATTATGCGATGAATCATTGCTTAAGTCAGGCAGCCAACGGTTTAGAAGAAGCTTACCGCAATATGCCGAGTCGAGTTGCTGGAATGCTACTAAAAGTGTTGGTTTTCCCATTAGGTAATCGCTTTAAAGCACCGTCTGATAAGCAAAAAACTAAAGTGGCAGAAAGCTTAATGACACCGGGAGCACATCGTGAACGTTTAACGCGCCTTTGCTACATTGGCGATGATGAAAATGACAGCGTTGGGCTTATCGAACGAGCGTTCATTGCCATGTACGGTGTGAAGCATCTAGAGCGTAAAATGATGAAAGCAGTTAAAGATGGCAAGCTAGCAAAAGCTGGTCCATTAAAAGAGCGTTTACAAGCGGCGGTTGAGCAAAAAATCTTAACCCAAGACGAAGCGGAGCAAGTGATGAAAGCGGACGAAATTCGTTACCGTTCAATTCAAGTGGATCACTTTAGCCATGATTTCAGTGAAATTCGTACTCATGATGCAGAGAAAAAGGAGAAGTCGTCAAAAAAGCTTGATAGCGCCGCTTGATTGAACGTGCGCATACCATACAAAATTGAGTATACTTAATGACAACGCCACAGCTACTGTGGCGTTTTTGCTTTAGTGAAGTTGTGGTTAAACAGGTCTAACCACTTGGCTATATAAGCAAAAAATGCAGAAATAAGATGCGAAACCTCGGATAAACTTTTATCCTACAGGGGTTTTTTAAAGGAAGCTGAATATGATCATCAAACCGAAAATCCGTGGATTTATCTGTACAACAACACACCCAGTGGGTTGTGAAGCAAACGTAAAAGAACAAATTGCCTACACAAAAGCTCAAGGCCCAATTGCTAACGCACCAAAGCGCGTACTAGTGGTTGGTTCTTCAAGTGGCTATGGCTTGTCATCTCGTATTGCAGCTGCATTTGGCGGTGGTGCATCAACTATCGGTGTGTTTTTTGAAAAGCCTGGCACAGAGAAAAAAACTGGCACAGCGGGTTGGTATAACTCAGCAGCTTTTGACAAGTTAGCGAAAGAAGAAGGCCTATACTCTAAAAGCCTGAATGGTGATGCTTTCTCAAATGAAGCAAAACAAAAAACCATCGACCTGATCAAAGCTGATCTTGGCCAAATCGATATGGTAGTTTACTCATTAGCATCGCCAGTACGTAAAATGCCAGAAACCGGTGAAGTGATTCGTTCATCGCTTAAACCAATTGGTGAAACGTACACAGCAACCGCAGTTGATACCAATAAAGACGTTATTATTGAAGCCAGTGTCGAGCCAGCAACAGAACAAGAAATCAAAGATACTGTTACTGTAATGGGTGGCGAAGATTGGGAACTTTGGATGGCAGCGCTATCTGAAGCAGGTGTACTAGCAGAAGGTTGTAAAACTGTCGCTTATAGCTACATCGGAACTGAGCTAACATGGCCAATCTATTGGGATGGCGCACTAGGTCAAGCAAAAATGGACCTAGATCGTGCAGCAACCGCATTAAATGAAAAGCTAGCAGGCCTTAACGGTACTGCGAATGTTGCCGTATTGAAGAGTGTTGTGACTCAAGCAAGTTCTGCCATTCCAGTTATGCCTCTTTATATCGCAATGGTATTTAAGAAAATGCGTGAAGAAGGCGTACACGAAGGTTGTATGGAGCAAATTCACCGCATGTTTACTCAACGTCTATACAAAGAAGATGGCAGCGCTCCACAAGTGGATGACAAAAACCGCCTTCGTTTAGATGATTGGGAACTACGTGAAGACATTCAACAGCATTGCCGTAACCTATGGCCTCAAGTCACCACTGAAAACTTGAAAGAGTTAACAGACTACGTTGAGTACAAAGAAGAGTTCTTGAAACTATTCGGTTTCGGTGTTGATGGTGTTGACTACGAAGCTGACGTAAACCCAGAAGTTAACTTCGACGTTCAAGATATCTAATTCTTATACGTTAAAGTGAATACAATATAAGGCGCTCCTCGGGGCGTCTTTTTTATTCTTTCTAAAAAGTAAAGAGACTACCTTAGATCTGGTCTATGTTTTAATGGTATAACTAACCTAAGGTTAATTATCAAAGACAGCGTGGTTATTTGTGGGGTAGAGAGCATGGAAAACGTAGCAACACTTTATTTTTATGCCGGCAAAATGGGATCCGGTAAATCGACACATTCTCTACAATTGGCCAAAGAGATTAAAGCGGTTCATATCAGCGAAGATGAGTGGCTAACGGCGTTGTACCCTGATCAAATCAGCAATTTTGAAGAATATTTAAAATTTGCATCAAGAATAAAACCGCTACTCTCCAAACATATCCAACAAATTCTCACTTCGGGAACGGATGTTATACTCGATTTCCCTGCCAATACTTATCAACAAAGAGAATGGTTTAAGCAGTTATTTGAAAATGCTCAGGTTAAGCATCAACTGATTTATATCGATGCGGATGGTGAGGTTTGTCTGCAACAAATTAAACATAGACGAATAGAGCAACCAGCCAGAGTGAGATTCGATACCGAAGCTATGTTTCACCACGTAACCCAATATTTCGAAGCCCCTAAGTCACAAGAAGGCTTTACGATCAAAACTATTCGTAAAGAAAAAATATGCAGTCATTAGATCTAAAAATAAAACCGCCGATTGTGGCTCTCATTGCCGTAATCATCATGTTTGGGCTCGACTATTGGCTACCCAATGACAAACTAGGAGTAGGGCAAAATCGTTTGGAAATGGTACTAGGTTTAGTGCTTATTGGTTTAATGCTTGCGATGACCGGTGTAAAGAAGTTCATTCAAGCAGAAACCACCATTCATCCCGATTTAAAACACGCCACCAATAAACTGGTTACTAGTGGTATTTATCGTATTTCACGAAATCCAATGTACCTCGGAATGCTACTTAATTTATTGGCGATTTCGGTGTGGTTGAGTAACTGGTTAACCATCGGAGTATGTCTCGGTTTTGTTTGCTATATCACCCAATTTCAAATCAAACCTGAAGAACGTTTCCTACAACAAAAGTTTGGTAAGCAATACACCGACTATTGCCAGAAAGTACGCCGCTGGTTATAAAGCAGCTTATTAGTCTATATTCATCTCCCGTCTAAATTTTGAGCTTATCAAGATGAAATTGTTAAAAATTGAAAATAGCTGATCGCTCCAGTACAGGAGGCCTTGGCGCAAGAAGAATCACTGCTATTATTTGGAATGAACAACAAGATCTCATTATAATAATTATCTATTATAGCTTAAACAAGAGCTTCTACTGTTAGAATTTGTCCTAGATTTACTAATGTGAGTTCGGATCTGGGCTATGCGTGTTTTAAGAGGGTAGTTTTGATTTTTCAGCTTCATATTTGTGTAATGCTCGATTTGGAGGATTATCCAGCTTGTATGGTGTAAAATCGGGGTAATGCAAAAGAGTGGATAGTAATGATGTGAAAGGTAATGAGTGCTAAGCAGATTATAAATAAAGGTTCAATTTACGACAAAACTTAAAGTTAATGTGTCAATTTTTTACGAACCAAAGTGTAACCGGTTTCATTGCGTGTTATTATCTTTTTAACCACTTATTGGGTGCATATAGACTATTAATTCCTTAGAGAAAAGTAAGCTGATGAGTACTATTATTGATGTGTGTAAATTAGCCGGTGTATCTAAAGCAACGGTTTCTAGAGTTGTAAATGGAACTGGACAAGTTAAAGAGTCTACCCGAGAAGCTGTTTTTACAGCAATGGATCAGCTTGGCTATAGGCCAAATAAAATGGCTCAGGCACTAGCAACCAATCGAACCAACAGTATAGGGTTGGTGGTTTCTGATTTTGATGGTATTCATTTTGGATTGTTATTAAAACAAGCTGCCGCAAGCGCTGATAATGCACATAAACAACTCATAGTCACTGATGGGAAAAATGACCCAGAACAGGAATATGAAGCCATTCGTCAACTTGAAGGGCGGTGTGATGCGGTAATTCTTTATAGTCGAACGTTGTCTGATGAGCATATTAAAAGTCTACATAGCAATCTATCCATACCACTGGTGATTTTAAACCGAAACCCCTCTGAGCCCTTATATCACACGGTCTCCTTTGATCAGGAGGGAGCCATAAGTATAGTGATGGATCATTTGATAAATCTTGGACATAGACAAATAGCCTGTATTACTGGTCCACTTGAAAACCCAACCGGACAAGCTCGCCTAGCCGGATATAAAAACTCACTAAAATCCAATGGTATACCATTTCAGGTTAATCTTGTTAAAAACGGTGACTATCATATGATGAGTGGATACCTAGCATGTCAGGAACTGTTAAATCATAAGATACCCTTTACCGCTATTGTCGCATTTAATGACAATATGGCTGTTGGTGCTTTAAAAGCACTGGATGACGCAGGAATCAATGTTCCAGAACAAATCGCTGTGACCGGTATTGATAACGACCCGATAACAGATTTTTTTAATCCTACACTCACAACCGTTGAACTTCCTATCGAAGAAATGACGAGGCAGGCTGTGGAATTGGCATTAGAACTGACTGAAACTAAAAAACCTCCACTGTCCCATCATCACCATGGCAGACTCATTCAGCGTAATTCTGTTATTCCGTGTCATACACAAAAAAGCTGGCTAGATTTATAATTTTTTATCTAGTAGCCAGCATAATGCGTTCGATTTCAATGTAAATACGGCTAGATGTCTACTTATTACGTTCTTTTCCCCCTCATGATTAAAAAGTGATATACCGCACCGATTAAGCCATTATCATTGGTAAATGATGCGTTTTCGATAGAGACCACTTCATCGAGGTTAAGTTTATTGATGACCGGAATAGCATTGAGTAACCTCTTCATTTCTTTGGTTACATTGGATATCAAATCCGGTCTCTCACTGATAGCACCACCAATGATGATCTTTTCAGGGTTTAATATAAAAGTAAGATTATGTAGCCCAACAGCAATACTCTTATAAAACTCCTCAATGACTCCCACAGCCACACTGTCCCCCCCATCTGCTAGCGAAAAGATATCTTTTCCCGATATATGCTCAAAGCCCGATAATCCCTTATAAATGGCGTAACGTCGCCTTAAGCCATCTCTTATCGAAGCGGTCAGGTTCATTGTTTCAGAGGCTTTATCTTCCGATTCATGTGTATAGTGAATAAAAGTATAGCCGAACTCACCAGCCATTGAGCAATGTCCGCGTATCAACTGATTATTGGTATAGATAGCTCCCCCGATACCAGTACCTAAGGTAATACAGATAAAATCACTAATATCTTTTGCCTTACCTTGCCACTTTTCAGCTAGTGCGACACAATTCACATCGTTTTCGACTTCTACCGGCAGAGATAATCTATCTGTCAAAATATCTTTAAAGGCAAACTCACAAAAGTCTGCAATGGCTCCACCCGCCTTTAGGTAACCGGTGTCGACATTGACAAATCCGGGCACTGAGAAAGCTGCACCATCAAAGCGATATGTCTGGGACAGCTCCTGCTTTATATTAACAATGGTCTGAATAATATCTTCTCCAGCAGAAGCTGTTTTCACTTTGCCTCGGTGGAGAATATCACCCTGAACATTTACAGCACCGAACTTAATGTCAGTACCACCAATATCAAACGACAGATAGGTTGTCATAGTTCTATTTTCTCTTATCTAATTGAATCAAAAGTCTTCACTACGGTTAGCGATAACATCTCGGTACCAATAGAAGGATGCTTTTTTCTTCCGCTTCAGTCCATCGTCATGATCCACATAAATGAAACCATATTGTTTTTTATAGCCGTTCAGCCAACTTAACAGGTCGATAGCTGACCAAGCAAAATAGCCTTTAATATGGACCCCGCAACTAATGGCCTTCTTCACTGCCGCTAGGTGCTCTTTTATAAAATGAATTCTGGTTATATCGCAGACTTCTCCCTCGATAATAGGATCTTCATCACCCAACCCGTTTTCGGTAATGTAGATTTTAATCTGCCCATATTGCTCTTTGAGTATGTTAAGCCCACTTACGAAGGCTTCTGGTGATATTTCCCAATCCCATTTGGTGTATCGTTTATCGCTCATTTTTACGGTCTGATAAACATTATCATAGCTCGGACTACCTGGTGCCCCCGTAGCATTTTCACGAGTCATTTCTTGGTCTTGCTTGTGACCACTCACTTTTTTAACACGCATTGGCTGGTAATAGTTTAGTCCAATAAAATCATTCAAAGGCGCAGCTTCAAAAATAGTTTTTAACTCCTCATCATTCCAATCTGGTAGGTTCCCTTCTTGTTTTAGTTGCTTGATGACATAGTCAGGGTACGTTCCAAGTAAGATGGGATCAAAGAACCAGTTCATCTTGAATTGATTCGCATGCTCTTGGGCAAATAGGTTATCTTCAGAATTGTCCACCGCAAATGCTGGATTAAATACGTGGCTGAGGCCGATCTCACCAAATTGATTTAACTTTTTATACTCGATTACTGCTTTAGCATGTGCATAAAAGACGTTGTGCGTAGCTTGAAAGTACTTTTTAGGATCATTCTGAATACCAGGTGGGTGAGCCCCGCGCATATAACCAAGTGAACAGAAAACGACAGTTTCATTAAAGGTAATAAAGTGCTTAACCCTGTCGCCAAATTTGTTGAAGCAAAGTTTGGCATATTCGATATAAGCTTTCGTTGTTTCCTTGTTTAGCCACCCCCCCTTTTTTTCCAACGTTAAAGGTAAGTCCCAGTGGTACAGCGTAATAAATGGAACAATGCCATATTTGAGACACTCATCAATAATGGCATTATAAAAATCAATGCCTTTTTGGTTCACAGCCCCTGTACCTTCTGGGAAAATTCGAGCCCAAGAGATCGAAAAGCGGTAAGACTCTAAGCCCATTTCAGCCATTAAAGCTATGTCTTCTTTATAGCGGTTATAGTGATCGATTGCGACATCGCCATTCGTTCCTTCGAACGTCTTTCCAGGTATTTTGGTAAATTCATCCCAGTTTGTTGGGCCTTTACCGTCTTTATCCCATGCCCCTTCGATTTGATATGAAGCGGTTGCAGCACCTATTAAAAAATCGTTAGCAAATTTCATTGTTGAATTCCATTGAATTGATCCCCTGAAAGGCAGGTTGCCTTTCAGGAATATGATGGAGAGACTATAAGCGGTTGTTTGTAATTAGGTTCTGATACCAATAAAAGCTTTTCTTCTTAGAGCGTTTCATCTCTTTTAAGTCAAACTCATCTCTATCTACGTGAATAAATCCATATCGTTTAGAACACCCCTGATGAGTACTGACTAAATCAATAGCAGACCATGGGCTATAACCAAACACCTCTACACCATCAGTAATAGCATGTTGCACCTGCTCAATATGCTTGTGCAGGTATTCAATACGATAATCATCGTTAATTGAACCATCTTCTTCGACGGTGTCAAAGGCACCCAGGCCATTCTCTGTCACAATAAGCGGCAGAGCATAGCGATCATAAATTTCGCGCATTGTAGTACGGAAACCAACAGGATCTATTTCCCAGCCAAATTCATTTTTATCCAAGTTCTCATTACTAACACCTTTGTATGCACCAACTTCACCAATAGTGATCTGCTGATCGCCAGTGGAGTTAATATCACTCTCATCACCGGTACTAGCAGCGACTGTTTGGGAGTTATAATAGTTAAAGGCAATAAAATCAGGATTAGCTGTCGCCATAATATCCATATCACCAGGCTCAATATCAGGCAGAGCATCACGCTCTTCCAGAAAATGAAGCGCGGTTTTGTTGTATCGACCATACACAGCCATATCCAAGTACAACCAGTTACGCAGAGCAGTAAACGTATTTGCAGCTAAAATGTCTTCCGGTTTTGAAGAAGCAGGATAAATAACCGAAATATTTGGAGCCGGACCAATTTTTGCCTCAGGTAATATCTGATGGCAAATGTTCATCGCTTTCGCTTGAGCTAACAGCATATGGTGATTCTGCTGATAAAGATCCTTCATTGGATTTTCACTAGCAACATGTTTAGTCCCTAATGCATCTCCATGCAGAATCATCATATTTTGTTCATTAATGGTCAGCCAGTATTTCACTCTGTCCCCATAGAGTTCAAACAGAGTTTTACTATATAGAGCGAAAGCGTCTACTGTGTTTCGATTAGACCATCCTCCTTTTTCTTGTAGTGAATATGGCAAATCAAAATGATACATAGTGACAATAGGTTCGATATTGTATTTCAGTAACTCATCAATCAGGTTGCTATAAAACTCAATGCCTTTTTGATTAACTTCACCATCACCATTTGGAAAAATTCGAGTCCACGCAATAGAAAAACGGTATGCTTTTAGGCCTAATTCTGCAAAGAGCGCTACGTCTTCTTTGTATCTGTGGTAATGGTCGCTGGTTACTTTAAAATCTGTTGTACCTTCAACTACTTTTCCCATATCGATAACAGAAGGCCCTTTGCCATCTTCATCCCATGCGCCTTCGACTTGATACGCAGACGTTGATGCTCCCCATAAAAAGTTCTTTGGAAAGTTTTTTAATTCAGTGCTTTTCATTATTTAGATCCTGGTTTTACACTTTTTGCATAGTGCGATGAATATTAATTATTTCTTCAATCAATTCTCTTGCTAGCATCGAGGTCATGATATGGTCTTGTGCATGAACCATAATCAAGTTTACTGGTACTTTTCCTGTACCTTCATCAAGACCAATAAGTTCAGTTTGTACTGCATGAGCTCGCTTTGCTGCCGCGGTTGACTGAGTTAAAAGATCATCAACCTCATCCCATTTACTTTGTTTAGCGCATTGCAGGGCTTGCATTGCACAGCTTTTGGATTCACCTGCATTGATGATCAATTCCATGACTGTTGATTCAAGATCCATTGTGATACTCCTAGTTAGTGTCGTCGGGAAGGCTACCCCCCAAGGATATTCAGACTTGTATGTTAGGTGTAGTTAACTTCGTTTATGATTTTTTCGCCTCCACTTGAATTTTCTTCAGCAACCAATTGTTTTTCATATATTTTGAAGAAGGGGTAATAAATAATTAAATCAAGTAGAATGAGTCCCACAACAAGCAAGCTGTTACTCATATCCCAACCCGCACCCCATGCTGCGCCAATAGGTGCAGGAGCGGTCCAAGGAACCAATGATATTGTTTTACTAATCAAATCCGTTTGAACCGCTAAATAGGCAATGGTGGCGTTGATCATTGGTGTGCCAACAAATGGAATAAACAGGACTGGGTTCATTACAATTGGGCTACCGAAAATTACCGGTTCATTGATATTGAATAGTGTTGGTATCGCACACAATTTACCGATCGATCTTAAGTGAACAGACTTACTGCGTAAGTAAAGCAAGATAAGCGCAAAGGTTGCCCCTGAGCCTCCAAGAGTAATAAAGAAGCTCCAAAATGGTTCAATAAAGGTAGCAGGTAATTCAACACCTGCAGCTAATGCATCTTGATTAAGTCCTAAGTTAACCAACCAAAACGGCGCCATAATACCGCCTATAATTGCTGCACCATGAATACCAGCAAACCATAGCGCGTGTGCAAGGAAAGCAGCCAAAAGAATGGCAGGTAAAGAATCCGAAGCAGAAATCAATGGCGCGAATAATGACATGATGGCTGCAGGCAAAATCATCTCTAACTGTCCTTGTAAGAACAGGTTAAGTGGGTAAATTGTAAAAATAACAGCTAATGCTGGAATCAATAGATCGAACGATTGACGGATCTTAGCGGGTACCTGTTCAGGTAATTTGATGCCAATATTTCGTACTTTCAGAAAGCGTGTTAACTCGGTAACATAAATGGAGACAATAATAGAGGTAAAAATACCAGTGCCTCCCATGAATGATGCGGATAACTTACCGTCTTCCATAGGCGCAGCCACTAATAAAAAAGTCATTAATGATAATAACCCAGTAGGAAGTGCATCTAATTTGTAATGGTTTGCCAGGTTGTAAGCAATACCGACACTGATGTAACAGGACATGATCCCCATGGTCATATTAAAAGGAGTCATGATCTGGTCAAAATATTCCTGTGACATGCTGAGCCACCATTGGCCAAATGCAAAAGAGGTATTTGAAGAAAATGGAGGAAAAGCAAATACAAGTAGAAATGAGCCTACAATCATAAAAGGCATACCACCGATAAACCCATCACGCATTGCACTGACATGACGTTGTGAAGCAAACGCACCTGCTAATGGCGCGATCTTATTTTCAATGAAATCAAAAAAAGGATTAGACATGATTGTTCTCCATTATTAGTCGAGTAAAGCCAACGCCTCATCAAGTATTTTTTCACCTTTCATCATGCCGTAATCCATGGCATTGATAACGGCAACAGGTTTACCTACCGCGTCCGCTTTCATTTTGAAATCATTAAATTTATATTTGATTTGAGGTCCTAAAAGGAAGCAATCGTAAGTATCTAAGTTGGCATCAAACTCATCCAAGCCTACAGCCGTGACTTCAACAGAGAGATTCTTGTTGGAAGCGGCTTCTTGCATTTTTTTTACGACCATACTGGTTGACATTCCAGCAGCGCAGCAAAGGAGGATTTTAGGCATATTATTTTCCTTAGTCTGTTTGACTCATTATTTTATGTTATGGATATATCTTGTTTCACCATTAATGTAACCGGTTACAGTAACCGGTTACATTTGTGTGACTCTATTCATTATTTTCTTGGTTATAGTGATGATAATTTGCGGTTTATCACAATTTTTTTATAATGGGATCGTGAAAGATTCATTGATAATGTGGAGTAATGAAGTCGAGAACAAAAAACAGTTCGATATTTATCTAATGTCTCATGACTAATAAACTCAATTGCACAAGCTGAATAAGGTAAGATTGTTGAGAAGCTATTAGTTGATAGTGGTGAATAATGTTATCTTGCTTTACTGAAAATGCTTGGAAAGATTACGAGCATTGGCAAGTGCAAGATAAGAAAATTTATCTAAATACTCACTCACAGAAAACCTCAAAGTACCCATATATGTCTAAAAATTTTGATTTCACTACAGAATACACTCTCGATAAGCGCTTTTTTGAAGAGTGTTATGACCAAACTAGTCGTCCCGCTAAATTTCCCAAGGCCTATCTCAAGGCTATGTTTTTTCTTATTTTCGGGGTGATTGTCGTTAAGTTTGATCTATTGCCAAGCAGTTACGTTGGTTGGTTCTTTATTGTTCTGAGTGTGATTGAAGTGCTTAGTGTGTATTTTAAGCGAACATGGTGGGTATGGCGACAAGCGTACAGTACTGCCTCTAATAGCAACGTGACATTTCAAGTCAACTCTAACGGTGTGAGTTATGATAGCTCAGCCAACAGCCGTAGTATTGCCTGGACTGACATCGACCAAGTTCAACAAAGCGATTTAGGTTTTATTTTTCATATAGGCAAACAACGTCAATATATCAGTAAATCTTGCTTAAATGATGAAGCGATCGCGTTCATTGTAGAGCAGCACGCAGCCGTTAAATGAAGACCGTCAATATTCGAAAAATAGAGAAATAATAAATACGACAATCTAAAACCTTGTATAGTCTTTACAAGGTTTTCCCATTCTACTTTCCTTACCGTCTATTTAACCGCGCTTTGGCTTTCCTTTAAACTCTTTGATACTACGCTTCTGTGCGCTGCGGCGGTTCGCTTGTTTGTCACGAGTTGGGCGTTTTGCTACGTCAGAACTAGGTGTGTCAGTGACAGGAAAATCCGCCAAATTATCGAGAGGCAACTCGCGTTGGGTTAGCTTACGTATTGCATCTAATGCCAATGTTTCCGCATGACACACCAAAGATATTGCCAACCCTGTGTGGCCAGCTCGTGCAGTATGCCCAACCCGGTGAACATAAACGGGGGCACTTTCAGGGAGATCAAAGTTAATGACCACAGGTAGCGCATCAATATGAATGCCACGAGTAAGTAGGTCGGTCGCAATGAGCACTTGGATGTTTTGTTGTTTAAAAATTGTGAGAGTTTGCTAAAGGCTATGAAAGAGCTGCCTCTCAAAAATATGTGCAGAGTGTAGCACACAAGAGAAAATACAAAGCCGCCATCGTTTAGTTTCGATGGCGGCTTTGTGTTTGGAAGTTAACATTACTGTTAGCTTAATATAATGATCAAGGTACCGGCGAGTGTCATTAAGATATTAGCAATGGCGTAAGTACCCGCATAACCAAGCGCAGGAATGGTCGATTTGGCGTAATCGTTAACAATATCCATTGCGGGAGCACAGGTTCTTGCACCAATGATGGCTCCAAATAATAATGCACGGTTCATCTTCAATACATGAGCCCCAAATAGGTAAGCAACCACAACCGGAAGTACGCTGATAAGGAAGCTAACGCCAACAATTTTTAAGCCCATTTGTCCTAAATATTCGAGCATATTAGCACCAGCACTTAATCCAATTCCCACCATGAAGACCATTAAACCGAGATCTTTGACCATATTCAATGCACCTTGAGGTACATAACCGAAAGTCGGGTGGTTCGCTCTTAAATAACCTAGAGTAATGCCCGAAATAAGTAAGCCTACCGCATTACCTAGTCCGAAAGTTACTTGACCAAATGTCATGGTGATTAAGCCAAACAATAAACCAATGATAAAGAAGCTACAGAAGGCCAGTAAATCGGCAATTTGGCTATGAATTGAGATGAAACCAATTCGCTCTGCTAAGCCAAGTACACGGCTTTTTTCACCACTGACTTGTAAAATATCCCCTTTAGCCAGCACGATATTAAGATCCATTGGCATTTCAATTTGCGCACGAACAACTCGGTTTAAGAAACAGCCATATTCTGCAATGTTTAGATCAGAAAGCTTTTTTCCAGCAATACTGTCACTTTTTACGACGATTTCTTCTTCGGCAATGCGAAGATCAAGCAAGTTGCGATCGAATACTTCTTTACCGTTACGGAAGCTAGGATCAAGGCGAGCGTGACTATCGGGATAACCCACTAAAGCAATCTCATCACCGAGTTGTAATATAGCATCACCATCTGGATGGGCGAGGATGCCATTACGACGAATACGTTCGATGTAGCAACCAGTTTGGCGATAAATACCTAGTTCACGCAGATTTTTGCCATCAGTCCAATCGATAAGTTCTTGTCCAACACGATAAGCACGAATAATAGGCAAGTAGACTTTTCGTTGTCCCGCACCGCCTAGACCGCGCTCTTGGGCAATACGCTGTGCTGAATCACTGAGATTTTCTTTTTGTAGTTTAGGCAGCAACTTGGCAAACATGATCATGCTGGTTAAGCCAATCAAATAAGATAATGCATAGCCAACCGATAGGTTATCTAAAACATTGGATAGTTGCATGCTATCGGGAATCGTTCCTAGGCCGGAATTTAATGCATCTTGCGCACCAACTAGAATGGGGGTTGCTGTCATTGAGCCTGCCATAATGCCAGCGGTTAATCCAAAATCTAAGCCAAAAAAATGTCCTAAGCAATATGTCAGTGTTGTTGCAGTAATCAATACAATCAAACTTAGGAAGAAGTAGTGTTTACCATCGCGGAAAAATATACCGAAAAAGTTAGGTCCAGCTTCGATTCCTACACAGTAAATAAATAACATAAAGCCAATGGTTAGCGCCTCGGCATTAAATACAAAGCCAAGGTTTCCCATAAATAACGCCGTCAGCAGGACGCCAATAGAATTGCCAAGTTGAAAGTTTCCGAAACGAATTTTACCAATAGATAAACCGATCGCCAATACAACAAATAACAGTAGTATAGGATTTTGGTTTAAGAGTGCAGCAACGTCTATATTCACGATATTTCTCAGGTGAAATTAAAGTACAACAAAGAATAGATGGTTATCTAAAAACTTACTATTAAAATCAGTAAGATTAAGTCGATAAGCTTAGTTATGAAGTGTATCGGATAAATGTGGAATTAATAAGGGAAAAAACAAAAAAATTGAATTAAATTTTGCGTTGTTAAATATTGATTGATGATGTGTTGTGATTTAAAAGGGATGAAAAAACGACCAGTGAGACTGGTCGCTTTAAAAGGGGGGGATTTGAATGAGCTTTATTCGCTGTATAAACCTAGGTTTTCTTTTGCATAGGCTTCAAATTCTGTAAATCCACCTACATGATCTTGGTCTACAAAAATTTGAGGAACCGTTTCAACTGGTTTGCCAACAGTTTTTTCTAAATCAGCTTTACTGATACCTTCTGCATGAATATCAACATAGCGGTAGTTGAAGTCATCACGCTCTTCTTTTAACTTTTCCGCTAACTCTTTTGCTCGTACACAAAACGGGCAAGCTGGACGACCAAAAATAACTACAAACATGGTTTATCTCCTTCCAATTCGTTATGTGGTTCACTATGCCTTAAGAGAATGAGTTTTTAAAGTTCAGATTAAGAGTTAAAAGTAATTAAGTATGTAGGATTCGCTTAAAATGGGGTTGTTTTATTGTAACGTGAATCCCTTAGTACATCTTTTACTCGTTTTAAATTTTCTCTAAAGCCTGAACCGCGACGTAAAGTAAAACCGGTCGCGAGTACATCAATCACTACCATTTGAACCACACGACTTGCCATTGGCATATAAACATCGGTATCTTCTGGAATATCAAGGGTTATTGCCAAGTCGCACATTTGTTCTAAAGGGGAGTCTTTGGCGGTAATAGCAATCACAGTTGCGCCATTCTCTCTGGCGAGTTGAGCGGTTTCTACCTGACTTTTTGTTCGTCCGGTATGTGAAATCAAAACAACAACGTCATTTTCTGTCGAGTTAATACAACTCATTCGTTGCATGACAACATCGTCAAAATTCATGATTGGAATATTAAAACGGATGAATTTGTTCTGTGCATCTTTGGCTACTGCAGAGGAGGCCCCCAAACCAAAGAATGAAATTCGTTTCGCTTGCGTGAGTAGATCGACGGCACGGTTAATTTGAAAAGGGTCGAGGCTATTTTTGGCGACATCTAAGCAAGCCATGGTGGATTCAAATATTTTATGGGTATAAGCATCAGGACCGTCAGATTCTTCTACATTACGATTTACATAAGGAGTGCCATTGGCCAAACTTTGGGCTAAATGCAGTTTGAAGTCAGGGAAGCCTTTGGTATCTAAGCGGCGGCAGAAACGGTTGACGGTTGGTTCGCTCACGTCAGCAATTTTGGCTAAGGTCGCAATACTAGAATGAATCGCTGTTTGTGGAGCTTCGATAATGACTTCTGCGACTTTTCTTTCTGATTTACTGAAAATATCTAGGTTCTTTTGAATTTTTTCTAATGTATTCATATTGCTCTCGAAAATGCTGAGACTCAAAGCCAAATTGGGTATTACTTGAATATAAAGATAGGGTAGTCATTGCCCAGATATATACTCGAGTCCATGAGTACATAGCCAGTATAACCACGGAGAGAGGATATTCATGTATTCGGTGGGAATTTTTATAGTGATAACATGACAAACTTCAAATTAAATTACAGTTTTGTAAGTAATAAACCCAATTTTATCGCTCGCTAATGATGATATTGGTCACTGGGTTTCTACTTTTCGAAATAAATTTACAGGATGTTTGTCTGGGTTGTCTTAGGCACTCTGCAAAACTTTGGCTGTAAGTTGGTGAATTTGTGGCAAGACTATTGAACTCGTTTGAGCAATTTGTCTCTGTTCTTCGATAACTGAATGAAGAATGTCATTGGTGGTGAGTGGATTAGCGAGCACCACACGGAATACACTGGTTTCCATGCGGTCCCATTGTACTGGCGTTAAACGAGTACGGGAGACAAATGACAGGCCATTTTCACGCTGTTTCTTTTGAATAAATTGTGTCAGTTCATTGAGTAATTGGTGTAATTGTTTGCGCTCTTCAGTCGATGCAATTACTAAAGCTTTTTGCGTGTCTTGTGGTACATAGCGATAAGTCAGCAAACATAATTCCGGCTCAGAAATTAACTCGAAATCATTTTGCTGCTTGATTAAGTCGGCAAAGTAACGCGCTTTATCAATGCTTTGATCGATTAATAGTTCGTAACCTGGGCGGCTAATAATGTGCATGCTGGAATACACGAGCATCGCTATGCCGGAGCGAGAACCTTCTAATGTATGTGAACCGAGATCTTTCGAACCTTTACGTAGAATATATTCAGCATGGTGTTCAACCGCTTTCATTGCTTCTGGATTTTTAAATAACACCATTCCTGCACCCATCGGGATATACAGCTGTTTATGGGCATCTATCGTCACAGAATCAGCGCGTTCAATGCCTTTTAATAATGAACGATGATTATTTGACATTAATGTCGCGCCACCCCAAGCAGCGTCCACATGAAAGTGGCAATCTTCGCGTTGTGCAATATCGGCAATGGTGTCTAAAGGATCAATGTTGCCCGTTTCGGTTGTGCCCGCTACACCAATAATCGCGAATGGTTTGATTTTTTTTGCTTTAAGTTGCTTTATGGTTTCTTCAAGTGCTGTCGGGCAGATGCGGTTAGTTTCATCGGCCTTGACTGGAATAAGATTTGATTGGCCGATGCCGAGCACATCGGCAGCTTTTTTAAGAGAGTAGTGCCCACGTTCAGACACTAATATCGCCATGCCTTGATAGCCATAATGTATCATGGCGTTAAATAGACCTTCTTTTTCTACCCCTTGGAAATTGCCATCAGCTTTTAATGCATTATTACGCGCAACCCATAATGCGGTGATGTTTGCTATGGTGCCACCAGAGCAAAATGCACCGAGTGAATGCTCCGAACTATGCATCCATTTTTGATAAAAGTTTTCAGATTGCCCGTAAATTAAACGGTGTAACATGCCAAGTACTTGGCGCTCTAACGGCGTGAATGCTTTGGAGGTTTCAATTTTTACTAGGTTTTGATTCAGCGCAATCATGATTTTAGACAATGGCATTAAAAAGTAAGGCAATGCAGAAGTCATATGACCAATAAAGCTTGGTGCTGAGGTGTGTACCGAGTGGGAGACTAAAGTATCAAGAAGATGCTGAGTATGCTCTGAAACGAAGGTCGGAAACTCGGGAATGACGGCATCTGAAAAATCTTTTTCGATCTCTGATAAGGGTTTTTCTTCCGCGACAATATGTTCTCTTAAGAATTCATTTAGATTCTGAGAGAGCTTTTGTTCGATGTTACCCAAGGTTGAATCGGGAGCTTCCGGCACAGTAAAAATGCGCAGCAAGCTCTCAAAATTGACATCTACAATTTTGTCGTTAGATCCCATAACACGTTTTCTTCTAGAGTTTCCATTGATTTGAGCGAAATAATTTATCGTAATAAATCAATAAAGTCTCGCTCAAATGTCGGTAAGGTGTGTGCGGCCGTGATTATATACGGTTACTTACATATAGTTAATTACACTCAATGGCGTTAGTTTTCGCAACCGATTGATTGTATTTGTCTAATGCAGGTTTGATATTGCTAGGGTGGCTTAACAGGTCAGCAAAAGCAGAGCGTAATTCATAGTTCTTTTCATTCGGTGGCGATTGGCGGTCATCAAATGTTGTTTTAGCTACCTTGCCTAATTCATCATTACGTTGTGACAAAGTTTTTACATCGGCTTGAGAAAGTTTTAACCATGATTCTACTTGCTCATCCGTGGCAATTTTTTCAGGTTCAGAAGTGAGATAAAAATCCACTGCAGCACGGTTTAATTCAAAATGGTGGGTTCTACCTTGTAAAAACCAATCACCGACTTCTTTTAAATCTGGGTTTGTCTCGGTGGTAATCGATACAAGATCTTGGTACCAAGTTAAAGATGCATCAATATACGCATGGTATTTATCCGTTAAGCATTGGGTATTTTTATCTGTAGCGGCAAACACGGAACTGCTGAGAGATAACAATAAAAGGGCGATAGCAGGTTTTTTCATTTTCTTTCCTTGAGGTAAGGCACTAATAAAGCCATTTATTATAAATGATGGCAGTCGTCTAAATCAGTGCATCATATCACTTTTTATTGTTTGTTTTTTCGAATTTACGCGCCCAATGATACGAAAAATAACATCAGTACCGGAACGAGTAAGCTGAGTATAAAGCCGCTGACGATGGCAATAGGGACACATTTTACACCGCCAGTACTTTGGATGACGGGTAAAGTAAAGTCCATGGCTGTCGCGCCTGCATAACCAATACTGGTGCAAGGGTAGCGACGAATAAACATCGGTATGGCAATTAAGGCAACTAATTCACGCAGTAATTCCAACATAAAAGAAGCGCCACCATAAACGGGGCCATAAGCATCTCCCATCAAAATTCCCGCAAGTGAATACCAGCCAAACCCTGATGCCATCGCTAAACCATTAGTCATAGGTATATCCAATATATACGATGCAATGATGCCACCAATCCATGAGGTACCAACAACAATACAAGCGATGATCATACCGCGTTTATTTAAAATAATTTGTCTGAGCGTGAGGCCACTATTTCTTAATTGAATGCCAATGAAAAAGAGCAAGAGTAATAAAATGCTTTCGCTGATTTTACTAATGTACGGAACCTGAAAAGGAAGCAGTAGACCTAATAATAAGCCTGCGCCAACGACTAAAATGAGTTTGGCGGATTCTAATGCCATCATGTAAACCGGTAATGGAGCGGCTTTTGACTGGGCTTCGACGGGCATCCATTTATCTACAAATGGTAGTGCAGCCAGGTTGCAAGCACCAATCGAGATAAAAAAGGTAAAGGTGAAAAGTGCAATTGTCTGTAAGTTACTGCCTAAGTTATCTAACGCCGACAGACTTAATCCCATAAAAAATAGGATAACGTAGATCAAATAAGAAACGGTTTGATTGATTCTATGGTGCCAAGTTTCGCTACGGAGGGGGATGAAATAACCCACGACTAATGGCAGGAAAATCATAAATACACCTGAATACATAAACACCCCAAATGAAAAGTGAGAGAGTAAAGCGCAATTGCGCGACCATCTTAATGATTTTGAGAATAAAAATCATCCACTTAACTAAGTTGGCTCTTTATTTTTTATTTAAATTAAGTTTATTGGCTATTTTATACATAATGGCTTTTTCGTGGAAATATTTACTTTATGAATGTGTCATTACATTTCCATGACGTAATAAACATAACAATGCGACTGATTTCACGTTTTTTATGGGTTTTTATAGTTGAGTGTGAGCTGTGCACTTACTTAATTTTCATCATAAAGTATCATTAATATTAGAGCGTGTTCATAAAAACATGGTTAATAGAGTCTGTGTTTTTAAGTTGCTCGCAAAAATATGGAAATGATAAATAATATGTCTTAATGGCGCTTGTGTATTGATCGGGGGGTTAAACATAAGTACGGAGGTTACACATGGGTAGCAATATGGAACGTTCTTTTTTTGAATATGTAGCTAAATTTGGCTTATTTCAGAAGCGTTCAATGTTTGGAGGAATTGGATTATTTAGTGAAGATGCAATGTATGCACTGATTTCTGATGGAACTATTTTTATTCGTGGCGGCGGTAGTCTTGATAAAACCTTGGAAGAAAGGGGCTGTAAAAGATATAAACACGTTAAAAAACAAACAGTAGCAACAGTGAATTATTTTGATGTAACGAAACTTTATACAGAAGGTGATACGTCACTCGATAATATCATTCAATTATCAATAGAATATTCTAAGCAAGAAAGAGCATTTCAAAAGTCAGCAAATAGTCGTAGGTTGCGAGATTTACCCAATATGCAACTTACACTAGAGCGAATGGTGAAAAAAGCAGGCGTACCAGATGTGAGTACATTTTTACAGATGAGGCCTGAAGATGTCTTCATGAAGGTAAAAGAAGCGTATGGTGGTGATGTTGATATACGCTTGTTGTGGAAATTTGCCGGAGCAATAGATGGTTGCCATTGGAAACTTATTCAAGAGCCTAGAAAGCAACAACTTTTATCCAGTGTACACCACTAAGAAACCGTTAAGATCTACAGGAAAAGCCTCGTATTTTGTGCGAGGCTTTCTTGTCTTGGCAATGTTTGATTTTGATTAACAGTTAAGCGTGTTTAATTAATAGTTAAAACGTGCTGTAACCATAACTTGGTCACCATAGATGTAATTTAGCTTACCTTCTAGGCCAATAGAGAATAGTTCTGTTGCATGGAATCGACCTGAAATTGAACCATAAACTTCATCGGTATCATCATGGTTGTTGATTTTGTAGTAACCAACTTGACCTCCAATTTCAAACTGTGGACCTAACCACTGTCTAACACCTAGATTAACTTCCATACCTGAGTCATTATCAAATTTATGACGGTCATCAACCAATTTAAATAACATTTCACCAGTGATATCTGCCCAGTTATTGAGTGGAGCATGGAAACCCAAACCAGCTGAAAGATCGTAATCACTGTCGAATTCAGAATCTACAGAAAGGATGGCATGAGCATTAGGGTGGATAGATTTACTGACAGCGGCACCAAAAGTCATCGGACTAAAGCCGATTCGCGCATCAATGTAATCGTAGTTAAAGTTACTCATATTAGCAGAGCCATTATTAGCTGCAAAGGTAGACCCAGATACCAATAATAGGCCAGAAAGAATCAGTGACTTGCGCATGAAAGAAAACCCTTTATTTTTATTTAATTGTAAAAATAGCAAATAAATTATTTATTTTTTGCTCTATGCTGTTGATTTTGTCAGAAGCAACGACTTATGTAAATTGACAAAGTACCGGTTAATGTAAGCATTCAGACAAATATTATCACTTTATATATTCATTCAATGTCTTTTTTTTCATGACATTAAAAATGAATTTACGATAGACTGTTTTTTATTTGCTAAGGATTAAAATGAATAATGTAAAGAAGTTTGTCGCAATTGGTGGCGCAGTACTATTAGTTGCATGTTGGCCATTAGCACTAGGGCAGTTCGCTCAAACGACTATTCAAGATACGGTAAATGAGCTGGACACAAAAGAAGTCAATGTTGAGCTTGTTAATTATGATCGTGGTTACTTGAGCTCAACAGCACAAACTAAAGTCACTGTGGTTGATCCAGTATTAAAGCAACAGCTTGAATTAGATGGTTTGCCAACAGAGTTCATGTTAGATCACACTATCAGCCATGGCCTGATCAGTATCGCGACGGATACTAAGCCTAATGACTATTCTCGCTTACCGATTGATATCCATTCTGTTACCTATATTAATGGCTCAACTGCATTGGATATGACTAGCCAAAAAATGACATTTAACTTTGCTAATGATGAGAATTCTAAGTTGGAGTTTTCTCCTGTTAAATTGAATGCTGACATTAGCCGTGATGGACATATTAATTTTACTTATGTTTTTGACGGTTTTGATGGACATTTCAACAATGGTGAATCGTTGATTGTTGACTCTATTGTTGGTTCAGGCAACGGTCAAAAAAAAGAGGGCTTTTGGTTGGGAAGCCAACAAATCACTGTAGGTGAAACCAATATGGTGGATGCTCAGGGCGTGAGTATTGTTGATGTGCACAAATTCGATTATGAATTTAATACAGAAGAAAATGCAAAAGATAAAACTTTCTCTAGTCACCATAAAATCGCAATAGATACAGTAGAACTTGTTGATGATTCACTGACAGATCTGGGTGTTGATGCTTCATTTAATGCCTTAGATATTGAAAACTTTTCTCAATTATTAAGTGTTTATCAAGATAAAGGTCATGAGCTCAATAATGATGATCTTAAAGTAGTAATGGCATCGATCGATGGCTTGTTTGAAAAAGGGTTCAGTATTTCTCTTAATGAGATGAAAGCCTCGATTGGTGAAGGCAAGTTTAATAGTGATTGGTTACTTAATTTTCCTAAAGGAGATAACAAAGTGACTAAGAATCCAATGCAAGTGATTTCATCGATTTATGGTGAAGCTAATGCCTTTGTTTCCAATGAAATGGTTACGCAATTTCCATTTATTCAATCGGGTTTAGATAACCTAATTCAACAAGGAATCATGGCGAAGAAAGCAGATGGCTATCATCTTAATAGTGATATTAAAGACGGCAACATTGTGTTCAAAAATGGTAAAACATTGCCGTTATTTGCGGTACTTGCACAGTTATTCGTATAATTGAATTTTTTGAAAAAATAGGTGTTTTGTTATGAAAGAGGCCAATGTGGCCTCTTTTTTTACGTTTGAACAAAAATGACTTTTCTCAATTAAGTAAAAAATGGTATTACTGTAGGTAAATTCGTTATTTTCATTTCTCATCTACGCAGGAGCAGAATTCATCATGGAACCTACCTATAACTTCAGTGCTGGCCCAGCAAGCCTTCCTAAAGCGGTTATGCAACAAGCTCAAAAAGAGTTTTTAGATTGGAATGGCCTAGGCACATCCGTTATGGAAATCAGCCACCGCAGTAAACCTTTTTTGAAAGTTGCTGCGGATGCAGAGCAAGATCTACGCGATCTACTTTCCATCCCTAATAATTACAAAGTACTTTTCTGCCAAGGTGGCGCACGTGCTCAGTTCGCGGCGATTCCAATGAACTTATTGGGTGATGCTAAAACAGCTGATTATATTGATGGCGGATATTGGGCTGCTAGTGCGGTTGATGAAGCGCAAAAATATTGCCAACCGCATGTGTTTAAAGCATCTACCGAAATTGATGGTAAAACCGCAATACTGCCGGCTTCTGATTGGATTTTATCAGATGATGCAGCTTATGTGCATTTTTGCCCGAATGAAACCATTGATGGTATTGAAATTAATGATTTACCACAAACAGATAAACCAATTGTCGCAGATATGTCTTCAACAATTTTATCGCGTGAAATTGATGTATCTAAATATGGTGTGATTTACGCAGGTGCTCAGAAAAACATTGGTCCAGCCGGTTTATGTATTGTGATTGTGCGTGATGATTTGCTGGAATTAGCTAATTCAGCGTTGCCAAGCATTTTAAATTACAAAGTTTTGTTCGAAAAAGAATCGATGTTTAACACGCCTCCTACTTATGCTTGGTACTTGTCGGGATTAGTTTTTAAATGGTTGAAAGCTAATGGTGGTGTTGCGAAAATTGAAAAAGTGAACCGTGCCAAAGCAGCGTTACTTTACCAATGCATTGATGAATCGGACTTTTATCGTAATAATATTCATGCGAATAATCGTTCGTTAATGAATGTGCCATTTCAACTCGCCAAACCTGAGCTTGATGGATTGTTTCTTGAGCAAGCTGAATCGCGAGGTTTACAAGCCTTGAAAGGACATAGAGCGGTAGGGGGTATGCGAGCATCTATCTATAATGCAATGCCGTTAGAAGGGGTTCAAGCCTTGGTTGATTTCATGAAAGCGTTTGAAGCAGCAAATAAATAATATACCTGGAGCTTAAAGTCGTTCATATAAGTAATAGTGATGCTTCGTATGATATAAAGAAATCGCCAAGTTGAAACGATCAACTTGGCGGTTTTTGTTTGGGTTACCTTTTTAACAAGTTAAGGTGAAGAGGTGCTTTATTATTATAGACGTTGATGTAAGCGGTGATACAAGCCATTTTGGGCCAGTAATTCGCTATGGTTGCCTTGCTCTACTATTTTGCCTTGATCCATCAGACAAATCATATCCATTTTTTCTAAGCCAACTAGACGGTGAGTAACGAATACCACTGTTTTATCCATAGTATGCTTACTTAATAACTGTATGATTTGGCTTTCAGTTTGTTTATCTAGGCCTTCTGTTGGTTCATCTAACAGCATAACTGGAGCGTTGTGTAATACCGCACGCGCAATACCGATACGACGTTTTTCACCGCCAGATAGTTGACGACCACCATCTCCTAACCAGGTATCTAACCCGGTACTGTCATTAAGATGAGACAGGCCAACTTCTTGTAAAATTTGCTTCATTTCTTCATCGGAAGCATCTGGTTTAGCCAGTTGTAGGTTGTCTTTCAATGTACCATTTAGAATATCAACACGTTGACTAACTACTGAAATACTTTGGCGTAAACCTTTCTCTGTCCATTGTTCGATAGAGCTACCGCCAAGGAGTAATTCACCAGAAGTGACATCAAATTGGCGAGTTAATAATTGCAGTAAAGTAGATTTACCTGAACCAGTTTGGCCGACAATCGCAAGTTTCTGACCCGCACCTAAATGCAGTGATACTGATTTAAGTGCATCGGTATCACTATCATGGTAACGGTATTTCACATTGTTTAGCTGAATATCATAATTTTGGCTGGTTTCGGTGCCAGATTTGGTAAACACGACATCTGGTTTTGCTGAAAGGACTTCATTTAATCGGCGTGCCGATTCTAAGGTTTGTCCTAGGTATTGGAATGCACCAGCAATTGGCATTAAAAGCTCAAAACTTGCCATGGTTGCAAAGGCCATCATCGCGACCATTGGACCAGGAAGCTGACCATTAATACCGTCAGCAGCCATCCAAATGATCAGCACTAGGCTCCAACCATTTGAGAGTAACAGTAGGGCGCTTGCAAGACCGGTGTAGTGAGCATTCTTAAATTGATTTTGAATTAGCGAATTTTGGTGTGTGCTTATGGATTCACGGTATTTTGGTTCAGCGCCAAATAGGACTAACTCACTGTGCCCTTGTACCCAATCTAGCGTTGCAATACGTAGCTTAGCTTTATTTTGGGTTAGCGTTTCACCATTGTGCTTACCTAATTTGTAGAAAATAATCGGCCACAATAATAACAAGGTGAGTAGAATCAACCCAAGTGTTAAGCCTATGGTTAAATCAAACCAAGCAATGAACACAGTTAACGATGCGATACCAAAAATGCCGACGATAACTGGGCTCACTAAACGTAAATACACGTGATCCATGGCATCGACATCCGCCACAAGACGGTTGAGTAGATCCGCATCGCGCAGTTTTGATAAACGCCCCGGAATCAATGGTGTTAATTTTTTAAAGAAGAAAATGCGTAAATCGGCCAATAACTTGAACGTTGCATCGTGGCTGACAACTCGCTCACCCCAACGGCCAGCAGTTCTCGCCATTGCAAAACCTCGAACACCACCACCAGGTAGCATGTAGTTGAAGGTTTCTCGTGCAATAGTAAGCCCAGCAACCGCCGCTGCGGATAAGAACCAACCTGAAAGGGTAAGTAGGCCAATTGAGGTCACTAAAGTCGCAAAGGCTAAAAACATACCCAGTGATAGGCTAAACCAGTGCTTTTTGTAGAGTTTGAGATAAGGTGTTAACTCACGCATCTAAATTCCCCTTATTCTCGTTGTCGGTTTCAACTTTTGAAGACAACATTTGAGCAAATAAACCTGAATCTTTAATCGCATTATATTGGCCTGATTGAACAATCTGACCAGCGTTCATCACTAAGATATTTTCAACTTGCTTTAAGTGATCTAATTGGTGAGTCACCATTAATGTCGTTTTGCCAACGGTATTATCCGTTAATGCTTTAGCTACTAATTTTTCACTGTGTGCATCTAAGCTGGCGGTTGGTTCATCTAACAGCCAGAATTGGCCATTTTGCAGCATGGCGCGAGCGAGTGCTAAACGCTGTGCTTGTCCAACAGAAAGGCCACCTGAACGATCGCTAATGTGATAATCCAAACCATGACTTTCGACAAATTCAGCCGCAAAGGCATCTTGTAATGCTTTAGTGACTTCTTGTTGAGAAATGTTTTGTTGTCCAAGAACCACGTTGTCATAAATGCTGCCGTTAACCAGTAGTGGATTTTGGCCCACCCAACTGATATTACTGCGCCATTGTTTTAAATCGAGTTCTTTGACTTCAATGCCATTGATTTGCAAAGAGCCAGAATAGGGTAGAAAGCCTAGAATCGCATTGATTAGGCTGGTTTTACCTGCGCCACTTGGGCCAACTAACGCTGTGGTTTGATTTGTATCTAAAGTGAAAGAGATAGGACCAACTAGTTTCGTTTTTTCTGGACTAAACACTTCCAAATCATGGGCGGTAATGACGATTTTATCTGGGGCAGATAAAGGTGTAGTGCCAGATTTAGCCGCTTCAACATCAGCATCTAAAAACTCAACAATACTTTCTGCCGCACCTAAAGCTTGAGCTTTTGCATGGTAGAAGGACCCTAAGTCACGTAATGGTTGGTAAAATTCAGGGGCTAATACAAGAACAAACAAACCAGTAAATAAGGTGATTCCTGCGCCGTAGTAACCAAAGTTAAGTTCGCCAATGTAGCTAAACCCGAAATACACCGCGGTAATTGCAATGGAAATAGATGTGAAGAACTCAAGTACTGCTGAGGATAAGAAGGCAATACGCAGCACATCCATAGTGCTTTTACGTAAAACTTCAGAAGCTCCACGTAATAATTCTGTTTCAGCTTCAGCGCGATGGAATAGACGAATCGTGGTCATGGACTGCAAACGATCATAAAAATGACCCGATAAACGTTGCAATGCTTTGAAGTTCTTTTTATTGGCATCAGCTGCTTTCATACCAACTAATGCCATGAATAGTGGAACGAGTGGAGCAGTGATAAGGAAAATCAAACCTGCCGCCCAGTTGGTTGGGAATACGACCACTAAGATTAAAAACGGAATGAAGACCGCGAGTGACATTTGCGGCAAGTAACGAGAGAAGAAGTCTTGCATCTCTTCAACTTGTTCGAGTAATAATGCTGCCCAAGTACCAGCCGGTTTACCTTTAATATAGGCAGGGCCTAGATCGCGTAGTTTATCTAAAATTTGTTGACGAATATAAAGGCGTACTGCTTCACCACAGCGATAACCGGCAATTTCACGGCCCCAAGTACATAATGCACGGCCTGCGATCATCACTGCTAAACCGATGAAAGAACTGACGAGTTGATGTTTATCGATGTTCTCTATGATGATGTTATGCAGAATAGAGGCTAAGAATGCGGCTTGACCGAGTAGAAATAAGGTAGAAAGAACACCTAACCCTATTGTGATCAGTAACCATTTTTTCGCAAGTTTACCTTGCTGTTTTAGCCATTTAGTTAAATGACGTCTTTGTTGTTTATCCATGTAAGACTCATTCCCATCAGGGGTGAAAGGGGCAGGATTGCATCTAAAAAAGGCCATTATTATAAACACTGAAATTCGAGAGTGATGCCATGTCGGCACTGCAGTGATATAACAAATTGGCTTGTGTTACTTTCACCTAAATAATTAGGCAGACATATTCTATCAGCGATTGATTCACTTGTACTTAATAAGGCGCTTATTTATAAAAGAAAAGAGGACCGAAGCCCTCTTAGGTAAGTATTATTTTAACGCATCTAGGTAGCGTTCGGCATCGAGTGCAGCCATACAACCTGTACCTGCGGATGTGATCGCTTGGCGATAATTATGATCCATAACATCACCCGCAGCAAATATACCTTCAATGCTAGTTTGAGTCGCGTTGCCTTCTAGGCCTGATTTGACGATGATATAACCATCTTTCATTTCAAGTTGGCCTTGGAAAATATCGGTGTTCGGCTGATGACCAATCGCAATGAAAGCGCCCATCACATCAATAGTTTCAAGGTTATCAGATTGAGTATCCTTAATTTTAACACCAGTTACGCCCATTTCATCACCCACGACTTCTTCAAGTGTGCGGTCAGTATGTAGAATGATATTACCATTCTCGACTTTATCCATTAAGCGGTTAATAAGAATTTTTTCTGAGCGGAAGCTGTCGCGACGGTGAATTAAGTGAACTTCAGAAGCAATGTTTGACAAGTAAAGTGCTTCTTCTACTGCGGTATTACCACCACCGACTACCGCAACTTTTTGGTTGCGATAGAAGAAACCATCACAAGTGGCACAAGCCGAAACGCCGCGACCTTTGAAGGTTTCTTCAGATTCTAAACCTAAGTATTTAGCAGACGCGCCCGTTGAAATAATTAACGCATCGCAAGTATATTCGCTTGAATCACCTTTTAGCCGGAAAGGGCGCTGGCTGAAATCTACTTCATTAACATGGTCAAACACAATCTCAGTTTCAAAACGTTCAGCATGCTCTTTCATGCGATCCATTAAGCCTGGGCCTGTTAATCCTTCTGGATCACCCGGCCAGTTTTCAACTTCAGTTGTGGTGGTTAATTGACCACCTTGTTGCATACCTGTCACTAATACCGGTTTCAAATTGGCGCGTGCAGCATAAACCGCCGCAGTATAACCAGCAGGACCTGAACCAAGGATGAGTAAATTACAATGCTTAACGTTGTTCATGAAGACTCCAATTTGAATGCGTTATTGTGTCTGGATTGTATGGAAAATATCGCATTAAAGAAAGTAATAGATTTACATTCTGCAAAGGTAATGGAGTGAAACGCCATAGTATCACTAAATACATACACTCAATCAGAATTATACTCTGCAACATTTAAACAAGATGCCTGAAGTGACTTGTTATGGGCATATCAACCTAGAAAGTATTTCACAGCTAACGCTTATCTTTACATTAAAAGTCAAAGGGGTAGATTTTGGTGAAATGGCAAAGTTTTTAGCGAAAAAGAATATGTGCGTTTGGAGCAGGCACTTTTATACGATTGGAGTATTAAAGTAGTTAAATTGTTCGAGGGGGCGGGAGGGCTATTGCGGGTCGGTTTAATGCATTACAACAAGGAGATAGAGGTATTTTTTGATGAGTTAGTTGAGTATTCAGGATTTAATTTAACCTCGCCATCAGTTAACTAGGTATAAGCAAGATCTTGCCAATACCAAGCAAGATCTTGCCTACTTAATGTTGCTATGAAAATGAAAAACTATTGATTTTATTGAGGATAAAAAATTGGCATGGTAGTTGCTGTATCGTTGACGTGATTTCAGGTAAAGGTTTGCTTCATCAATTAATTAAAGCAAACCGGTAAAGCGTTAAACATTAAAAGGATAGGGCATGGCAACGCTACAATTTAGTCTTCGCGTCGATGGTGTCAGTGACGAATCGTTAGTCGTGAGAAGCTATCAAGGACAAGATAACTTTTCTTCGGTTCAACAAACTGATGGTAGTTGGTGCCATGGTTTTCGTTATCAGATTCAGCTTGCCAGCCGTCGTCCCGATTTAACTGCTTTAGACATGGTCGATAAAAGTGTCGAGCTTGTCATGCATCGCGATGGCGAAATAGTACAACGCATCAACGGCATTGTTCGCAATTTTACTCAAGGCGAAACCGGTCATCACCATACCTTCTATTCCCTAACGCTAGTGCCTGACATTGAGCGTTTATCGCTGCGCCATAACAGCCGCATTTTCCAATCCATTTCCGCGCCCGATATCATCGCCACTTTGTTTAAAGAAATGGACATTCAAGATTTTGCTTTTGCGCTAACTCGCACGCCAAAGCAACGAGAGTTCTGCATGCAATATCGAGAAACTGACCTTGAGTTCATTAACCGTCTTGCCGCCGAAGAAGGCATGGTTTATCACATTGAACATTCAAAAGGAAAACACAGTGTACTGTTCACCGATGATTCTCAAGTCATTAGCTCGTTAGGTGCTCCGGTTCCTTATAACGTGATGGCAAGCGGTATCAGCTCAACGCCGTATATAAAAGAGTTCAGCAAGACCACTCAGTTTGGAGTCAGTGAAGCACACAGCGGTGATAGTAGCTTTAAAAAGCCGCAGTACATTTTTAGCCAACAAGCCGTTGCTAGCGATATAGACTACCAGCGTGATACCTATGAGCACTTTGATGCACCGGGACGCTTTAAAGATGACGCTACCGGTAAAGAATTCAACCAACTACGCCTAGATAGTTTGCGTCGCTATGCTCACACAGCCAAAGGTAAAAGCAATGAACCGCAACTACAAACGGGCGCTAAGTTTGAATTAAGTGAACACTCTGATGACAGCTTTAATAAACAATGGTTAGTTATTGCGAGTACTCATCAAGGCGACCAACCGCAAGCACTTGAAGAATCCGCAGGCGGAAAACCCACGACTTACGCTAATCAATTTAAAGCAATACCCGCGGAGAAAACGTGGCGCACGCCGCAAATGACTCGCCTACAAGTTGATGGCCCAATGACCGCTTATGTTGTCGGCCCTGACGGTGAAGAAATCTTTTGTGATGAATATGGCCGCGTCAAACTGCATTTCCCGTGGGATAGATATTCAAATGGTGATGAGCATAGTTCATGTTGGGTGCAAGTCTCACAAGGCTGGGCCGGTAGTCAATATGGACAAATCGCCATTCCAAGAATCGGCCATGAAGTGATTGTCTCGTTTTTAAACGGCGACCCAGACCAACCGATTGTGACCGGTCGCGCCTTTAATGCCCAAAACCTACCGCCTTACCCACTACCTGATAACAAAACTAAAACCGTATGGCGCAGTGAAACCCACCAAGGTGAAGGGTTTAACGAAATCAGTTTTGAAGACCAATCTGGCTCGGAGCAAGTGTATGTTCATGCGCAAAAAGATTTTAAATCGGAAACTCTCAATGACCACATTACCGATGTAAATCACGACCAGCATCTAACCGTAGAAAACAATCAATTCACTCAGATCAAAAATAATCACAATTTGACGGTAGAAGGTGAAAGCCGCACCAAGGTAACCAAAGATCAAACCACTGAGGTTGATGGTTCAATACAAGTTAAGTCTGGCTCTAAGATTATCAAAGATGCGGCGACGGAAATTCATCTAGATGCCGGGCAAAAAATAATATTAGAAGCGGCGAGTGAGCTGACCATAAAAGCAGGTGGCAGTTTTGTTAAAGTGGATGCAGCAGGTGTGCATTTAGTGGGTGCAGGGGTGAATATTAACTCCGGTGGTAGTGCGGGGAGCGGTAGTGGTTACAGTGGTTCTATACCTGTTTTGCCGTTAGGGATTGAATCACCAGTTGTGCCGGTAAACCCATTACCCATGCAGATCTCTGCAACTAAAATGCAGACTTTAGCGATTGCGAATGTTGCTTTAGCGAAACAATGTCAAAAGCAAGCAGATGGCTCTTGTACTCGTGTGGATTGCGCTTGTGATAAGGGGGTATCGAATGAATAACTTTTGGATAGTAGTCGATACTGTGCGTATTCCTGATGCACTAAAGCAGCTTAAAACGGTTGCTGAACTTGATACCGTTTTACCTTTGTATGCGGGCTCTGATTTTGATTATTTAATCGATCAAAGCCCATTGTTGATTAATCTTGGTTCAAATGAATCGGTATTAGATAAATGGCGTACTTTGCCTTTGTTTGATTCTAGTTCAGTGGTTCTCACTTTAAATAAAAATATTGATGCTTATGCGCTGCTCAATCATTTACAAAAATTATTGTCGGTAAGCATTGACCAAATGGCTTTTTTATTCCGCTTTTATGTGAACATCATTTGGGAGCAAGTGGCGAGTGAGCTTAATGAACAAGACATTCATACTATTTTAGGCCCAGCGAGTGGTTTGTATTGGGTTGATGATTCGCAGCAGATTCACTCTTTTCATCAACAAAGCACTTCGGATAAAGAAAATACGGAAACTCCTTATCGTTTAACCTCATCAATTTTTAAGCAGTGGGTATAAATCATGGCTCAACAATACACAATATTAAAAAATGACTGTTTAAGCATGCTGGCGGAACGTTTTAATACCACCAAAGACGTTTTGATGAGCTTAAATAGCGAGCAAATTAAAAATCCCGATCTGATTTATGAAGGGAGCAAACTAACCTTACCCGATCCTGCCATTGAAAGTATTCCTTTAGATGGCAGCCGTACTGAACTACCTAAACCGCCAGAAGAACTCGCAGGTGGCGCTGATACATGTAGCGAGCCGCTTGATTTTGCGGACATTTTATACCTACCCGCTCACCCTAAAACAGGTAAGAAGTGTTGGTATGGCATTACCGAAGATGCGAAGAAAATTATTGAAAAAGAAAAAGCGCTGCTAGATACCACGATAGTGGAAGGTGACGTACAAACAACCACTCAGAATTTAAGTAAATTAGGAGTGTTATCTAAATTTGCTGCAAAACATTTTGAACAATTTATGTCGCAAGAAAACGCAGATGATTATAAAACACTGAATTTATTTAAATTGGTGATCACGCGTTATTTATACAAAGAGACCGATAGCGATCCGTTTGATGTTCTCTACGATATGGCAGAAAAGGCCAATATCAACATGGGCGGCTTAAAAAGCAAAGTTAAGTATTGGAAACGCTATGCTGAGAAGCTTCAAAGCCATTTTGAACAAGCGGATGCCATGGCGCGAGATAGGGCTAATTCTAGGGTGGATGCGATTTCAGGTGCTTCTATTAATACGGCTCGAGAAGCGCGTAACCAACAAGCCAACGTTGACCAATATTTATTGGATCAATTACATCATACGGTGCTTGATGACATTATCGACAAAATAGAAAGTATGGAAAAAGCGGCGATTGATAAAGCGGAAGAAATGAATTCGGATGACGGCACGTATTTTGTGTATCGAGAAGAGCTAAAATACTTCACTAGCAAGCAACAAGAGACGATTGAAAAATATGCAAAAATGCTCTCTGACAATCATGATGAAATGTCGATTGCTCAGTTGCCTCATGATAAAGCGAAAGCAAAATTAAGCGCACTTATTCAGCAACCTCAAGAGGCGCAATCTCCTTATGGTATGAATTGGTATTCTGCCGCGGTGAGTAACCTAAATCGACAAGGCTTAGTGGTCAAAGAGCAATGTTTAACCTTGGCGCAATTAGAAGGTGATAGCCCAGCAAACCAAGGGCCGAAAGTATTAAATGAAAAAATGCCGGACTGGCGCCTGCCAAATCAAGTGATTGATATTGAAAAAGATGATTTGATAGAAGCGCTTTATGTCCAATCTAAAGGTAATAAACAACCAACCAAAGATGATAGTGAGACAGAGGGAATGTCATCGTTAGTGAATGACGTGGCGCTTGATTGGTCTTACTATCCAAGCTTGGCGCTGATAGCCTTAATTGATAATACGATAACCGAGCACCAAAAGAACTTAGCGCAAGTATTAGGCACACCACTGCCGCTTGATGAGCTTTTTAATAAATTGCTATGGGTTAAAAAAGTGGCTAAGGCGCGCATCGAGCTGTTAAAAAGCGTGGCGCAATCTCGATTAGAGTCATCCAACCCTAATTTAGAATTTCAGTCGCCTTTTGTGGCTTCTCTGCCCACTAAACTCACTTTATTGTGGGATAATAGTTACAAACCAAAAATGAAAAATAAAGCGGGTTTTGAAAATCAGGCCGAGCTCAATGATTTACAGGTTGTGGAATGCAGCTTGATGTCGAGCGGCGAGCTGTTTTACCTGCGTGGCCCTGCTTGGTACATACCAGAAAGTAACGAGGATACTTTATGTTCGCAGGCCAAAGGGCATGTGCGCAATATTACCGGTCAAATTAAGTGTGCGAGCCAACAATCGAATAGTGAAAGTGCGGTCACTTCATTATCGGATGCGCTTGAAAAGCTGAAAGAGCCAGAGGTGAAGTTGGATTTACTACCACTGACCAAAGAGAAGAAATTTGATACGGCATTTTGGTCAGATGGTTACCATTATCAAAATGGCATAAGCCCCGATCGTAAAGAAGCCGAATACAGTGCGGATGCTGGGGCGCAGTTGTTCCGCTTTAGTAGTAAAGCGGCCGCAAGCTTAAACTCGCCATTAAGCAGTTATCAAAATGCGCTAAAGAACCCAAAACAACTGGGCGGCTCGGGTGAAGTGTCAGCGAATTTTTCGTTGTTGCAAGCGCAAGCCAGCTTTATGTTTTGGTTGCCGTTTGAAAAGGGCAATAAGGATAAAGACATCAAAGATGTCAAAGGCTATGACCTGACATTAGACTATGTCGATGCTCATAATACACAGCAAGAATATAAAGCAGGTTGCTTAGCGGCCAAAATTGAAGGCTCGGTGTATGGTTTGGCGGGCGCATCTTGCCAACTCAGCAGTAAGGTAGCGTTTGGGGCTTCTGATACCGGAAGTGGTAATTTTGGACTAAAGGGCAGTTCAGTGACGGCCTTTGACCCCAATATACAGTCCACGAATGTGCTGAATTCTGGCCCAGTAAGCTCTGATTATCCTTTGGATGCCGGCGTTACCGTGGATGCCTTTGCAGGAGTTGAAGCTGGAGGTACTTTAGGGGCTACCGTGTATTGGCAGCCACCGCCTATTAAGGATAAGAACCCGTATCAACAACTGGGTAGTATTAATGGTGAGCTTTCTGCCTCCTTTGGCGCGGGAGCTAAAGGTGAGTTTCGCTTATTGTTCCAAGGTGGCGTGTTAGTGCTTGTGAGCTCAGCAAAATTGGTGATGGGGCCGGGAGCTTCAGGTAAACTCGCCATTAATCTAGACATGTTAGGGGTAGACCGATTTGTGGATACCTTGCTTGGGGTGCTAAAGCAGCACGACTTTAAGCGTTTAGCGATGTTTGGTGATGTAGACAAAGACGGCGAGAATGAAGACTTTGCGTTACTTAATAATGTATTAACGCTTGCCATGACTATGGGGTTAACGGTGGCTGATGTGTTATTGATGCCAGTATCGACATGGGCGGAGTATAAGCAAAGCACCTTGAGTAAAGAGTGTGCGCCGTTGTTGGCTGGTCGTACAATTAGTGATGACCCCAAAGTGCAAAGAGAAATGAAAAATTGGGTAATAAAACTTCCACCCGAAACCTTACGTAATTTGTTTGTTACCTTGATTAAAGAGCAAGATAAACCAGTAACACGTATCAACGGAACTATAGTGTATACAGTTACCCAAAGCAACCAACGCCTAGCACAATCCATCGTACAAATCATGCAATGGTTAGTGGATGATGAAAATGACAACATCAGCTCAAAACGTCAGTGGAAAGAAAGCTTGATTCGCATGAATAATGACCCAGCGATATTGCAAGATAAGCCTTTGCAGTGGGAATCGTTTAAGGATAATTGGTTTAAGCTGGCGAGGTTTGTGAAGCAGTTTGGTGAAGGGAGTATTATTAATTTTAACCTTACTTCTGTTGCACTTTGCCAGAACATGGTGCTGACGTATTCGGATGAACTAGAAGACCCACTAGCGAATAGCTATCAAAGTAGCTATGTGACTTTACCCAAGGTTAAAGTGCGCCGCTATCACGCTTACCCGGTTTCCATTGTAGAAAATCCTGACGCCAAACAAGGTGAGGCTATTCAAATCCGTAATACGGATGGTGAAGTTGAAACCAAACAAGAGTTTATTATGGAGTGGACGATTAATGCCGCGTTATCTTAAGTTATCTATCAGTGCAGTATTGTGTGTTTTCACGCTTGGGCTCATGGGCTGTAATGACTACACGCCAAACCCTGAAGACGATATTGCGCTTTTTCAGCCATTTATTGATGCCAATATTAATAAAAAATCGGATGACCCATACATTTCCAGTACCGTGAAACCGGGAGATAAGCTGTACGATATTTTGGTGAATATTCAACATGGGAATAATAAAGAAGCCTATAAATACTTGGAACCTCTTTTAGACAACAAAGATCCAGAAGCACAGTTTTGGTATTCCAAAATGATTTACATGGCAAGTGTAAAATCTATTCCAAAATCTATTCGGTTATATCAAGAGGCAGCAAAAGCTGGAAATGCTTATGCGCAGTTTGAATTGTCTCCAGACTCTGAGGGATGTCTTCTATATTTTGGAGAAAAAGTTTGTACACAAGAAAACCTGATTAAAGCGATTGATATGTTCAAACAACAAGCAAAGCAGGGAGATTTGCGGGCGCAATATTTTTTATTAAAAAAGTTAACCCAAGATGGAAAACTGGTCCCAGTGATCACAGAAAATCAATTGGCTAATGGTAATTACTATCAATTGAATTTTTCAAAAGAAACTCGTCAGCACTACATCAAAGAAGTGATTCGGTTTGCGGAGAATTATTATTATCAACCTTTGATGGATTATGTTGATGCTATTTTGATTTGGGATTTAAATGCTGGGGATTATAAAAACAAAGCGCTTACATCAAAAGAACAAAAAATGATAACTGGTTTGTTTGAAATTATGG
>NZ_JBHGNY010000014.1:0-95510 GCF_053544035.1 Vibrio sp. E150_018 | reverse complement strand
GACATCAGTGTAAATAGCTTCTAAATTAATCATGCCCAAGTCCTTGCGATTGATAGTTCTAGATAAACGATCTGATCGCGACTTGGGCATTTAGTTCATTTCTTATCCGCAGCTCAGGTTATTTAGGAACCGATACTATAGGACGGGATATTCTCGCTCGCCTGTTATATGGTTTTAGAATTGCCATGGGCTTTGCGCTGTTAACTATGGCGGTTTCGTATGCGATTGGCGTCACCGTTGGTTGTGTGATGGGATTTTTGGGCGGTAAGTTTGACCTTTTGTTTCAGCGGTTTATCGAGATTTGGTCCATGGTGCCGTTTTTGTATGTGATTATGATCTTAGTCTCCATTATGCAACCCAGCTTTATGCTATTTACCTTTATCAATGTATTGTTTGGTTGGATGGGCATGACTTGGTACATGCGAACCATGACGTATAAAGAAAAGGCGCGGGAATATACGCTGGCTGCGAAAGCATTAGGTGCCTCAAATTGGCGAATTTTATTTCATCATATTTTGCCCAATACTATGGTGATGATAGTCACGTTGGCACCTTTTACCATCGTCGCTAATATCACAGCATTAACCGCATTAGATTACTTAGGGCTAGGCTTGATGCCTCCGACACCGAGTTGGGGGGAATTGTTGCAGCAAGGTAAGTCTAATCTCGATGCACCTTGGATTGCGATTTCTGTGGTGACGGCAATTGTATCCGTATTGATTATGGTGACATTTATTGGTGAAGCCATTCGTGAAGCCTTTGATCCTAAACGCTTTACTAAGTATGTGTAAAATATAATATCCCCAAAGTATTTCTGAATCTTGAAGTTACCTGGGTATAAATGTTTAAGGAAAAACAATGATAATACCGACTAAATTACGCTTATTATGGTTGTGTGGAGTATCATTAACTGTGGCGTTTTCCAGTAGTTTCGCTCATGCTGCTCAATTGCCCGATAACTTAGATTGGCAGACCAATCATAACGATCCTATTTTTGCCTCACCTGAAGCTAAATTTGGTGGTATTTATCACACTTACATAGCGAGTTTTCCGCAAACTTTCCGCACCGTCGGCCCTGATGCTAATGGTGGTTTTGCCTCTTGGACTCGTTCTACGATGGCGCTGCTAGATAGGCATCCTAATACTGATAATTGGCTACCATCGATTGCCACTTCTTGGGCATTTTCAGATGATCATAAAACGGTCTATTTCAAGCTTGATCCAAAAGCGAAATGGAGTGATGGAAAGCCGGTTACTGCCAAAGACTTCATTTTTATTCTGCAAATGATGCGCTCTAAAGACATCGTCGCGCCTTGGTACAACGACTTTTACACCAAGGAAGTCAGTAATGTGATTGCCTATGATGATCACACTATCGCAGTGGTTTCCGGTAAACCAAGAAATCCCGATGAGTTGATGGATTATGTCAACCTGTCACCGATTCCTGCCCATTTTTATGCGAACCCTCGTAAAGATGAAAATGGCGATGGCATTGCGGATGATTTTGTTCGTCGTTATAACTTCAAGCCTGCGCCAACCGTAGGCCCGTATTACATTGATGATATTGATAAAGGCAAAGCGGTTAGTTTTAAGCATGTGAAAGACTGGTGGGGCTACAGCAATAAGTACTATCAACATCGTTTTAACGTTGAAAAAATCAGTATCAAAGTGATTCGAGACCCGGATATTGCATTTAAGTATTTTGAAAAAGGGCAGCTAGATTCATTTGCTTTGGTGCGTCCTACTCTTTGGCATGATAAAGCAGTAGGCGAAAACTACGATAAAGGCTATATCCATAAAGCGTGGGCATTTAATCAAGCGCCAGTTGGGGCGGGAGGTATTTGGTTGAATACCGCGATGCCAATGTTAGATGATATTAATGTACGTCAAGGCTTAATGCATGCTATGGATTATGACGGCATGTTGGATAAAATTCTGCGTAATGATTATGTGCGTAAAAATAACCCAATGGGCAGCGGGCATGGCGAGTATGACCAATCGGATATTAACGCGCCTAAATTTGATCCTAAATTAGCGGCTTCGTTCTTTGAAAAAGCCGGCTTTACTCAAATTGGCCCAGATGGTATCCGCCAAAATGATAAAGGTCAGCGACTGAGCTTTGCTGTGACCTACGCCACGCCAGCACATACTCCACGCATTGCGTATTTACGTGAGCAGGCCAAATTGGCCGGTTTGGACTTAACGCTTAATCTGATCGATGGTTCCAGCATGTTTAAGTATGTGCTTGAGAAAAAACATCAATTGTCATTTCATGATATGTCAGCCTCACGTATTCCGGTGTACTGGCAGTATTTCTCCTCTGAATTTGCCAATAAACCGCAAAACAACAACTTCACTAACTACAGCTCACCTGAACTGGATAAGTTAATTGAGTTTTATCGTAATGAATTTGATTTAACCAATAAGCATCAACTATCTCGTCAAATACAACAGAAAATCGATGAGGCTAAAGTGGTGATCCCGGGCTACAGCGTTCCTTATGCGCGTGAGGGATATTGGCGTTGGATGAAGTTACCAAAAGAAATGGCGACTAAACAAACCGAGGCGTTATTTTATCCTTCAGGTTTTGTTGGCAGTTTAGGTACTTTCTGGATCGATCAAGACGCAAAAAAAGAAACCAAAGACGCGATGGATTCAGGTAAAGCGTTTGAGCAAGTGACGATTGTTGATGAGAAATATAGATAGATAAGAGAGCGCTGGGCTTCTAGTCGCAAACCCTAGATAACCGAAGGTGTTTTCGTAACTCGAATCTCGGGCGTTTCACTTCTCGTTTATCGATACGTTGCTTGGATATTATCTTTTTTTAGTAACGACTAGCGAAGCGGCCGAGCGACGAGAACCGAACAAAGTTTAATCATGGATGCCAAATGACACTAAAGCCAGTTTTAACCATTACCGATTTATGCACTGAATTTGAAACCGATAATGGTCAAGTTCGTGTGCTTGATGGCGTGACTTTCCATGTGCCAAAAGGAAAAACCATCGGCCTAGTCGGAGAGTCTGGTTGCGGTAAAAGTGTTACGGCAATGTCGATAATGGGGTTACTACCAAAACCTTTTGGTCAAATAGTCTCGGGAAGTATTGAATACGCTCATCAAGACAAGGTTGATGACTTAGCGAAACTTCCTGCTGAACAAATGTATCAAATGCGTGGCAATGCCATTTCAATGATATTTCAAGATCCTATGACGGCGCTGAATCCCGTTCATACCATTGGTAAGCAATTGATGGAAGTCTATCAATTACATCAACCTACATTAAAGAAAAAACAGCGTTATCAATTGTCACTCGAAATGCTAGAAAAAGTCGGTATTCCTTCACCAAAACAGCGCATGTTGGAATTTCCGCATCAATTATCAGGCGGGATGCGTCAGCGTGTAATGATTGCGATTGCCTTAGCGTGTAAACCAGACGTGTTGATTTGTGATGAACCGACTACGGCGCTCGATGTGACGGTACAGGCGCAAATTTTAGATTTGATGAAGTCCCTGCAACAAGAAACCGGTATGTCGATTATCTTCATCACCCATGACTTGGGCGTGGTTGCCGAAATTTGCGACCAAGTGGTGGTGATGTATGCCGGGAAAGTGGTTGAACAAGCGGATGTGTTTGAATTGTTCGATTACCCAAGTCATCCATACACGCAAGGCTTATTAGTTTCTATGCCGAATAGTCTGTCGATTCCAAAAGCTATTTTGCCAACTATTGAAGGCTCGGTGCCCAATCTTAATAACATGCCAGAGGGGTGTCGTTTTGCCTCACGTTGTCCTTATCAACAAGAGAAATGCTTGCAGCAAGATCCTGTTTTAGAAATGAAAAATGCTGAACACCAAATTAGCTGCCACTTCTGGTCTGATTTACGCATTAAAGATAAGCGTCAGGAGTCAGTAATATGAGTGAATTAATTAGGATTAAAAATCTTAAGCAATACTTTCATTCAGGAAAAGGCTTGCTGAAAAAAGGCCATACCGTTTATGCGGTTGATGATGTTTCTCTAGTGGTTAATAAGGGAGAAACCTTGGGCATCGTGGGGGAATCAGGTTGCGGAAAAAGCACCCTAGGCCGAAGTTTGTTGCGTTTATATGAGCCGACTAGCGGACAAATTTTATTTGAAGGTCAAGATATTTGTCAGCTTGATAACAAAGCAATGCGCTCTTTACGCCAAGAAATGCAGATGGTGTTTCAAGATCCTACGGAATCATTAAACCCTCGTCATACTGTAGGGATGATTTTGCAAGAACCATTCTTGATTCATAAGTTGGGTAGTGAAGCAGAAAGAAAACAATGGGTATCAGAATTACTAGTAAAAGTCGGCTTAATGCCAGATGCGGCAGAGCGTTACCCTCATGAGTTTTCTGGTGGGCAGAAACAAAGGATTGGTATTGCACGCGCGATTGCATTAAAGCCGAAACTAGTAGTGTGCGATGAGTCAGTGTCTGCATTAGATGTTTCAGTTCAAGCGCAAATACTCAATTTGCTGCTTGAGCTACAAAAAGAAATGGAGCTGACGTTAATTTTTATCGCTCATGATTTATCGGTAATTCGTCATATATCCGATAAAATTGCTGTGATGTACCTAGGCCAAATTGTCGAGTATGGCGAGGCGCAAAAGGTTTATCAGTATCCGAAACATCCCTATACTCAGTCTTTGTTATCCGCGATTCCAATTACTCACCCTAAATACAGAAATGCCAAACTTAGATTGGAAGAGCAAGGTATTGGTGAGCGAATGTTATTAAAAGGGGATATTCCATCACCGATCGATAGGCCTCAAGGTTGTCGCTTTGCTTCACGTTGTCCTAAAGTCATGCCAGAATGCCAGCAACAACCTATCTTGATGGAAGATGAAGATTCACATCACTCTGTTTCGTGCTTTTTATATAATTAATTGGATGGTGATTTATGATATGCGGTAAGTCGTTTTTATTTGCAGTGCTTTCAATTGCATTACTGTCAGGTTGTACCACGGTTGAAGAGCAACCAAGTTCAGATAATATCGCGACAACCACTTTAGTGGATGGGGTTAAGGTAACGAGTGTTGTTTATAAATGTCGAACTGACCAGTCAGAAAGTGAGTTGCAAGGTAAGTTTGAAAAGCCTTTCTTAGTTGAATTCTTCGGTCAAGAACAAGTCATGTTGGTTGAACGTTCGGGGTCTTATTTACTGATAAATGTGAAGTCAGCATCAGGAAGCAAATATGTCTCAGTTGATGGCATGCAAACGTTTTGGGAAAAAGGTGACGAAGCTACCATTACTTTAAATAATGAAACCTTCACGGATTGCTTTAAAGTTAAAGAATAAAAATGATGAAACTAAAAAAGGGTCGTTGAACCCTTGTTGTCATTATGATTTAGGTCGTTTTTGGTTTAGATTCATTTATTGTTGGTATCTAACAGTATAACGAGTTGGCTTATGGTTCATTGCTAATGTGATGTTTAATACCATCGCGCCGAGTACGGAAAGGGCAATAGTCCAACTAGATACAAAAAACAGTGATGCAATCACAATACTGCAATCGAGCAACATTTGAGTTTTACCAACAGAAATTCCGGTTTTATCTTGGATTAATAAACAGATGACATTAAAGCCACCTAAGCTTGAACGATGACGAAATAAGATCAGCATGCCAATACCAATTAATAAGCCACCGGCTACCGAACTAAAAATCTCATTGATCTTGCTTAAAACGATAACATTATGTAGTTGATCGGCAAAAATAGCGACTAATGCGCCACAGATTAGACTATTAACCGCAAAGGCTTTGCCAAAGCGTAGCCAAGCTAAAGCATAAAAGGGTAGGTTAATAAAAAAATATAGGGTGCCAAAGGATAAAGTGGAAAGCTGGCTCAGTAATAGCGCCAATCCTGTTGTGCCACCAGTGATGAGTTGTGCTGAGGATAGGAAATACACCCCTAATGCTACTAAAAAACTGCCGACTAATAGTGCAATCCCATCTTCTCGTTTTGTGTGTTTTTCCATCATTGAAATAGTTTTTTTGTCCATAATTAACAAAATAGTAATGAATGAAGTGTAATTATGGTAGTTATGGGGGAAAATTAAGGTTAAGGGATTGTATTTGAATGTTTACGAAAATGTAAACTCATTATGAGCACTGTACACTATGAAAGGAAAATGATGGAAATCTGTTCACCATTACTTTTCTTCAACCTAAATGTTAAGCTTTTGCATACAGAAAGTTGAGATTGCTACTTTCTGATATGGAGCAAATTAGGTAGAATACTACCCATCAAAAACAGCAACGAAAACGTTTGCTTTGTGTCGTTGACTGTATTTTTACGAAACTTACCGTTTTTATGGACCTTTCGGGTTTTTTAGGACTTTCAGATAATCTGAACCAGGAGATACAAATGCTTAAGCGTGATATGAACATTGCGGATTACGATGCGGATCTTTTTACCGCAATTCAGGAAGAAACTCTTCGTCAAGAAGAGCACATTGAGCTTATCGCTTCAGAAAACTACACTAGCCCACGTGTAATGGAAGCCCAAGGTTCTCAGCTAACCAATAAATACGCAGAAGGTTACCCAGGTAAGCGTTATTACGGTGGTTGTGAGTACGTTGATAAAGTAGAAACTCTTGCTATTGAACGTGCTTGTGAATTATTCGGCGCAGAATATGCAAACGTACAGCCTCACTCTGGTTCTCAAGCGAATAACGCCGTTTATATGGCACTACTAAATGCTGGCGATACCGTATTAGGTATGAGCCTAGCACACGGTGGCCACTTAACGCACGGTTCTCCAGTAAACTTCTCTGGCAAGCTTTATAACATCATTCCTTATGGTATTGATGAAGCGGGCCAAATCAACTACGAAGAAATGGAAGCGTTAGCGGTTGAGCACAAGCCTAAGATGATCATCGGTGGTTTCTCAGCCTACTCTCAAGTATGTGATTGGGCACGTATGCGTGAAATTGCAGACAAAGTTGGTGCTTACTTATTCGTTGATATGGCGCACGTTGCAGGTTTGATTGCTGCTGGTGTTTATCCGAATCCAGTACCTCATGCTCACGTAGTGACGACAACTACTCATAAAACGCTTGCTGGCCCACGTGGTGGTTTAATTCTTTCTAATGAAGGTGAAGAGCTTTATAAGAAACTAAACTCAGCGGTATTCCCTGGTGGTCAAGGTGGTCCTCTAATGCACGTAATCGCAGCAAAAGCGGTTGCTTTTAAAGAAGCACTGGAGCCTGAGTTTAAAGAATACCAAGCGCGCGTTGTTGCGAATGCTAAAGCGATGGTTGCTGAGTTTATCGCTCGCGGTTACAACATCGTTTCTGGTTCAACAGAAAACCATTTATTCCTTGTTGATCTAATCGACAAAGACATTACTGGTAAAGAAGCCGATGCGGCTCTAGGTTCAGCTAATATCACGGTAAACAAAAACTCAGTACCAAACGATCCACGTAGCCCATTTGTGACTTCTGGTATCCGTGTCGGTTCTCCATCAATCACTCGTCGTGGCTTTACAGAAGAAGACGCGAAGAATCTAGCTGGCTGGATGTGTGACATTCTAGATAACATGGGTGATGAGTCTGTGATTGAAGCAACGAAAGCAAAAGTATTAGAAATCTGTAAACGTAAACCAGTTTACGCATAATATTTCTTCATAAAAAAGAGCGATTTCTGCGTCAGAGGTACTCATTTACTAGCGTAAACTCCGTGCCTCTTTCTTGAACTAGCTCTTTTTATTTTGAAATATATTTAGTGGTAAAACAGTTTATAGCGGCGTCAGGTAAGAGCCGAACATCGTGACTCGAATCTAGAGCGCTTCGCTGCTCGAAAAAGATAAAAACCCAGTCAGACATGGCTGGGTTTTGTTTTTTAAAAGAATAATATAGCTTTATTGTCTCTAGTTCCTAGTTCCTAGTTCCTATACCTGTCATCTTTGAGGAGCCTAAGCGATATCGAGGATCTACATTCAATGCGTGCTAAATAAAAAAGCCTCAGTTTGAACATTCAAACTGAGGCTTTAAAATTTTCTCGAAACTCGAAACTCGAAACTCGAAACTCGAAACTCGAAACTCGAAACTCGAAACTCGAAACTCGAAACTCGAAACTGAATTTAGTCGTTTTTGTTAATGCTGATCATCGAGCCAGACTTACATTTGAACATGTAGTAACGAGAGCTTTCGTTAAATTGGCCTAGACCTTCACCTGAACAGTAAGAAGCATTTAGATTACGCATGGTGTCTAAAGTTTTCGCGTTGTCCATTGCAAACTTAGAGCCGTCAGCACAAACGATACGAACTTTACCATCATCACTAGTAGAGAATATTTTCACTTCAGTGTTACATAGTTCAAAAGATGCATCTAAGTAGTTATCTTCTTGTGTGGTGCTTGAACAACCTGATAAGGCCAATACTAGCAACCCTGCTAATCCTACATATTTCATATTGTTACTTCCTATATTTATCCGTGGAGATAATAACCGGATCAAAATGTGAATGATTGTGAGCGCATACAATAGGAGCTAGGCAATCACTGAAACTGTTATACCCAAGTAACCTCAAGATGCAAGTTTCAGCAAGAATAAAACAAGCTATAGGCAAGGCAAATGGAATATAATCATAGTTATTCTATCTTTGTTCAATTTAACGCCGCATAACGCTTGTTTTAACTTGCCCTTCGGGAGCGTCATCCAAACCTCTTCTTTTTATAAGAGATAGACCGCGTTGCTTACATTCCTTCGCCAATCTTTCTTGCCTAAAGGTCTGGATGATAGCTCTGAATTTTGCATCTTGAGTTCACTTGGGTATACGTAATTGTAACCTTATCGTTAACTTTGCTCAACTTAGGGGGAAATTTATTCGATAATGATGAACCGACCCTCGCGGTATAGTCGCTAAGCCTAGTGATTTCGGATAAACTAAAGCAATAATAATGAATATAAACATTACTCTGACTCGAGGGAGAGAGGATGCACTGCCCATTTTGTTCTGAAAATGATACCAAAGTAATTGATTCGCGCTTAGTTGCCGATGGTCATCAAGTACGCCGTCGTCGCCAATGTCTTGCTTGTAGTGAGCGTTTTACTACTTTTGAAAGCGCAGAATTAGTGATGCCTAAGGTGATAAAAACTAATGGTAATCGTGAACCTTTTGATGAAGATAAAATGATTGGTGGTATTCAACGTTCGCTGGAAAAACGTCCAGTCAGTGCCGATGCTATTGAATTATCGATCAGTACCATTAAATCAAAATTGCGCGCTACCGGTGAACGTGAAGTACCGAGTGAAATGATTGGCAACTTAGTGATGGAACAACTTAAAACTCTCGATAAAGTTGCCTATATTCGCTTTGCTTCGGTTTACCGTAGTTTTGAAGATATCCGCGAATTTGGCGAAGAGATCGCACGCTTAGAAGATTAATCGTTTTGCCTTCAGATATTGGAATAAAGTTATGACTCAAGCTGTGTTTTCTGCCTTTGATTATCAAATGATGACTCAAGCGATCGCCTTGGCAAATCAAGGGGTTTATACTACTGCGCCAAATCCTAACGTTGGTTGTGTAATCACTAAAGATCAGACGCTGATTGGGCAAGGCGCACATCTTAAAGCAGGGCAACCTCATGCGGAAGTTCATGCCTTGCGTCAAGCTGCTGAACAAGCCACTGGTGCAACCGCCTATGTAACTTTAGAGCCTTGTTCTCATTATGGTCGTACACCACCTTGCGCAGAAGCATTAATTAAAGCCCAAGTGGCTCGGGTAGTGTGTGCAATGCAAGATCCTAATCCGCAAGTGGCAGGTCGAGGGATTAAAATGTTGCGTGAAGCTGGCATTCAAGTGGATGTCGGTTTGCTTGAGCAAGATGCCATTAATCTTAATCCTGGTTTTATTAAACGAATGAAAACCGGGATGCCATTTGTGCAACTTAAATTGGCCGCCAGCCTTGATGGTAAAACTGCACTGGCGAATGGCAATAGCCAATGGATTACCGGCCAGAAAGCACGTCAAGATGTACAAGCTTACCGAGCCAAAGCTGGTGCAATTCTGTCTACCGCTAAAACGGTGGTGGATGATAACGCATCGCTCAATGTTCGCTGGCAAGATCTTCCTGAGTCAATTCAAGCGGTTTATCAACAAGATTCGTTGCGTCAGCCTGTACGAGTTGTGCTCGATCGACAAGCTAAGTTGCAAGGCTATGAATATGCCGATTTAAAATTATGGCAGCAACAAGGTGAGATTCTAACTGTGCATGATTCAGATGGTGAAGCGCCACATTCCTTAAAGTCTAGCCAACAATCGGTAGCCGCTAAGGTGGTTGGTCAACAATTTGATTTACCAAGTGTATTAAAGCAACTTGCTGATGAACATAATATTAACCATATATGGGTCGAAGCTGGCGCGCAGTTAGCCGCGAGTTTAATCGAGCAAAATTGTGTTGATGAATTGATTGTTTATCTTGCACCAAAATTGATGGGCACCGATGGTCGTGGTTTAACTCAACTATGTGGCCTAAGCTCAATGAGCGATGTGATCGAACTTGATATTCAAGATGTGCGCATGGTAGGCAGTGATATTCGCTTAACTGCAACCATCAAGCAAAAATAGAATTTAATGAGAAAGAGACGTTATGTTTACAGGAATTGTTGAAGCGGTCGGTACTATCTTAGCGATCACCCCTAAAGGTGAAGATGTCACTATTAAGGTTGATGCAGGTCAGCTTGATATGTCGGATGTACACCTAGGTGATAGTATCGCAACTAATGGTGTTTGCCTGACGGTAGTAGAGTTTGATCAACGTAGTTATAGCGCTGATTTATCATTAGAAACCTTAAAACGCACGGGTTTTTCACAATATCAAGTGGGCGAAGCAGTTAACTTAGAAAAAGCCATGTTACCTTCGACCCGTTTTGGTGGACATATTGTTTCTGGTCATGTCGATGATGTGGGGGTGATTGTCGATCGCCAACCCGTAGGCCGTGCGATGGAATATTGGATTGAAGTACCAAGCCATCTCGCTCGTTACATTGCCGAGAAAGGCTCTGTCACCATTGATGGCATTAGTTTAACCGTCAATGATGTGCGTAAAAATGCCTTTAAAATCACAATTGTTCCGCATACTTCACAAGAAACAACGGTTAATAGCTTTGTGGTTGGACGAAAAGTCAATTTAGAAGTCGATGTGATCGCCCGTTATTTAGAACGATTAATTACCGGTAAAGCGGAAGAAGAGACGCCAGTTTCTCGCGTTACCATGGACTTATTGCAAAAAAATGGTTTTGCTTAACCTTATTTAATTTAACTTTATTTTCGGGTTATTGGTAGCCAAGTCAGCATCAGCAGAATAGTTAGGAATTCAATATGCCAATTAGCAGTTCAAAAGAAATTATTGATGATATACGTTTAGGCAAGATGGTTATCTTGATGGATGATGAAGATCGTGAAAACGAAGGCGATCTTATTATTGCTGCAGAACATATCACGCCAGAAGCAATTAACTTTATGGCCACTCATGGTCGTGGTTTAATCTGTCTTACCCTGACAAAAGAGCGTTGTCATAACCTAGGCTTACCGCCAATGGTGCAAGATAATAATGCTCAGTACACGACTAATTTTACTGTATCAATTGAAGCAGCAGAAGGCGTAACAACCGGTATTTCAGCAGCGGATCGCGCAGTAACCGTTCAAGCTGCGGTGGCTAAAAATGCTAAAGCAGCAGACCTAGTACAACCGGGTCACATTTTCCCGCTAGCGGCACAAGATGGTGGCGTGTTAACCCGAGCAGGGCATACTGAAGCAGGTTGTGACTTAGCGCGCCTAGCAGGCTTAGAACCAGCTTCTGTTATTGTGGAGATCTTAAATGATGACGGCACCATGGCACGTCGTCCAGATTTAGAAGTGTTTGCTGAAAAACACGGCATTAAATTAGGTACTATCGCGGATTTAATTGAATACCGTAACAACACAGAAACGACCATTGAACGTGTGGCGGAATGTAAATTACCGACAGAGTTTGGTGAGTTTGATCTAGTGACTTACCGCGACACGATTGATAACCAAATTCACTATGCGTTACGTAAAGGTAATGTGATCGATAATGCTTGTTTAGTTCGTGTTCACCTGCAAGATACATTCACAGATTTATTGCATTCTAATCGTTCAAGTGATCGTAGTTGGTCTCTGGATGCGGCAATGAAGCGCATTAACCAAGAAGGCGGTGTGTTAGTTATTCTAGGCAAAGAAGAAACCGCAGAATCAATCGTTCATAAAGTCAAAGTATTCGAGCAACAAGATAATGCCACTGCGCCAGTGATGGCGAAAAAGCAAGGCACGTCACGCCGTGTAGGGGTAGGCTCTCAGATCCTTGCGGATTTAGGCGTAAAAGATATGCGCTTGTTATCGTCATCGGATAAACGTTACCACGCACTATCAGGTTTCGGTTTGAATGTTGTGGATTATGTAACGGAATAACGTTTTTCGGAATCTCGTTACTCGTTGCTTGAAAAAACTTTTATTCGAGTCACGAGCTTCCGAGCAACGAGAAACGAATTACCAATAGATATCGCTCACAAATTTATGGTAGAATCCGCCGATTCTCACTCTCTAGAAAATAGTTAAAGGATAACTTATGAAAGTAATCGAAGGTGCTTTTGCCGCTCCGAATGCAAAAATTGCTATCGTTATTTCTCGTTTTAACAGCTTTATTAACGAAAGTTTACTTTCAGGTGCGATTGACACATTGAAGCGTCATGGCCAAGTAAGCGATGACAACATTACCGTTGTTCGTTGCCCAGGAGCAGTTGAATTACCACTTGTTGCACAACGTGTAGCCAAAACTGGTAAGTTCGATGCGATTGTTTCACTTGGTACGGTTATCCGCGGTGGCACGCCACACTTTGATTATGTATGTAGTGAGTGTAATAAAGGTTTAGCTCAAGTGTCTTTGGAATATAGTCTTCCAGTAGCATTTGGCGTATTGACTGTTGATACAATCGATCAAGCGATTGAACGCGCAGGCACCAAGGCTGGTAACAAAGGGCAAGAAGCTGCTCTTAGCGCACTTGAGATGATCAACGTTCTAAATGAAATTAACTAATTTTTTGCAATCTAATTCCTAATGGGGGCTCGCGTGAAACCAGCCGCACGTCGTAATGCACGTCAATTCGCACTACAAGCGATTTATTCTTGGCAAGTCACTAAAGAAAATGTGGCAACTATTGAACATCAGTTTTTAACCAGTGAAAAGTATGATGAAGAAGAGCATCATGCTGGTGAACCTAGCTTAAAAGCACCAGAAACAGATGTTGCTTATTTTCAAGACTTACTGTCAGGTGTCGTGAACACAAACATGGAATTAGACAGCAAGTTACGCCCGTATCTTTCTCGTCCAATGCAAGATTTGGATATGATGGAGTTAGCGTTACTTCGACTTGCAATGTATGAAATGACGAAACGTGATGATGTGCCATACAAAGTGGTTATCAACGAAGCAATTGAGCTTGCAAAAGTCTTTGCCGCAGAAGATAGTCATAAGTTCATCAACGGTGTGCTTGATAAGGCTGCACCGCACGTTCGTAAAAAGTAATTTTCTGAATTATTACCAAAGGTCAGCCAAGTGCTGGCCTTTTTTGTATAATCAGTTTTTTATGTTCTGTATAGAGTGACTCCATGCCAGGTGAATTTAATCTTATTGATAAATATTTTTCATATCGTCAAGCGAATCGAAAAGATGTTGATTTAGCATTAGGTGATGATTGTGCATTGGTGTCACCGCCCGATGGTTATCAGATCGCGATTAGTACCGATACGGTGGTATTAGGGACGCATTTTTTATCCAATGCTGATCCAGCTGCTGTTGCTTATAAAGCATTAATGTCCAATATTAGTGATTTGGCCGCAATGGGAGCGACGCCCGCTTGGTTTTCCATGGCGATCAGTTTGCCGGAAATTGATGAAGCTTGGTTAGCACCTTTTTGTGACGCCATGTTCGAGCTGGCGGATGCGCATAATTTACAATTGATTGGCGGAGATACTACCAAAGGTCCATTGAGTATTTCTTTTACTATTCAAGGTTTAGTGCCGAAAGGCCAAGCATTGACACGCAGTGGCGCTCAAGTAGGCGATTGGATTTTTGTGAGTGGTAATCTAGGTGACAGTCAGGCGGGTTTAAGTGTTATTCTCAACCCTGATGATGCGAGTAAGACTCATGCAAAAGAATTAGTATCACGTCACTTTTATGCGCAATCTCGAATTAAGCTCGCTGAACTACTGCGCAACCATGCCACGAGTTGTATTGATATTTCTGATGGATTGATGTCAGATCTTAAGCACGTTTTAAATCGCTCTAAGGTGAGTGCTCAACTTGATATTGCGAGTCTACCTATCACACAGCAAGCTACTGAGTTTTATGGCGATAAGTCGAAAGCACAACTGGCTGCATTAAAGAGTGGTGAAGAATATGAGCTGTGCTTTACTGTCGCTTCTGAAAATAAAGCGGCGTTAAATGACATTGCAGATAAAGCCGGTTGTCAGTTAACTTGCATCGGTCGAATTATCGCACACGCTGAAACTACGCTTTGTGCTATCACCCTAGTGAGAAATGGAGTAGCGTTATCGGATGATGATCCTGCCAAACAGGTTCAAGGCTTTAACCATTTTAGTTAATCGTTCTATTAAAATTACAACAAAATAAGGTGCAACATGTCGCACATACCAGATAAGATAAACCCTATCGACCGTATTAAGTTATCTAATCCATGGCATCTATTAGCCGTGGGCTTTGGTAGTGGTTTATCCAAAATTGTTCCAGGAACCATGGGAACCTTAGCTTCTATTCCATTTTATTTATTATTGGTTCAATTGCCGCCGTTCGCTTACGGTATCGTGGTCGTCATCTCCGCTTTAGTTGGCATAACCATTTGCCAGAAAACCTCTGATGATATGCAAGTTCATGATCATGGCGCAATCGTGTGGGATGAGTTCGTCGGTTTTTGGATCACCATGAGCGTAGTGCCTTTGCTGGGATTACCGCATTATGATTGGCAAACCTTGCTGATTGGCTTTGTGTTATTTCGAATTTTTGACATGGTGAAGCCGTGGCCGATTAGTTTACTCGATCGTCATGTCCATGGTGGCTTTGGCATCATGATTGATGATGTGCTGGCGGGAGTTTTTGCAGCGATCAGTTTATGGTTAGTGGTTTTGTATTTATAACGATTATTAAGGGAAGTAAGATGTCTAAGAAAGTATATTGTGTTGCGCAGTTTCAACCAAAAGAAGGCAAGCTAGATGAGTTGTTTGCCGTGCTGCAAGCGTTAGAGCCAAATACTCTACGCGAAGATGGTTGCTTGCAATATGTCGTGACTCGTCACCGTACCAGCCCATTTGCCGGCGGTGAAAGCTACCCAATTGCTTTCCATGAAATCTGGGCAAGCAACGAAGCGTTTGAAGCTCATTGCCAACGTCAAGAAATTGCTGACTTCTTCCAACAACAATGTGTGGCAGAAACCGGTTTAGTAGAAAAGTCGAATGTCGCGGTTTACACCGATGAGCCGAATAACTTTGATTCGCCGAAGTTTTAATTAAACAAGGCAACAATTTAAATAAAAAGTGGCCTGATAGAGAAAACTATCGTGCCACTTGTTTATCACTTCTTTAATTTAACCTAAATAAGCCTTTATCTGCTTTTCAATACCTACCGCATTCAAACCAAGCTCTTGATACAGCTCATCTTGGGTGCCTTGCTGAACAAAGCGATCAGGCAAACCTAGTTGCAGCACAGGCTTAATTTGCTTGTGTTGCATGAGAAGCTCAATCACACCAGAGCCTGCACCGCCGGCAATCACGTTCTCTTCTAGAGTAACCAATACGTCATGTTCTGCTGCGAGTTTTAGCACTAATCCTTCATCGAGTGGCTTAACAAAGCGCATATCCGCAACAGTAGCATCTAGGCTTTCGGCCGCTTTTAATGCTTCTGGTAAGAAGGTACCGAAAGATAAAATCGCCACTTTCTTAGCTGAGCTTTCTTTGACGATACGACCTTTACCTATTTCAAGTTCTGTCATGTCAGTTTGAATGTCTGCACCACAACCTGAACCACGAGGATAACGCACTGCACTTGGACCTTGGTGTTTATGACCAGTATAGAGCATTTGGCGACATTCGTTTTCATCACTTGGCGCCATGATCACCATGTTTGGAATGCAGCGCATAAAGCTTAAATCAAAGGCACCTTGGTGAGTTTGACCATCTGCGCCAACTAATCCGGCACGGTCAATGGCAAACATCACAGGTAAATCCATGATTGCCACATCGTGGATCAGTTGATCGTAACCACGTTGTAGGAAAGTTGAGTAGATCGCCACAATTGGGTGTTGACCAGCAATCGCCATACCTGACGCAAGCGTGACAGCATGTTGCTCCGCAATCGCCACATCAAAATATTGTTGTGGGAATTCTTTGGAAAAACGCACCATGCCAGAGCCTTCGCGCATCGCGGGTGTGATTGCCATGAGCTTAGGATCTTGCGCGGCCATATCACACAGGAAGTCGCCGAAAATTTTAGAGAAAGTGGGCTTGCCACCGCTGCTTTTCGGCAGTGAGCTTTCTTCTGGGTTGAATTTAGGTACGCCGTGATAACCAATAGGATCTTTTTCCGCTGGCTCATAGCCTTTACCTTTTTTGGTCATCACATGCAAAAACTGGGGGCCTTTTAAGCCGCGCATGTTCTTTAATGTTTTGACCAGCTCTTTAACGTCATGACCATCGATTGGACCAATGTAGTTAAAGCCAAGCTCTTCGAACATAGTTCCAGGAACGACCATGCCTTTTAGATGTTCTTCCGTTCTACGTACCAGCTCTTTAATTGGCGGTACATTTGATAGTACTTTCTTACCACCTTCACGGATGGACGTGTAGAAGTTGCCAGTAAGCAGTTGAGCTAAATGATTGTTAAGTGCGCCAACGTTTTCAGAAATCGACATTTCGTTATCATTTAAGATCACTAGCATATCAGCGTGCACATCACCGGCGTGGTTCATTGCTTCAAATGCCATACCTGCGGTAATCGCACCATCACCAATCACGCTCACCACTTTACGATCTTTACCTTCTTTCTGCGCGCTGATCGCCATACCTAACGCGGCACTGATTGAAGTAGAAGAGTGACCTACCGAAAGCGTGTCATATTCACTTTCACCGCGCCATGGGAAAGGATGTAAGCCATCTTTTTGACGGATAGTCGGCATGCGCTCACGACGACCGGTTAAAATTTTATGAGGGTAGGCTTGGTGGCCCACATCCCAGACCAGTTGATCAAATGGGGTGTTATAAACATAGTGAAGCGCGACAGTCAGCTCAACTGTGCCGAGGCCGGATGCGAGATGGCCACTGGATTGGCTTACTGAATTGAGCAAATAAGTACGTAACTCATCACATAGCGGCGATAAGCTTTCTTTTGGTAAGGTACGCAACTCATCAGGTGTATTGGCAAGTGCAAGTGTTGGATACTTTGATATATCAAGAGTCATAAAATTTTAGCGCTTAATTAGAGTATTTTAATGGCTGCGTTCGACGGCGTATCGAGCGAACTCTTCGAGTGACTGAGTATTGTAAGGTACAGCCTGTAGTGCTTGAAGCGCTTCTTGTAACAAGTCTTGCGCTTTTTGCTGGGCTCCCTCTAATCCTAGCAGAGCAGGATAAGTACTTTTATTTAAATTTTGATCGGAACCTTGAGGTTTTCCTAAGGTTTCGGTGTCGCTAATAATATCTAGGATGTCATCTTGAACTTGGAAAGCAAGCCCGACTGCTTCTGCATAACGGTCTAGATGCGGCATAACTTCAATGCCTTTTTGTCCAGCGCAAAATGCCCCCATACGGATTGCACATTTAATCAGAGCGCCGGTTTTGTTTCTGTGGATCTCTTCTAATTCTCCAATAGAGACTAGGCGATTTTCTGCTTCAAGATCGAGAGACTGACCCATGCACATGCCTAGTGAACCTGAAGCATTGGCCAGTTCTTTGATTAACTGAATACGTTGGGGCTCACTGACTGTAGCTAAAGAACCTTCTGTTAGAATAGTAAATGCAAGAGTTTGTAACGCATCGCCAGTTAAGATCGCGGTCGCTTCATCAAATTCTATATGGCAAGTTGGCTGTCCACGACGCAGTTCATCATTATCCATGGCGGGTAAATCATCATGGATCAATGAATAAGCATGAATACATTCTATAGCTGATGCTGGTGTATCTAATTGCTCTAAAGTTAAGCCAAACATTTGTCCTGTGATATAAACCAAATACGGACGAGCACGTTTACCGCCAAGCAGTAAGCCATAGCGCATAGCTTTAGTCAGCGTTTGATTTTGATGCGGAATACTATCTAACCATAAGTTTAGCTGCAGGTTATTTCGTGCTTGGTAGTCAGCCAGTGAAATGTTCATATTAAATGTCACTTTCAGGGTCAAAGGGGATCAGTTCTGACTCATCGTCATCTTTTAGCAAAATCTCAACGCGTTGCTCAGCTTCGGTTAATTTGGTTTGGCTAGAACGAGCAAGGGCAATACCACGTTCAAATTTCTTTAATGCGTCTTCCAAATTTAAATCGCCATTTTCAAGTTGATTAACCAAGGCATCTAGCTCGGTTAATGACGCTTCAAAGCTCATATTTTCAGGTTTTTTGCTCGCCATGTGGATTCTGCTTATATAGAGGATTTGGAAAGGGCTAATTGTATTTGACCTAGCAGAGGTGAAACAAGGGTTAATCTGCTTTTTATCCTAAAATTGGCAGGAAATTGTGGCCTAGAGAGGCTAGATAGGAAATACATTCCGCCTAGATGAATTGTCGTGTATAATTTTGCGCCTTAGTTTTGGCGTTATCTGAATTGAATTTAACCATAATGTCGAATAATCCGATAAAAAGTGAATCATGATATGAAGTTTATTGTAAAACCCCATCCAGAAATTTTTGTTAAAAGTGACTCGGTTCGTAAGCGTTTCACTCGCACACTGGAGCGTAATCTTCGCAATATAATCCAGCGTGAAACAGAATCTGTAGCGGTATTAAACCGTCGTGATCACATTGAAATCGCTGCCAATAGCGATGAATATTACGATAAAGTACTTGAAATTATCACTCATACTCCCGGTATTCATCACTCGCTTGAAGTGTTGCAGTCTGAGTTTACCGACTTACACAATATCTATGAGCAAGCGCTAGAACAAAGCCGCGAACTTATTGAAGGAAAAACCTTTGTCGTGCGTGTTAAGCGCCGTGGTCAGCATGATTTTACTTCGATTGAAGTTGAACGTTATGTTGGTGGTGGTTTAAACCAAGCGGTTGAATCTGCTCGTGTGAAATTGACTAAGCCAGAAGTGACCGTCAATTTAGAAATCGCCAATGATAAGCTGAACCAAGTGATCGCTCGCCATAAAGGTTTAGGAGGGTTCCCTCTTGGTACTCAAGAAGATGTATTGAGCTTAATCTCTGGTGGTTTTGATTCAGGCGTTTCCAGTTACCTACATATCAAACGGGGTTCAAAAACCCATTACTGTTTTTTCAATTTAGGTGGTCCTGCGCACGAAATCGGCGTGAAGCAAGTAGCACACTTCTTATGGAAGAAATATGGTTCTTCAGCCAAAGTGAAGTTCATCGCGGTAGATTTTGAGCCAGTAGTGGCTGAAATTCTAGAAAATATTGATGACGGCCAGATGGGGGTAGTACTTAAGCGTATGTTTATGCGTGCAGGTGGTATGGTTGCTGAGAAGTTCGGTATTGAAGCATTAGTGACTGGTGAGGCATTAGGTCAAGTATCAAGTCAGACGCTAACTAACCTGCGTTTGATTGATAATGTGACGGATACTTTGATTCTTCGCCCTCTGATTAACTGGGATAAAGAAGATATTATCAATGTTGCTCGTCAAATCGGCACCGAAGATTTTGCTAAAGTGATGCCAGAATACTGTGGTGTTATCTCTAAAAAGCCAACGGTGAAAGCAGTTAAAGCAAAACTAGAAAAAGAAGAATTGAACTTCAACTTCGATATTCTTGAGCAAGTGGTTGCCAATGCCCGCGTGATGGATATCCGTGATATTGAAACGGAAAGCCAAGAGCAAGCGCCGGAAGTAGAGCAAGTCGCTGAAATTTCCGAGCAAGCGGTCGTTCTTGATGTTCGTAGCCCGGATGAAGAGGATATGAATCCATTAGAAATTGATGGTGTTGAGATTAAACACCTACCTTTCTATAAGTTAGCAACTCAGTTTGGCGACCTTGATCAGAGTAAGCAATACTTATTGTACTGTGACCGTGGTGTGATGAGCCGTTTGCAAGCCTTGTACCTCAAAGATTTAGGTTATGACAATGTTAAAGTCTATCGTCCTTAACTAAGGAGGATAGAATAAAGAAAAACGTCGGCTTTTTAGTCGACGTTTTTTTATATCAATCACATTTATTTGATGGTTTTCAGGAACAAAAAAAACACAGTTAGAATAAATCTAACTGTGTATAAATTTGATTCACTATCAAATAATCAGGAATCAATGGTAATGAGGGAGTATTACCACTGGTCATAAAACTCAACAGAGTTAATGCAAACACAACATTAGCATTAGTTAATCACAGATTTATAGGTTTGGAATAAATGCTGTAACTCATTAATGTGTTATGAAATATAGAGTTTTCATGGCACTTCAGCAATGGACAATTTATAATGCTTCACATGAGAAAAATTAATGCGTAATAATTTTGTTATCCCCGAGTGAATTCTACACCTTGAAGTCACTTAGGTATAAAACAATGCTGTCATTTGACTACTAAATAAAGGTTTGATTTATGGCTAGACGTTTACCTCCTTTGAATTCATTACGTGTGTTTGAAGCCGCGGCTCGATATTTGAGCTTTACTCGCGCGGCAGAAGAACTTTTTGTTACACAAGCGGCGGTCAGCCACCAAGTAAAAGCATTAGAAGAATTTTTAGGTATCAAGCTATTCCGACGTCGTAATCGATCTTTATTGCTGACAGAAGAAGGGCAGAGTTACTTTTTAGATATCAAAGATATTTTTACTTCAATTTCTGATGCTACCGATAAGGTGTTAGAGCGCAGTGAAAAGGGCGCATTAACTATTAGTTTAACACCTAGTTTTGCTATTCAATGGTTAGTCCCACGTTTAGCCGACTTTAACGCTCAAGAGCCCGATATCGATGTGCGGATCAAAGCGGTTGATATGGATGAAGGGTTGCTTTCCGACGATGTTGATGTAGCGATCTATTATGGTCGTGGCAATTGGCCGGGTGTGCGTGCGGATAAACTGTATTTAGAGTGTTTGATTCCAGTTTGTTCGCCACAACTGTTACTCGGTAGTAAGCCATTAAATTGTTTAGCCGACATAAAAAACCATACCTTGCTGCACGATAGCTCGCGTAAGTATTGGAAGCAGTTTACTAAAGAGCATAATATTGAAGGCGTTAACGTTAATCACGGTCCAATATTTAGTCACTCAACCATGGTGATCCAAGCAGCAATGCATGGCCAAGGCATTGCGCTAGTGAATAATGTTCTTGCTCAACCAGATTTAGATTCCGGTCGTTTAGTACAGCCATTTGATGAAGTTTTGATCAGTAAAAATGCTTTCTATGTGGTGTGTGATGTTAAGCAAGCTGATGTTGGACGCGTGGCAACGTTCCGAGACTGGATGCTTAGTAAAGCCGCTAGTGAGCAAGATCAACTACTCGATGAAATCGGTGAAGAAATTGGCACTATCAGTAGTATTAAGGATAAAGCATGAATCTAGAGTCACAACAACATAAAATTATGATTGATGGTGATGATAAGGCGGTAGTGACAGTATTACTTGCCCATGGCGCTGGCGCAGGAATGGATCATGAGTTTATGGCTGACATAGCTGAAAGATTAGCGGCTCACGGAGTAAGGGTCGTTCGATTTAATTTCCCTTATATGGTGATTCGCGCGCAAAATGGTAAAAAAAGGCCGCCTGATCGTGCTCCAAAATTATTAGCAGATTTTGAAGAAAAAATTAACACTTTTCACCGCGAAGGGCAGTATTTATTTTTGGCAGGTAAGTCGATGGGCGGGCGGATGGCCAGTCATTTATCAGAGCATCCATTAGTAACTGGGGTGATGTGTTTAGGTTTTCCTTTTCATCCGCCGGGTAAGCCTGAGAACTATAAAGGCGAACATTTAGTCAATATCACTAAACCAACGTTAATTTTACAAGGTGAACGCGATACTTTTGGCACTAAAGAGGAATGTCAGTCATTTGCTTTTTCTGATTCCATTCATGTCGACTTTATTCCCGATGGCGATCATAGCTTAAAGCCTAGAGTAAAATCCGGCTTTACTGAGCAAGCTAATCGAGCATTGGCGGTTAGCAAAATGATGGCCTTTATTGAAAATCATACTCAGTGATATAGGAGAAAAATCATGTCTATTTCAAAATGTAGAGGTCAGAAGATTCTCGCTTTTGCTGGGTTTTCTGGTCTAGTTACCGTAGCACTCGGCGCCTTTGCTGCTCATGGTTTATCACATCGCTTACCTGAGTATTTACTCGGTGTATTTAAAACTGGAGTACAATATCAAGCGTGGCATACTTTTGCGCTGTTAACGTGTGGGATTATTTTGATGATCACTGCACCTAACTCTACATCTTCGTCAGACGAATACTCAGAGAAAGGGCGTAAAGGTGTGGTATATGCTGGTATTTGCTTTATCATCGGCATCCTTTGTTTTAGTGGCAGCTTATATGCGCTGGCTTTAACTGGAATAAAATGGTTTGGCCCAATTACCCCATTAGGCGGTGTGTTTTTTATGTTGGGCTGGATTATCTTTGCTCTATCCGTTTTACGATTAAATAAGGTGACACTGTGAAACACGTTTTACTTTACTGCCGTTCTGGTTTTGAAAAAGAATGCGCAGGAGAAATCCAAGATAAAGCCAATAACTTAGAAATTTTTGGTTTTCCCCGTGTGAAAAAACAATCGGGTTACGTGCTTTTTGAGTGTTACCAAGAAGGTGATGCGGATAAGCTGATCAAACTTCTCGACTTTAAAGCGTTGATCTTTGCTCGTCAGATGATTGCGGTGGCTGATGCATTAACTGATTTACCGACAGAAGATCGTATTTCGCCAATTTTAGCGGCGATTGAAGCGCAGGAACAATTTCCAACCTGTGGCGATATTCGTGTTGAAACACCAGATACCAACGAAGCGAAAGAGTTACTGAAATTCTGCCGCAAGTTTACGGTACCAATGCGCAGTGCGATGCGTGGTAAAGGCTTCTTGTTTGCTAAAGACAATGCTAAAAAGCCAGTATTGCATGTGTGTTTTGTTGCACCGGGGCATTGCTATGTTGGTTACTCATTATCTCAAAACAACTCACAGTTCTTTATGGGGATTCCACGTTTAAAATTCCCATCAGATGCACCAAGTCGCTCAACGTTGAAACTGGAAGAAGCGTTTCATGTTTTCATTCCTAAAGAAGAGTGGGATATACGATTAGCACCAGGCATGTGGGCAGTTGATTTAGGTGCTTGCCCGGGGGGCTGGACGTATCAATTAGTTAAGCGTTCTATGTTTGTCCACGCGGTGGACAATGGTGCAATGGCGCAAAGCTTGATGGATACTGGTCAGGTTAAATACCACGCAGCAGATGGCTTTAAATTTGAGCCTGCTAAGAAGAATGTTACTTGGTTAGTGTGCGATATGATTGAGAAACCATCTCGAGTTGCCCAACTCATGGGGGAATGGTTAATTCGTGGTTTAGCCAAAGAAGCGATCTTTAACTTAAAACTGCCGATGAAAGGCCGTTACGATGAAGTATTGGAAGACATTGAAAACTTGAAGATTTTCTTTAAAGAAAACGATGTACCTTTCAAACTGCAAGCGAAGCATTTATATCATGACCGTGAAGAAATCACCGTGCATGTGCAGATTTTGAAGAATATTTCGCCGTATTAATTTACAGCGAGCGCTGCGCTTCTTGGGCGCTTCGCTTATCGTAGCTCGTGTTTCGATTAAACGAGCTACGATTTAATTCCGTTGTTGGTGTTATTTCTTTTTCGAGATACGAGCAGCAGAGCGTCCTAGTTACGAGCCACGACGCTATTTCTCAAACCTCACATCTTGCAAATTAAACCCTAACTTCATATCGGTCTGTAATGCTGCAATTTGTTTACAGGTACGTGCAAGCTCAATATGCTCATCAAACTTTTTACGGTATTTAGGCTTTAAGTCTTCAGCAGCATAAGCGGTTTCGATATCACCATATTGCTGCAATATTTCTTTCGCTGCTTTCGGCCCAATGCCGGGAATCCCGGGTACCTTGCTTGAGCTAATTCCGACTAATCCCCAGTAATCGGCAAGTTGTTCGGGTTTGACGCCAAATTCTTGTTCGATAAATGGTGCATCTAGCCAGCGGTGTTGGAAATAATCGCGAATTTGAATGTTGGGTGAGAGTAGTTGGCAGTAGCCTTTATCGGTTGAGATTATGGTGGCTTTCTCGCCTGCCGATGCGACCTTGTATGCAAGCGTTGCCACTAAGTCATCGGCCTCATCGCCATCGGAAAGTAACGAATCTATGCCTAGTTCCCACCAAGCCGATTGGATCTTTTCTAAGCCAGTAAGGAGCGGTACGGGCATTGGTTTGCGGTCTTCTTTATAGCTAGGTAAGACTTGTGCTCGCCAGCCTCGATCTTGCTGATGATGATCAAATACCGCAATGATATGGGTGGGTTGCGATTCAACCAGAATCTTATTGATGGTTCGACTGGTGGTCGTGATGGTACGGTCAATATCGTTGGCATCAGGTTGTGCAGAGTGCACTCGACGGATCAGATTGAGGGCATCGATGATCACCAAGTGAATTGACATAACTTCTCCTAACACTGAATAAAAATGGCTTTGAGATGACTTGAGTAAATAAAATCAAAGCCATTGTAGCAAATTCAGAGAATTGTAGAGTTGAATTTTATTGACTAACGAGCAACACGATAACAAGGAACGTACTCAGACCCCGGTAGTTTCATTCGTTGCTGCTCAACAAAGTCATTTAATAAGGTATCCATTTTTTCCATTAAGTTACGATCACCATCTATGATGAATGGGCCGTGTTTCTTAATTTCACGAATGCCTTCCGATTTTACGTTACCTGCAACAATACCAGAGAAAGCTTTGCGTAAGTTGGCGGCTAGTTTTTCTGGTGGTTGCTCTAGGTGTAGATCTAGTTCCGACATTGATTCATGTGTGGGTTCAAATGGCGCTTGGAAGTCTGGCGCGATATGTAGCGACCAGTTGAAGCTATAAGCGTCTTCCTGAGACTTACGGTGTTCTTTCACTTTCGGCATTGCTTCTTTCATTATTCGCGCAGCTTTTGCTGGATCTCCAATTACGATTTGATAATGCTGTTGAGCTTTAGGGCCGAGCGTATCGTGAATAAATTGATCGATGGAACGGAAGTAAGCTTCACTTTCTTTAGGTCCAGTAAGCACTAATGGCAAAGGTTGATCTGCATTATCTGGGTGCATCAATATACCGAGAATATACAGTAATTCTTCAGCAGTTCCTGGGCCACCAGGGAAGATGATAATTCCATGCCCTAAGCGTACAAAGCCTTCTAAACGTTTTTCGATGTCCGGCATGATGATCAGTTCGTTGACGATAGGGTTGGGTGGTTCTGCCGCAATAATTGATGGTTCAGTTAAACCAATATAACGTTGATTTGAATAGCGTTGCTTAGCATGTCCAACTGCTGCACCTTTCATGGGGCCTTCCATCGCACCGGGACCACAACCGGTACAGATGTTCATTTCACGCAAACCAAGTTCATTACCTACTTCGCGAGTGTATTGATATTCAATAGGGTTGATAGAATGGCCACCCCAGCAGACAACCAGATTCGGTTCGGTGCCTGTTTGCAGGGCTTTAGCATTGCGTAAAATACCGAATACTTGGTTAGTGATTTGTGTGGAATCGGTCAGTTGTAGGCGTTGGCTGTCTGCCAAATGTACGTGTAAAAAGACAATGTCTCGTAACACTGAGAATAAGTGAGCTTGAATCCCTTTAATGATGGTTCCGTCAACGAAAGCGTGTTCAGGTGGATCGGTTAATTCAAGTTTGATACCACGTTCACGGCGTAGCACCTCAATTTCAAAAGATTCATTTAATTTTAATAATTGTTCCGAATTATCAGTATGGCTGCCGGAGTTTAATACTGCGAGAGAACAGCTACGATAAAGCTGGTAGAGATCGCTAGAAGCGGCTTTTTTTAACTTGCTGACTTCTAATTGAGACAATAAATCTAAACTGCCCATCGGGCTAATTTGCGTAATCATAGAAAGCTCCTTCTCACCGATTATGAATTATGATTGTTTCGGTAGGTTCTTTCACATTACACAGGTTTGCTTTATTTCGCTATATTCCGTGAATAATATTTATTGATAAGTGAGTGATCTCAATGACATTCTCGAGACTGATTGTCGATTAATTAATGCTTTTGTTTACTATCATCGTTACGTAAAATGGCTTTGGCAATGTCATCATGTCCACCAGATGTGTGAATTTTGATGAGTCCTTGCTCGACAGCCTGTTCACAAGCATGACGAATATCGGTACTCGCAAAACTGGCAGCAGGTGCATTTTCAATAGCGGTTAAGTATACCCAGTTAGACGGCTCTTTTGGGGAGTAACGTTTTTTAATCTTTCGTGCTAGATAGATTGCCATAAAGAGTATATCAATCAGCTCTTTATCATTGATAGCTGTGTATGCACGTGGTAAGAATGGATACTCAGCCATGCCCATTCTAAAGTGACGATCTATATTTTGGTTTGGCTCAAATTGATTGATCCAATCTTGAATTTTTTCACAGAAATATTCCGGTGTATCTTTCGCTTCGCCTTTAGGTTCTATGTATAAAAACAATCCATCAGAAAAATGATATAAGCGAGTTGGTTTGATTATTAACTTTTTCATGTAGTCACCAAACTGTTTTTCAACATTGAGGCCAGCTTGATAGCCCTGTCTTAAATAGACATTGCGGAGAAATGGAAAATCGAACATTACAAAGTTTAAGCGATCGCTTAATGGTTCGTTAATTAACTCTCCAAGTCGCCATTGTTCAAATACTGCATTACTACGTTCTAATGATTTTGGTAGTTTAGCATTTAGTAACTTGAGATTTTGAAGCCCAGATCTAGGGTGGGTGTACAAATCAATCGTTTGAGTTTCAACTTCATCACGTATTTTTTGATTTAAGTAGCCACGGCGAATCACTAAACATAGCAACATAAACGCGATGATCGTTAGGATAATCGTAGCACGCTGATATTTAGCGTATTGTGTATCGAGATAAATTAAATCGTTTTCAAGACCAGCATAATGCAGTGATTTTTCAATGATGTCTTTTTGTTGACGAAATACATCTTCATTGATGGCGTTAAACTGATCTTGTTGGTTTTGCCATAGTCGTTGATATTGTTGCTGCATGCGTAATGCTTGCTGGTAATTTTTACTTTGTTGATATGCTTCCGACAGTACTTGATAAGCAAACATTTGTAAGTGTTTATCTTGTATTTCTTCAGCAATATATAAAGCTTTGTTGCCACTTGTAATAGCGACTTTTATTTCTTTTTTAGCGAGAGAAATGGAGCCTTTAAGTAGTAATGTTTTTGCTTTTAGCTCTGAATTATTACTTTGTTCTGTGAGGGGTTCTGCTTTTACCAAATAGTCTTCAGCGTGGGTGAGATCAAATAGCTTTAAATAGGTTTTTGAAATATCAATTCGTAGTTGGATGACTTGTTTAATGTCTCTGTGATTGGTTTCGTTATCTAGCAAGTTTAAATAATTCACTAATGCTAAATTGTATTTTCCTTGATTAAAGAAAATATCAGCCATTAATTGTACGGTATCAGAAAGAGGCACGGAGTGCGGGTAAGCATCATAAAAATCTGCCGCTTCAGTGGCATGTTCAAGTGCTTTATCAAATACTTGGCGAGTGAAAAATAACTGTGCTAGCAAGAGGTTTGTACGAGCTAATTCAATACTATCACTCGCTTTTATCGCTGACCAATAGGTGGTGAGGAGTTCGGTTAGGGACTGATCATACTGGTTTTTGGATAAATAATACTGACCTAAACGTAAGTGGTAGTCGATAGTCAAAGGAACCGATCTCGCACTGGTTAAATAATTATGCGCTTGTTGAAAGGCGGTTTCTGCTTTGACGTCATGACCTAAATAGCTGTTCATTTCAGCTTCTAACATATTCAGCTGGTACAAGGTTTCTTGTTGCCAATGCTTATTGGTGGTTTCTTTTTTAACTTGTGTTTTGAGTTGTTCGATATCTTGTTGAACACGTTCGAAATCTTTGGTCCATTGCCAAAGTAATTTTGCATATTCTAGCTTAGTCGTTAGTAGTGGTTGGGTAATTTGATACTTTATCGCTAAGGCTTCTGCTTCTTTTAAGGTAGTAAATGCTAGGTTTTGTTCGTCTAATACGTAGTAAGCACTAGCCATAATTTGCAGTGCTTCAATCGTCGTTGAAGGTGTTCGAATGTTTTTTTCACTGCCTTCTCGCGACAGTGTGTAGTCTTGATTTTTAGTAGAAACTATTTTACGTGTAGAAATATATTGTTTAGTGAGCGCTAAGGATTGTTCGGGAGTAACGCTAAGCAATTTATGCGCTTCGTTGAGGATAGGAGAGAGATAGACTTTGGCCTGAAGCGCAGAGCTGAATGTCAGCATAAAAGCGAAACATATCCAAAGGATCTTTTTCATAGTTACATTATCTCTAAGAAGCGGTATAGGTAAATGATACCCAAGTTATCTAAATTGCTCTTCATTTGGCATTTTAGGTCACTTGGGGTTGAATAGCTTAGCATTATTGCGCCATCTTGTTGAGTCGCAAGTGAGAATAAGCCTGCATTCGTGGAATGATAACTTAGTAGGATGACCGCTTGACGGAATAATTGCTCAGTGCATGGTTATTGTCGGGCCATTCGGATCATTTGGCTTGGTCTAGTAAGATGAGTTGAACGAAATGGGTTAATATCCAGTCCACCGCGACGGGTATATCGTGCATAAACACTCAACTTTTTCGGTTGGCAGTATTTCATAATGTCACAAAAAATACGCTCAACGCATTGTTCGTGAAATTCGTTGTGCTCACGGAATGATACTAGGTAGCGTAGTAGTGCTTCTTGATTGATTTTTTTTCCAGTGTATTCGATTTCAACACTCCCCCAATCTGGTTGGTTGGTAATTAAGCAATTTGATTTCAATAAATGACTGTGTAAGCACTCACTGACCTCTTGAGGGCTAGTAGAACCGTCAAGATAGCTTTCATCGAATTGGTAGTCTGTGATCTCAATATCTTGCTCATCAATGCATTGACCTTGCATAGTAGTGATAGGCTGCTGAGTGTAATGGCTTAGCGGACGTAGTATGACTTCAACCGCTTCTCCTGCACAATTAGATAAGTCTTGCGCGATAATTTGCTCAACTTGCTGCCAAGATTCAAAACGAGTTTGGTTAAAGCTATTGAGGTAGAGTTTGAAAGATTTAGATTCAATCAAGTGAGGGCTAGTTGGCGGGAGAATGACATCACCGATTGCCACTTGTGGTAGACCTTTGTTGTTTAGCCATGAAAGCTCATAAAGCGTCCAAATATCGCCGCCGACAAAAGGCAGTTCAGTAGAGTCTTTTAACCCCAAATCATCGCGATTTAAGCTACGTGGAACCGGTTGCAAAAGGCTCGCATCATAGTCATGGTTATATTGTGTCGCTTGGCCTAATGTTAATCCTTGCAATTCTTTGGCATTAGCATATTTTGTCTGCTTTGATGAGTGAGTCATGATACTTCTCTTATCCGAAATTTGTTTGAATATTACTGAATCAAAAGTTAGCTGTCATCAGGGAGTCCTAAATGAATCACAATATTGCCCAGGCATTAGCGGTTTTAACCACAGAATTTGTGGATAAATGGCAGGAGGCCTATAAAAGCTTTCCTATTGCCAATGAAATGGAGGGTATTCCTTCACCTTGCGTGCAACGTACTGATGACCAAAATATTGAATGGTTACCTCAAGAACGTGATGAGTTAGCGGATTTCAGCGATTTAGAACGCGGCATTGAGCTAATTATTCACCCTGATGTAAAGACTTTTTATGGTTCACAGTATAGCGCCGATCTCACTTTGTCTTGGAAAAGTAAACCATTCACTTTACTGCAAGTGTGGAGTGATGAAGATTTTATTCGTCTGCAAGAAAATATTTTAGGTCATCTAGTGACGCAGCGTCGTTTAAAATTAAAACCAACCATTTTTATTGGTACCACTGATGCAGAGCTAGATGTGATTTCAATCTGCAATATTTCTGGTGAAGTAATTTTAGAACGATTAGGAACCGATAAGCGTGATGTGTTATCGCCTAATGTCGAGCAGTTTTTATTGCAATGCCAAGCAGAAGTGTAGTTGGGGTGTTTAGTGTACGTAGTTGAATTACGATTTGAATGTTTTGATAACACCACTATCGACGCGGTAGAAAAAGCGATTAACGGTTTATTTGATGCTTTGCGTTATAACGGCCAGATTCTCGGTCGTGAGTTTCCGATTATTATTGGTGATGGCGAGTTTCGTGCTCGTTTAATTTGCCCTGAAGCGAATAGCTTACACGCTGATTACCATTCCGATTATGTCAAAGTCTGCTTGCAACGACTAACAGAGGCAAAAGTACTAGCACCAAAAGTAAAAGTACTAGGGCAAGATCTTAACTCTGAGCAAACGGTGTCATTTGATGAGCAAAACACACCGAGTTGGCAGGTTTTATATACTACCTTTGTTCACTCATGCTCACCATTACGTTGCGGTGATACCTTTAGACCCATCCCGTTGTATCACAATCCACCGACCTTAAATGGCGATCATAAGTCGTTAGTAAAATGGCAAACTGAGTGGCAAGCATGTGATGAATTGCAAATGGCAGGTGCGTGTGAAGCGGAACATGCTGGTTTAAAAGAAATTGCTCAAGTAGACAGTGATTTATTCCGCCGAGGCTGGGATTTACGTGGTCGACTAGAGTACATCACTAAGATCCCGACCTACTACTATTTATATCGAGTCGGTGGTGAAAGCTTGCAAGCCGAACAGAGTCGACCTTGTCCTCGTTGTGGTGGTGATTGGAAACTCGAACAACCGCTGCATGATATCTTCTATTTCAAATGTGATGATTGCCGAATTGTGTCGAATTTGTCTTGGGATCATTTGAAGTAATTCTTAGACGGCGCTTAGACATGAGGGACGGTGGCATCGTTGCTCGTGACTCGGAAAAGCGAAAACATAAACCGAAGGAGAATGCTTTTCGCTTCGGGAGCAGAGAAGATGGAACGTGTTGCAGGGAACCGTGAGTACTGACAGTTCATTGTCATCCTTGAGGAGCCTAAGCGACATCGAGGATCTATATTCAGTACGTGGTGAGTAGATTCCTGCTCTCGCTAAGGCTCGGCAGGAATGACGGTTCCTTTGTTTATGCTTGTGTAAAAGCGATCGCGGAGCTGTTCTTTTTAGGTACTATCTATTCCCTTTCGCCAATATCTTATCCAAATGATTCGCAAATTCACGCTTATCGGTTTGGGAGAGTGGCGGTGGTCCTCCGCTTTGAACACCACTTGAACGCATAGTATCCATAAAATCACGAATATTTAGACGAGCTTTGATGGTGTCTTTGGTATAAAGCTCACCGCGCGAGCTTAATGCTTGGCCGCCTTTGGTGATCACTTCATCTGCTAATGGAATATCAGATGTGATCACTAGATCTCCCGGTTCGGTTCTAAGGACGATTTCATTATCCGCAATATCAAAACCACTTTCGACTTGTACGCTGTGAATGTTATTGCGCTTCGGTACTGGCACTAAGTGGTTGGCAATAAAAGTTGTGGTAATGCCGGTACGTTCTGCCGCGCGACAGATAGTTTCTCTGATGGTTTTTGGACACGCGTCAGCATCAACCCAAATTTTCATGTTATTTCCCTTCTAGCTCGGTTAAGCGTTGAGTCAATTCTTGTACTTGCTTTTCTAATTGGGTAATGCGCTCTTCTGCCGATAGGGCGATTTTCTCACTGGCGATTTCTACTTTCGGTACTTTGTTGGATGACTTCCAAGACTTTAAAGTGGCGATAATAGCTGGCATTGGAACGGGCATAGAAAGTCTAGATTTAATCAATGCCACGCTTGGTTCTTTACCTTCTTCGGTGATAGCAGAAAGTGCTCTATGTAGCTCTTGTGTTACATCGTGTGTTTGCATGTTTCGGGTCTCTTTAGTCTTTTTTGACTTAGCTTCTTCGAGTTGGTCTTTTTTTAATTAGTCGCTTTCAACAATACGATAGGGCGGCAAAATAAATTTGGCTGCTTTAAAGCCAACCATAATTGCTCGGCCTTGGTAATAGTCGTCACCACGGGCGGAAAATTCAAACTGATATAAAGAATGAAATTGAAAATGCCCGTCCGGTAAGCGTAATTGATAACGTAATAGCGACACTGACAGTAGTTGTAAATCGAGTTGTTCACAATGACGAGCAATCGCTTTGTGTGCTAGTTCTGATTGCCTACGTTGTTGCCAAAATAGGAAAGCGATGAATACCACCAAAAGGATCATCAGTAAGTCGGTTATCATTGGCTATCCTTAATCCGTTATGTTATCTGATGAAGTTATTGAGTAGATTTGGTGTGCTGCTGTAGTGCGTAAAGTGCATTCGCCAATTCAGGGCTTGGGGTATGGTTCAGTAGAGGCAAGAAGGTAAAGCGCAAGTCTGGAATCATGACTAAATCGGCAAACAGTTGGTTAAATAAATCTTGGTTTTTGGTCTGAGCTAGGCGTAGTAAGAACTTCACTGCACGAGCTTCGGTATTCAATTGTGCCCAACAACGGCCGGCAATCGCAATTAATACTTCGGCGTGACAAAGCGTTTCATCAGCGAGCACTTTTTCAAGGATGGTAATAAGCTGTTCAGAGTTTGCTCCAGACAAGGCACGCACATACGCGGATAATAAAAATAGATCAGGCTGTGATTTTTCACATTCTTGTTCTGCTAGTTCTAATAATCGTTGTGTTAGTTTGTCTGGGATCTCAACGTGTTCTAAAGCGCCAAGTAAAGCGTATAGGGCAGGGTGATTAGCGCTATCTTCTGCGAGTTTGCTTAGTGCCTTACGAATCGCCACGCCGTTTTGTTGGTCTGATAAACGGCTACACATGTCGGTAATACCTTGCAAGCCTACGGTCTGCCAATTATTCCAACCTAGATCACCGGTAAAGTAATGCTGCGCATGTTCATAATATTGGCTGGTGGATAAGCCTAGATCTGCTCGAATGACACTATGAAAAACCGCCATTTTGTCGTCATTTGGTTTGAAAGTGTATGGATTATTGGCTAAATGCTGTTGCTGCTCTTCGGTGAGATCTTGAGTTAACAGTGCGCCACTTGCTTTTACCGAGAAAGCCTCTGTTACGTACTTTAAAAAGTTACCAATATCCGTCTGGTTGAGTAGTCCGCGCTCATCGAGTGGGAATTTTAAGAACCAAATCCAAGGTTGCTGGCTGTCATTCCAATAGGCAATGGCTAGGTTGGCATGACGCTGCAATGGATAAGGGTAAGGCTTTTGCCCCATTTCAACTTGCTGGAAATCTTTGGTTTCAATTGCTTGAATGCGTCGTCCTAAATCAAAAATTTTAAACTGGCACTGACTTTGTTCTAATAGTTGGCTTAGGTTGTGTATTGAATTCATATAAGCTTCCAGTTTAATTCGAGTATATAATTCGTTATGAAATGGTATCTTATCAAGGGGTCGAAACAAAATGAATGAATATATTGAATTAACCGATGTACTTGAGCAGCTTGAAGATAAATTGATTCAATTGTCGTTATGGGAAGATCAACCGCCGTCTCAGAAAGCGCTAAGTAGTGATCAACCATTTGCATTAGATATACTTCAACCAACCCAATGGTTGCAGTGGATTTTTCTACCTAAAATGCACGATCTTATCGAGTCACAATCAGAAGTGCCGATTGGCTTTGAAGTGAGCCCTTATTTTGAACAAGCCATGACAGACAAAGATCATCGTGATGCCTTGCTACCTATCCTAAATCAATTAGATGAAACCGTAAGATGAATGTAGAAAATAACCCTGAGTTGATGGATGACTCGCAAGAAGCAGTTGTTGAAACCATAGAGTTAGAAGTGGTTTATCGTGACGAGTATTTCATTGCGGTCAATAAGCCAGCAGGAATGTTAGTGCACCGCTCGTGGCTTGATCGTCATGAGACCCAATTTGTGATGCAAACCTTGAGAGATCAAATTGGTCAGCATGTTTTTCCTTTGCATCGACTCGATCGCCCAACCTCTGGTGTTCTACTGTTTGCACTATCGAGTGAGTTTGCCGCAAAAGCCGCGCCAATGTTTGCTGAGCATCAATTCACCAAAACTTATCATGCCATTGTACGTGGTTGGATTGAAGAGGGCGATCGCCTCGATTACTCACTGAAAAAAGAGCAAGACAAAATAGCCGATAAATTTGCCTCAAAAGAGGTGGAAGCCCAATCTGCAATAACTGACTACCAACCACTAGCTAAAGTGGAAGTACCGCATTCAACAGGCCGTTTTCCAACCAGTCGTTTTTGCTTAGTTGAAATGCAACCACTAACCGGACGCAAACACCAATTACGCCGTCATATGGCCCACCTACGTCATCCTATCTTGGGGGATACCTCTCATGGTGACGGTAAACAAAACCGTTTATTTAGAGATATTTATAACGCGAGCCGCTTGATGCTGCATGCCAGTAAATTAGAGTTTGTTCATCCTTATACTGATGAGACTATCGTCATTGAAGCGAAGTTTGATGAGGTGTGGGAGCGTCTTGTTGACGAGTTTGGTTGGACGATTTGTTTCGAGTAAAAAGAGTATCGGAGCTCGAATCTCGGGCGTTTCACTTCTCGTAACTCGGAAAAGCGAGTTCCTCAATATATGAAACAGAGTGTCATCCTGAAAAGCGACGTAGGAGCGCAGTTCAGGATCTCCGACAGTGATTGAATGAGCCTAGACTCCGCATCTTCACTTAGGCTTATATACGGAATGAAGGTCTTTGACTTGCATGGGGGCTCACGGGAGCCGAAAAGAATCATTGGCATTAATATGGTTAACCGCACAATCTTCTCGGCTCTCGGAACTTATTTCAACTTCTCTAAATCTGCTTCAATCTCTGCAATTTTCCCTGCCACGACTTTTTCTAAGTGACGTAAGTCGGTCAAGATTTTGTGTTTGATATCAGCACTGTCTAATTCTTTTGGTTTGGTGATCTGGTTTAGTTCAGTCATCACTTGGGTGAGGTTCGGGCTTACTTCGGTGGTTTCTTTATATTGGCCAGATTGGTTATTTACCCGAATATTTTTGCGCTGACGTGGGTATTTGAATTTTAAGCTTTTGGCAAACAACTCACCTTTTTGTTTGTGGAAGTAAATTTTTAATACATCCACTTGAGCTTCTTGGCGCAAGCTGTAACGAGCAATGAGGGATGTGTCTGGAATACCAAGTTTCTTTAAGTTTGGATACATAAATCATTTACCTCTGGTTAAAACAAAAGATGAATGTTGCTGTTTACTTCTAGTATAGCCATTGCAATTAATGTGGTGATAAGGTTTTAATTGCCTTAACTAACTCAACTTTTAATGCGTCTTCTACTTCTGGCTCTAATCGGCCGCCACTAGGTGAGGTGAGGATAAATAAATCCTCTGCTCGTTCGCCTATTGTGGTGATTTTTGCGCCGTGTAAGTTTACCCCTAGCTTGGCAAAGACTTGGCCTATTGTCGCTAAAAGCCCTGGAGTATCGAGTGCGACTAGTTCCATTAAACTGCGTTTGCCCGTTCGTGTTGGGAGGAAATCGACACGAGTTTTAACATGAAAGTGTTTGAGTTTATTGGGCACTCTACGTGAGCGAGTATTGGCGCTGATTTTTCCATTCAATACGTCGGTGAGATATTGTTTGATTTGCTCGTGACGGACATCTTCAACTGGGTCACCGTTTTGGTCGAGTACCATAAAGGTATCTAGAGCATAGCCATCTTTGCTGGTCATAACTTGAGCATCATGGATACTTAAATTACGACGGTCTAGCTCGGCGGCCATCATACCAAATAAGCTGGCTTTATCTTTCGCGTAAATGAAGACTTCCGTACCACCGCGTGTGGCATTCTTACTGATTAATACCAGTGGTTTATCTGCTGGTTGAGTAAGTAGATGCTCACTATGCCATGCAATTTGTTTTGCTGTGTGGCGTAAAAAGTAGTCGGCTTTAAATCGTTGCCACAGTACTTCAATTTCCCTTGGGCTGAAGTTTTCTTTACGTAGCATCGCAGCCGCCATGTATTGGTTATGGCGAATTCGGTCACGTAGATCAACGGGGTTTTCTAGCCCTCTACGTAAAGCGCGTTGGGTTGAGTAAAATAGTTCAGTAAGTAGTGTTCGTTTCCAACTATTCCATAGTTCTGGATTGGTTGCGCAAATATCGGCAACGGTTAAGCAAACCAGATTTTCTAGGTATTCTTCATCACGTACTTTTTTGGCAAACTCGGTGATGACATCAGGATCGTAAATATCACGTCTTTGCGCGGTGACAGACATTAATAAATGGTTTTGAACGAGCCATGAAACTAACTTAGCTTCAGGTTTTGACAAGTTATGCTCAAGGCAAAAATTATAAGCTTCGACGGCACCAATTTCTGAGTGATCACCGCCACGGCCTTTACCAATATCATGGAATATAGCGGCAATAATCAGTAAGTTTTTCTTCTGTATTCTAGGATAAACATCGCAACATATTGGATGTTTATCATGGTTGTCGATATTACTAAACGAGTGGATATGCTTGAGTACTCGCATGCTATGCTCATCAACGGTATAGACGTGAAATAGGTCAAACTGCATCTGCCCAACGATTTGACTCCATTGTGGTAAGTAGGCTGCGAGCACTCCCAATCGGTGCATTAAACTGAAGGCCTTATGTAGCGAGTTTGGGTGATGAATCAATGCCATGAATTTTTCACGGGCAGCAGGAATAGTGTGTAAAAATCGATTCAGTCTACGTCTTGCAGTACGTAGTTGACGTAAGGTTGGTGGACTAACACCTTCAAGGGTTGAGTCGTTAGCAATATGTAAAAACATATCTAAAATGGTTTCAGGTCTTGCTTGGAATAAAGCGGGTTTTCTGGCTTCGATTAATGAACCACGGCGCTGAAAGTCATCAGAAATAATCACTGCATCAGGTAGCTGTCCTTTACTCATGATAGCTTGATCAAATAGTTTGAGCAGCATTTTATTGAGTTCGGCAACCCGACGTAGTGTCCGGTAAAACTCTTTCATCATCATTTCGATAGCGCGGTTACCTTCACCGGTAAAACCTAAGTTTTCCGCTACGTTGGCTTGATGACCAAAGGTTAATCGGTTGTCATAACGTTTCAATTCAATATGTAGCGCAAAACGAACACGCCATAAGAAGTTTTGGCATTCTAATAATTCACGGTATTCAGCGTCAGTTAAAAAACCAGCATAGCTCATTTCACGTAGCGAAGTCGTGCCAAAATGACGGCGGGCGACCCAGCCTAAAGTATGAATGTCACGCAGACCGCCAGGACTAGATTTAATATCCGGCTCTAAATTGTAAGTGGTGTCGTGATAGCGAGCGTGGCGTTCACGCTGTTCTTGGAGCTTGGCTTCATAGAAAACGTCACTAGGCCAAAAGCTGGCTGATGAAATCTGTTCAATGAGTTGGTTGTAGGTATCTTCGCAACCACATAAAAAACGCGCTTCTTGTAAATTGGTTGCAACAGTTAAGTCATCTTTACCGACGTGGATACATTCTTTTAGAGTGCGGACACTATGGCCAACTTCGAGGTGTAGATCCCATAGTAGAGTAATGAATTCACTGATTTTTTTGTTCACATCATCCGAGATTTTCTTTTCTGACAATACTAGAATATCAATATCAGACAGCGGATGAAGTTCTGAGCGGCCATAGCCACCCACAGCAATTAAGCTGAGAGAGTTTACTTGCGCAAATCTAAAAAAGTCCCATAAGCGCTGAAGTATGGAATCCATATAAGCAGAGCGTTCGTATACCAAATCTTGGATAGGTTGTCGTTGTTCTAAAAAGGCTTGTTTTTGATGTTGAGAAAACTGTTCCAATTGCTGTTTAAGAGCCATGGATGACAGTTGTTGATCATCTAGAGAGACGGGGGACTGATAAGTCATGAATGCATTCCTTGCAACAAGTAAATCTAACTCGATAGTACCTGTATTGCAGATAATAAAAAAGCCTTTATCAGAATGGAGATAAAGGCTTAATCTTTTCGAGTTTTCGAGTTTTCGAGTTTAGCTATTGTTCATTAAACGAGGAATAGTTTCTTCCGAGCGTAATGTCATGACTTCGCAACCCGACTTAGTTACCAGAATAGTGTGCTCATATTGTGCTGAGTTTTTACCATCACCGGTATAAACAGTCCAATCGTCTTCTGCATCAACGGTTACACCAAACTTACCTGCGTTGATCATAGGCTCAATGGTGAAGATCATGCCTTCTTTCATCACTCGACGATCGGAATTACGGTAATGAACGACTTGAGGTTCTGAGTGGAATTCATCACTGATGCCATGACCACAAAAATCTTTCACAATCGAAAACTTATTGCGAGGATTTTTTTTGTTATTGTCTTTGATGTACTTCTCAATCGCAGTACCAATGTCGCCAATGGTGGCACCTGGTTTTACTTTCCGCATACCGACATAAAGGGCTTCTTGAGTCACCATGCATAAGCGTTTATCGGCGGGAGAAACATCCCCTACTAGGAACATCTTAGAAGTATCACCATAGTAACCTTCTGGACGAACGCTAAGATCGGCATTTGGATCGTTAGGAATGATCACTGTGATGTCTAGGTTGACAATATCACCATTTTTTAAAACAGCTGGCTTAACTTGGCCGTTGCTGCCTACTTCATCTTGGCTTGCGGGAATACCGTGACAAACAATATGATTGATTGAAGTACAAATTGATTTTGGGTAACCATGGTAGTCAAGAGGAGCTGAATAAGCACCTTTTTCTAAGGCATAGTTATGGCAGATTTTATCAAGTTCTTCGGTGGTCACCCCTTCTTTGATATGGGGTTCAATCATTTCTAAAACTTCAGCGGCGAGCTTACATGCAACGCGCATTTTTTCAATTTCTTCGGCTGTGTTAATTTTGATCGACATAATTAGTATCCGTTATCTCTTTGTGTCTAGTGTATTAACAGTGGGCTCTAATCGCAATTGAAATCCGTTAACATCTAGTATAAATCTCTTTATTTGCCAGAATAAATGACAAAGTTGCGGAAAAACTCATGCGGAAAATAGTGGTTTTTCTGGTGTTTTAACCTGCTTTTGTGGTATAAAGCGCACCGAAATCTGTAACTACTTTCTCCTTTTTGAGGCGATGTGGTGTGGGTTTCATATACTTATTTCTTAAATCACACACATTCCGACACGTGATCCGGGGTGCTCTTTTATGCTTATTTATAGCGAAAGGGTCGGTATCATGGGGGATGTGGAGGCCTAACCCCATATAGAGGATTATATAATGGCAACTGTATCAATGCGCGATATGCTTAAAGCTGGTGTTCACTTTGGTCACCAAACTCGTTACTGGAACCCAAAAATGAAGCCTTTCATCTTTGGTGCTCGTAACAAAGTTCATATCATCAACCTAGAACAAACAGTTCCAATGTTCAACGATGCACTAGCTGAGCTAGGCAAAATCGGTGAGCGTAAAGGTAAAGTTCTTTTCGTTGGTACTAAGCGCGCAGCTTCTGAAGCAGTAAAAGAAGCAGCTATCAACAGCAATCAGTACTACGTAAACAACCGCTGGTTAGGCGGTATGTTGACTAACTATAAAACTGTTCGTCAATCAATCAAGCGTCTTAAAGATTTCGAAGCTCAAGCTCAAGACGGCACTTTTGAAAAACTAACTAAGAAAGAAGCTCTAATGCGTACCCGTGAAATGGATAAGCTAGAGAAATCTCTTGGTGGTATCAAAAACATGGGTGGCCTACCTGACGCACTATTCGTAATCGATGCGGATCACGAACACATTGCTATTAAAGAAGCAAACAACCTAGGTATCCCTGTATTTGCTGTTGTAGATACAAACTCTGACCCAGATGGCGTTGATTTCGTTATCCCTGGTAACGATGATGCAATCCGTGCGGTACAACTATACCTAAACGCTGCTGGTCAAGCGGTAACTGAAGGTCGTAACAAAGACGTAGCTGCAGTTGCTGATAAAGACGGTTTCGTAGAAGAAGCTTAATATCGTAACGCCTAGGTTCAACAGACCCTAGCCACTTAATCTTGCTGTCATAAATGAACCGCTTAGATTGAGTTATAGTTACAAATAGGGGGCATGCTTTTAATAAAATACTAGCCTGGCCCCTGTTTTTTACCATTTTTGGAATCAACCGAGGATTAAACCATGGCAACAGTAACTGCTGCTCTAGTTAAAGAATTGCGTGAGCGTACTGGCGCAGGCATGATGGATTGTAAAAAAGCGCTTGTTGAAGCGAATGCTGATATTGAATTAGCAATCGAAAACATGCGTAAAAGCGGTGCGGCTAAAGCTGCTAAAAAAGCGGGTAACGTTGCTGCTGAAGGTACTATTTTAGTAAAAGAAGCGGACGGTTTTGCTGCGCTTCTTGAAGTTAACTGCCAAACTGACTTCGTAGCTAAAGATACAAATTTCCTAGCATTTGCTAACGAAGTTCTTGATGTTGCAGTTGCAGAACGTCTAGATGTAGAAGCACTTCAAGCTAAATTTGAAGAAACTCGTATTGCTCTAGTTGCGAAAATCGGCGAAAACATCAGCATCCGTCGTGTTGCTTACATCGACGGTGTTAAAGTCGGTTCTTACCGTCACGGTGAGCGTATCGGTGTAGTTGTTGCTGGTGATGCTAGCGATGAAGTAATCAAACAAGTTGCTATGCACGTAGCAGCTTCTAAGCCTGAGTACGTAAATCCTGAAGATGTTCCTGCAGATGTAGTTGCTAAAGAGAAAGCGGTTCAAGTTGAAATCGCAATGAACGAAGGTAAACCACAAGAAATCGCAGAAAAAATGGTTATTGGTCGTATGAAGAAGTTCACTGGTGAGGTGTCTCTTACTGGTCAAGCTTTCATCATGGAACCAAAGAAAACTGTTGGTGAGTTCTTGAAAGAGCAAGGCGCTTCAGTAACTAACTTCGTACGTTTAGAAGTTGGTGAAGGTATCGAAAAAGCGGCTGAAATGAGCTTCGCAGACGAAGTTGCAGCGGTACAAAAAGGTTAATTCCTGATTTGTATAGCTAACCTAAAGGACCGTAGCACTGCTGCGGTCTTTTTGTGAATGAAGCAGCGAGTCTCGGGGCTAGGACGCTACGCTTCTCGTTTTTCGATATGAATACAGTTAGTTTTTGGAATAGCGTTAATCGTTATAAATAGATATTAGATTCAACTAAGCTAAGTAATGCTTTTGCTTTTTCGAGCAGCGAAGCGATACGAGTGACGAGAATTCGAATAACGTCTATTCATAACCGTTAATCAACCATACTTTGAAAGGTAAACTCCATGACAACGAATCCTAAGCCTGCATATCAGCGTATTTTGTTAAAACTTAGTGGCGAAGCTCTACAGGGTGAAGAAGGTTTTGGTATCGATCCGGCTATTTTGGATCGCATGGCTCAAGAAATTAAAGAACTTGTTGAACTTGGCGTACAAGTTGGTGTTGTTATTGGGGGTGGTAACCTATTCCGTGGTGCTGGCTTAGCAGAAGCTGGCATGAACCGTGTTGTAGGTGACCATATGGGAATGCTAGCAACAGTGATGAATGGCCTAGCAATGCGTGATGCGCTTCACCGTGCTTATGTGAATGCACGTGTGATGTCTGCGATTCAGTTGAAAGGTGTATGTGATGATTACAACTGGGCGGATGCGATCAGCCAACTTCGTCAAGGCCGTGTCGTGATTTTTTCTGCAGGTACAGGTAACCCATTCTTTACAACCGACTCTGCAGCATGTCTACGCGGGATCGAAATTGAAGCAGATATCGTGCTAAAAGCAACCAAAGTGGACGGCGTTTATACAGCTGATCCAGTTGCTAACCCAGACGCAGTTTTGTGTGATAAACTGAGTTACAACAACGTACTGGAAAAAGAATTAAAAGTGATGGATTTAGCTGCTTTCACTTTAGCTCGTGATCACAAAATGCCAATTCGCGTATTCAACATGAACAAGCCTGGTGCTTTGCGTCGTGTCGTAATGGGTGAACAAGAAGGTACACTAATCGGCGAGCTGCCAGAATAAGAACGTGATAAAGCAATTAACATCGCGCGAGTGAAGGTATTTCGCTCTGTAGAAAATACAAATAACAAGGTGATATCGTGATTAACGAAATTAAACAAGACGCTCAAGAGCGCATGGCAAAAAGTGTTGAAGCACTAAAAAATAATCTTTCAAAAATCCGTACTGGCCGTGCTCACCCAAGTATTCTGCAAAATATTTCTGTTGAATATTACGGAGCTCCAACACCTCTAAACCAAGTTGCTAACATCATTGCTGAAGATGCGCGTACATTGGCCATTACAGTTTTTGATAAAGAACTGACGCCAATGGTAGAAAAAGCCATCATGAAATCTGACCTAGGTCTTAACCCAATGTCTGCTGGTACGGTAATTCGTGTACCACTTCCTCCACTAACAGAAGAGCGTCGTAAAGACCTTGTTAAGATTGTACGTGCTGAAGCAGAAGGTGGCCGTGTAGCGGTACGTAATATTCGCCGTGATGCCAATGCGGATCTTAAAGCTCTTCTAAAAGATAAAGACATCTCTGAAGATGAAGATCGTAAAGCGCAAGACGAAATTCAAAAAATCACCGATGCAGCTGTTAAAAATATTGATGAGTTGCTTGCTGTGAAAGAAAAAGAGTTGATGGAAGTTTAATCTTCTTTTTCTACCTGCTTAAAGGCGCTGTGCGGTACAGCACAGCGCTTTTTTTATGCAAAACCTGCCTACAAGTATGAATAAAATAATGTCTGATACTCAATTCTCATCTGATCTACTACCAGAACATATTGCCGTTATTATGGATGGCAATGGTCGTTGGGCTAAGCAACGTGGCAAGCCTCGTATCTATGGTCATCGAATGGCAGTTAAATCAGTGCGAGAAACTATCTCAACCGCCAGTCGATTGGGAATAAAAGCTATTACTTTATTCGCATTTAGCAGTGAAAACTGGAAACGCCCAGAAGAAGAAGTGAGCGTGCTCATGGATTTATTTATGACGGTGTTAACCAGAGAAGTCAAAAAACTGCATAAGAATAATTTACGTCTACAGATTATTGGTAATAAAACCCGTTTTAGTCCAGCATTACAAAAAAAAATTGCAGCCGCAGAAGCCCTAACAAAGGCAAATACTGGCACTGTGATTAATGTCGCCGCTAATTACGGTGGTAAATGGGATATAACCGAAGCGGTTAAGCAAGTGGCTCAACAGGTGTCTGAGGGACAACTTCAACCACAAGATATTACGGAGTCAACCATATCTCAGCATTTATCTATGGCTGATTTGCCGGATGTCGATCTTATGATCCGCACTAGCGGTGAGTGCCGAATCAGCAATTTTATGCTTTGGCAAATGGCTTATGCCGAATTGTATTTTACCGATTTATTTTGGCCAGAATTTGATGAGCAAGCAATGTTGGACGCCATTGCCTGGTTCATCAACCGTGAAAGACGCTTTGGTTGCACTAGTGAGCAACTACAGTCGTTGATGATTCAATAATAAAGGACGAAAGTTTGAAACAAAGAATAATAACAGCATTGATTTTAGCGCCTTTGGTTTTATGGGGGGTGTTTGAACTTTCAATTCCTTTTTTCATTATTGCGTTAACGGCTATATCTATTATTGGCTTTTGGGAATGGACTCAATTTGTTCTGCCTAAATCACGCGCACTCAGTCTTATTCCATCTTTAGTGGTTTTGGCTGGCAGTTTTGCTGTGTTCCCATTTGATAACTTGAGCTTATCGACGGTTTCCGAGACGCATTTGTGGATCTTGGCGGTAGGGGCTATCTGGTGGGTTGTGGCAAGTGGTTTAGCGTTAACTTACCCAAGAAGTATAAACTTGTGGGAAAAGAACGTAGCTTTACGTCATCTTTTTGGCATGCTGTCACTGATTCCTTTTCTCTGGGCAGTCTTTTTACTTAGAGCCCAAGATTATGCTTTGAATCCTTATCATGGCGCTAAATTAGTTATGTTTGTCTGCTTATTAGTATGGGCCGCCGACACGGGGGCGTACTTTTCAGGAAAAACATTTGGTAAACATAAAATGGCGCCGAATGTTAGCCCGAATAAAACGCTAGAAGGTTTATTTGGTGGCATTATCTTAGCCATGGTCGTGGGTTGGTTTGCTTCTTCTTTGTTAGATATTCACTTTGCTAGCTTGACAGTGATGCTGTTTATTACTTTTGTTACAGTGGTTATTTCTGTTTTAGGTGACTTAGTCGAAAGTATGTTTAAGCGCGTCTCTAATATTAAAGACAGCAGTAATATTATCCCAGGGCATGGTGGCATTCTTGATCGCATCGATAGCCTTGTTGCGGCATTTCCAGTTTTTGCTTTATTGTATTTTATTTGCCAATAATCTGCCGCACGAAATATAGGAAGAATATTGATGCATTTATTCTTAATGGTTGATTGATCATGCAAAAGATAACGATTTTAGGTGCAACGGGGTCAATTGGTGCAAGTACTTTATCGGTAGTTGAACATAATCCTGAACAGTTTGAAGTGTATGCCTTAGCCGCAGCTTCTAATGTTGAAAGTATGCAAGCATTATGTGAAAAGTGGCAGCCTGAAATGGCAGCGATGGCAGATGAAGCGGCCGCGTTAGAGTTAGAACAACGCCTTAAACAAGTGAACTGTAAAACCCAAGTGGTTGCTGGTATTGACGGACTATGTGCTATTTCATCTGCTGATGACGTTGATATGGTGATGGCGGCAATTGTAGGCTCTCCGGGCTTGCTGCCAACCATGGCGGCAGTGAAATCGGGTAAGCGCATATTACTTGCTAATAAAGAATCTTTGGTGATGTCAGGTCAATTTTTTATTGATGCGGCTAAGCAATATGGCGCACAAATTCTTCCTGTTGATAGTGAGCATAATGCTATCTTTCAATGCTTATCTCAGAGCGTACAAAATCAGTTAGGTTATTGTGATCTCGATGAAGGTGGTATTCACTCAATATTATTAACTGGCTCGGGGGGACCGTTCCGTTATAGTGATATTGCCACCCTTGATTCCGTGACCCCAGAGATGGCGATTGCTCATCCTAATTGGTCTATGGGACCAAAGATCTCAGTGGATTCTGCGACTATGATGAACAAAGGCCTAGAGTTTATCGAAGCCAAATGGTTGTTTAATGCTAAGCAAGAACAGCTAAAAGTTTTGATTCATCCACAATCGGTGATTCATTCGATGGTGCAATACAATGATGGTTCAGTTCTTGCGCAAATGGGAGAGCCAGATATGTGCACACCAATTGCGCTTTCAATGTCTTACCCCGATCGAATTCCTTCAGGTGTAAAACCACTCGATTTTACTGCGTTAAGCGAATTGACTTTCTTAGCACCAGATATGTCAAGGTACCCATGTCTGCAGTTGGCGATTGATGCTTGTTATACCGGCCAGCATGCAACCACCGCAATTAATGCTGCCAATGAAATATCCGTTGCGGCGTTTTTGAATAATCAATTAAAATTTACCGATATTTCACGGGTTAATGAAATAGTAATGGATAAAGTGTGTGGTTTATCGACTCTTAGTACGGAGAGTTTGGAAAGCTTACTTGAGCTAGATAGAATAGCTCGAATCTATGCAACAGAAACCTTAAGCAACAGAAACTTTAGCAGAGCGTAATTAATGACTGGCATTTTATGGAATTTAGCTTCATTTATCGTAGCCCTTGGCATTCTCGTTGCTGTGCATGAGTTTGGCCATTTTTGGGTAGCAAGACGCTGTGGCGTTAAAGTCGAAAAGTTTTCTATCGGGTTTGGCAAATCATTGTGGAGCCGCAAGGGTAAGGATGGCGTTGAGTATTCCATCTCAATGATCCCATTAGGTGGCTTTGTAAAAATGCTGGACTCTCGAGTTGATGAGGTGGCTGAACAAGATAAGCATTTAGCGTTTGATCATAAGAGTTTATGGCGTCGTAGTGCGATAGTGGCTGCTGGCCCAGCTTTTAACTTTTTATTTGCCATTTTTGCTTACTGGCTGGTCTTTATGATTGGCGTACCGGCAGTGAAACCAGTAATTGGTGATGTCACGCCCAATTCAATTATTTCTCAAGCAGGAATTGAGTCGGGGATGGAACTTAAAGAAATTTCTGGTATCCAAACTTCTGATTGGGACTCGGTGAATATGGCTCTGATCTCTCATATTGGTGATGACCAGATTGTTATGAAAGTCTCTTCAGCGGATGAATTAGGGATTGAACGTACCGTTACCTTAAATACCCAAGATTGGAAGTTTGACCCTGAAGTCGATTCTGCAATGGGCACTTTAGGTTTTCAGCCGTATCGCCCGGAAATTATTTCTATCATTTCGAGCATTACGGAAGGTAGTGCAGCTGAGAAATCCGGTCTACAAGTCGGTGATAAGTTAATTGCTATTAATGGAGAAACGATAACAACATGGCAGCAATTTGTTGATACGGTTGTCTCACATCCAGATCAAGAAGTGAGTTTAAAAGTGAATCGTGATGGTCAAGAACTCACCTTGAGCTTATTTCCAGCGAGTAAAATTTTAAAAAATGGTGACACAATAGGGTTTGCAGGTGTTGCACCATCAATGGGAGAATGGCCGGAATCGTATCGCTTTGAGCAAAAGTTTGGTGTGTTAGCCTCTATACCTAAAGCGGTAGAGAAAACGGGACAAATTATCGATTTAACACTCACAATGTTGAAAAAACTTATCACAGGTGATGTCGGTATAAAAAACTTGAGTGGCCCAATTTCAATAGCCAAAGGTGCGGGTGCAACAGCTGATTATGGATTAGTTTACTTTTTAGGCTTCTTAGCATTAATTAGTGTGAACTTAGGGATTATCAATTTAGTGCCTTTACCTGTACTTGATGGCGGTCATTTGTTATTTTTTGCTATCGAAGCTGTGATTCGTCGCCCAGTCCCAGAAAAAGTACAAGAAGTGGGATATCGTATCGGTAGCGCGGCGATTTTATCTCTGATGTTAATTGCAATTTTCAATGATTTTGCTCGCCTGTAGTACCAGTAGTGGTTTAAAAGGCCAAGTAGTATATATAAAGGATTAATAATAAAGTTTATGGCGATCAAACGTTTATGGATTTCAACTTTGCTGATGCTCAGCACGGTTGCACACGCTGACTCTTTCGAAGTCTCAGATATTAAGATCGAAGGTCTACAGCGAGTTGCGCTTGGTGCGGTATTGCTCAAAATGCCAGTACGTGTCGGTGATACTGTTGATGAGCAGGATGCTTCCGCTATTATTCAAGCCCTGTATTCTTCAGGCAACTTTGAGGATGTAAAAGTATTTCGAGATGGTGATGTCTTATTAGTTCAAGTAAAAGAGCGTCCAACCATTGCTGAGATTTCATTTTCAGGCAACAAGGCTATTAAAGATGAGCAACTGCAGCAGAATTTAGATGCTTCTGGTATACGTGTTGGTGAAGCCTTAGATCGCACTAAACTAAGTACAATTGAAAAGGGACTAGAAGATTTCTATTACAGCGTAGGTAAATATAACGCAACGGTAAAAGCGGTAGTAACACCATTACCTCGTAACCGTTCGGATTTAAAGTTTGTGTTTACTGAAGGTGTATCGGCTAAAATTCAACAAATTAACTTTATTGGTAATGAAGTCTTTACCGATGATGAGCTCCTTTCGCGTTTTGATTTGAATGCTGATGTTCCGTGGTGGAATTTCATGGCCGATGAAAAGTATCAAAAGCAAGTGCTTGCTGGCGATATTGAAAAACTGCGTACTTATTACTTTGACCGTGGTTATCTGAAGTTCAGAGTGTTATCGACGAATGTCTCTATCTCACCGGATAAAAAAGGTGTGTATATCACGCTAAATTTAAACGAAGGTGAACCTTACACGGTGAAAGAAATTAAATTCCGTGGTGACTTAATCGGTAAACAAGATGACTTCACTGAGATGGTGCCGTTTGAAGCAGGTGATACTTATAATGGTTCGTTAGTTACAGGTCTTGAAGAAAAAATCAAGAAAACCTTGGGGGAATCAGGCTATGCCTACCCTAAAGTACAAACCATTCCTGAGTTTGATGACAATAAAAAAGAAGTAACGCTGACCGTTCAAGTGGATCCGGGCAACCGCATGTATGTACGTGATATTCGTTTTACTGGTAATAATATTACCAAAGATGAAGTATTGCGTCGTGAAATGCGCCAAATGGAAAGTGGTTGGTTAAACTCAAAATCAATTGAAACGGGTAAAGCGCGTTTGAATCGACTTGGTTTCTTTGAAACGGTTGATGTGCAAACTCAACGAGTACCAGGCACAGAAGACCAAGTAGATATTATCTATAACGTGAAAGAAGCCAACTCGGGTAGTGTGAACTTCGGTATTGGTTATGGTACAGAGTCCGGCGTAAGCTTTCAGGTTGGCTTACAACAAGATAACTTCTTAGGAACTGGTAATCGTATTGGTATTAACGCTATGACCAATGATTACCAAAAAAATGTCAGCTTAGAGTATCGTGACCCATATTGGACACTAGACGGTGTTAGTCTGGGCGGTAAGATTTTCTACAACGAATTTGAAGCATCAGAAGCGGGTATTGTTGATTATACCAACCAGAGCTACGGTACAAATTTAACCTGGGGTTTCCCTATTAATGAATTAAACTTCATTGAACTGGGGGTAGGTTATACCCATAATAAAATTTCTAACATTGATCCGTATGTGCAAAACGAAGGTTTCTTAGCTTCGCAGCAATCGGCTGGGAACTATGATACTGAATCCGGTGAATTAGATGTCGATGATTTCGATATTAATATTTCGTGGACTCGAAATAATTTAAACCGCGGTTATTTCCCAACGGCGGGTAATCATCAACGTGCAACTTTTAAAATAACCGTACCTGGCTCTGACGTTCCGTATTATAAGATGCAATATGATGCCAAGCAGTATATCCCATTAACGCAAAAACAAGATTTCACGTTATTACTTCGTGGTCGTTTGGGATATGGTAATGGTTATGGTTCAACCGATGGCAATGATAACTTATTCCCATTCTATGAAAACTACTATGCTGGTGGCTTCTCTTCATTACGTGGCTTTGGATCTAACTCAGTAGGTCCGAAAGCGGTATATGATGAAGGTGGTAGTAATGGTGGTAACAACCCTAACTATGTGGCCACTGATGAATCTGTCGGTGGTAATGCTACTGCATTGGCAAGTATTGAGTTAATTGTTCCAACCCCATTTGCTTCTGAAGAAACACGGCAATCAGTGCGTACCAGTGTGTTTGTTGATGTGGCCAGTGTATGGGATACCGAATTTAAGTATCGTGATGCTGATGCTAATATGGCCGGTAAAAATTATTATTATGATTATTCAGACCCATTTGCGTTCCGTGCTTCATATGGTATGGCACTGCAATGGATGTCACCTATGGGGCCTTTGGTGTTCTCGGTGGCGAAGCCAATTGAAATTTATGAAGGTGATGATGAAGAATTCTTTACCTTTACGATTGGTCAAACCTTCTAACTTTTTAGCCCTTTGTAAGGAAATGATTGTGAAAAAATTTATTAAAGTCGCAGGTATTAGCCTAGCAGTATTGACGTCATCTTTAGCGGTAAATGCTGCTCAAGCTGCAGAAAAAATTGGTTATGTGAATACTGCTAAAGTTTTCCAAACGTTGCCACAACGTGAGGCTATTGCGAAAAAACTTCAATCTGAATTTAAAGATGAAAAAGCCCAGCTAGATTCTCTGCAAAAGAAAATTCAGACTAAAATGGATAAAGTACGTCGTGACGGTCAACTTCTCAGTGAAGATGATATGCGTAAGCTGCAAATTGAAATTGGCTCACTACAAGCGGAATATAAAGTACAGGGTCAGTCACTAGAGCGTGATGCTAAGCAACGTGAAGCAGCTGAAAAACAAAAACTGTTTGTAACGATTCAAAAAGCAATCAAAAAAGTGTCTGAAAAACAAGGTTATGACATGATTATTGATGCACAAGCACTTCAATATGCAAAATCAGATTCAGATATCACAGATGCTGTAATTAAAGAACTAAAATAATAGAAGTCAAAGATGCCAAAACTTACTCTTGCTGAATTAGCAACGATTACAGGTGGTGAGCTACATGGAAACGGTGAATTAACGGTTTCCTCTATTGCTGCCATGGATAAAGCAGGCGAAGGTCAAATTACTTTTTTGACTAACGCAAAATACCGTAAGCACCTTGCAGAGTGTCAAGCCACTGCGATTTTAATTAAATCGAGTGAACTTGAACTTTGCCAGACCAATGCGATTGTTGTCGCAGACCCTTATTTGGCTTTTGCCTTAGTCGCACAAGCTCTGGATACTACGCCACAACCAGCAGAACGTATCGAATCAAGTGCGGTGATTGCACCTGATGCTGTGATAGGTAAAGGGGTCTGTATCGGCCACAATACCGTGATTGAATCTGGTGTGGAGTTAGGTGATAACGTTGTGATCGGCGCAGGTTGTTTTATTGGTAAAAATGCCAAAGTTGGTGATAACTCTAAAATGTGGGCAAATGTTAGCATCTACCACAATGTTGAGATCGGTAAGGCTTGCTTAATTCAATCTAATACTGTGATTGGATCTGATGGTTTTGGTTATGCGAATGACCGTGGTGAGTGGATTAAGATCCCTCAGCTTGGTTCTGTTATCATTGGTAACCGCGTCGAAATAGGTGCTTGTACTACCATTGATCGTGGTGCGATTGATGACACTATTATTGAAGATAATGTGATCATTGATAACCATATTCAAATCGCTCATAACGTTCACGTTGGCTATGGCACAGCTATGGCTGGTTGTACCACAGTAGCGGGTAGTGTCAAAATCGGTAAGTACTGTATTATAGGCGGCGCATCAGTATTGAATGGTCACATTGAAATTGCTGATGGCGTAACCATTACCGGAATGGGTATGGTGATGCGTAGTATTACAGAAAAAGGCGTATACTCATCAGGTATCCCTTTACAGAGTAATAAAGAGTGGCGCAAAACAGCGGCACGTACTCTTAAGATCGATGAAATGCATAAACGTCTAAAAACGCTTGAAAAGAAGCTTGAAGATTGATCGAATCGGTCTAACTTGTAACATCTAGGTGATTTCAATTGGTTTCTTTTCAATAAGGAATCTCGGATTTATGTAAATTGATGTTGCTTGAACACTTAAGGCCTGTCTGTTGCAGGTCTTTTTCATTTATAGCGTAATAACTTCAGTATATAATTAGTTACTTGGATATATAGACCGACTTTGCTGATTATTAATAGGATAATAATTTTGACTACAGAAAAGAAAACACTAAATATTACGGAAATTCGCGAACTTCTTCCTCATCGCTACCCTTTCCTATTAATTGATCGTGTTACCGATTATCAAGAAGAAAAGTATCTAGTTGCCTTGAAAAATGTATCGGTTAACGAGCCTCAATTTACAGGCCATTTTCCACAATTACCGATTTTCCCTGGTGTTCTTATTCTTGAAGCGATGGCTCAAGCGACCGGATTGTTAGCATTTAAATCGTTTGGTGCACCTTCTGAAAATGAATTGTACTATTTTGCGAGCATTGATAACGCGAAATTCCGTAAGCCAGTGGTACCGGGCGATCAATTAATTATTGAAGTTGAATTCATTAAAGATCGCCGTGGCATCGCACTGTTTAATGGCGTAGCGAAAGTGGATGGCGCAGTTGTATGTTCTGCTGAACTTAAATGTGCTCGTCGCGAATTTTAAAGGTAGCCTTATGATCCATGAAACTGCTCAAATTCACCCTTCTGCTGTTATTGAAGATGGCGTGAAGATTGCTGCCAACGTAAAAATTGGTCCTTTTACCTATATTGGTACGGATGTTGAAATCGGCGAAGGCACTGAAATTTATTCACATGTTGTGGTTAAAGGCCCAACCGTTATTGGTAAAGAAAATAAAATTTACCAATTTGCTTCTATTGGTGAAGCATGCCAAGACCTGAAATACAAAGGTGAGCCAACCCAGTTAATCATTGGTGATCGCAATATTATTCGTGAAAGCGTTAGTATGCACCGTGGTACGACGCAAGACGAAGGTGTGACACGAGTTGGCAGCGATAACTTATTTATGATTAATGTTCACGTTGCGCACGATTGTGTTGTCGGCAACCGTTGTATCCTTGCAAATAACGCAACACTAGCGGGCCACGTAACCGTTTGTGATTTTGCCATTATTGGTGGTATGTCTGCTGTACACCAGTTCTGTCAAATTGGTCAGCATAGTATGGTCGGTGGTGCATCGGGTGTGGCTCAAGATGTCCCTCCATTTGTGATTGCTCAAGGCAACCATGCTAAACCTTATGGTGTAAACTTTGAAGGTTTGAAGCGTCGAGGTTTCGAGAAAAAAGAAATCCATGCCATTCGTCGTGCTTATAAATCACTTTACCGTAATAAGAATACGGTAGAAGAAGCTAAGCTAGAAATGGCAGAAGATGCAGTGCAGTTTGAATCGGTACAAGCAATGATTGAATTTATTGATTCTTCTAAGCGCGGTATTGTTCGTTAATATTTTCATTTGTTAACGTGATAGTTATTAAAGAGGCCTTGTTAATTCGGGCCTTTTTTATTAGGAAAATAGATATGAAGCGTCGATTGAGAATTGGTGTAGTGGCTGGCGAACTATCTGGTGATACTTTAGGTGCAGGTTTAATTCGCGCAATTAAAGCCCGTTACCCTGATGCGGAATTTGTTGGCATCGGTGGCCCGCAAATGATTGAGCAAGGTTGCCAGTCGTTATTTGATATGGAAGAGCTTTCTGTGATGGGCTTAGTGGAAGTACTAGGTCGCTTATTCCGTATCTTGAAAATTAAAAAATCGATTGTGGATTATTTTAAGCAAAATCCACCGGATGTATTTATTGGTATTGATGCACCGGATTTTAACTTACGTGTTGAACTGGCATTAAAACAAGCGGGCATTAAAACGGTTCACTATGTGAGTCCATCTGTGTGGGCTTGGCGTCAAAATCGTATTCATGGTATTGCTAAAGCCACCAACTTAGTACTGGCATTCTTGCCGTTTGAAAAAGCGTTTTATGACAAGTTCAATGTTCCTTGTGAGTTTATTGGCCATACGTTAGCTGATACGATTCCTTTGCAAACTGATAAAGTTGCAACAAGAGATGCATTAGGTTTAACACAAGATAAAACTTGGCTGGCAGTGCTGCCGGGAAGCCGTAATGCTGAACTGAAAATGCTGTGTGAACCATTCTTAAAAGCTTGCCAACAACTTGCCAAGCAACATTCAAATTTAGGTTTTGTCGTTGCACTGGTGAATCAAAAACGACGTGAGCAGTTTGAAGCCGCATGGAAAGAGTTTGCGCCTGAATTGCATTTTGAACTACGAAACGGCACCGCACGCACCGTAATGGAAGCCTCCGATGTCGTTATGTTGGCATCTGGCACAGTGGCGTTAGAATGCATGTTGGTCAATCGACCTATGGTGGTTGGCTATCGAGTAAACGCTATCAGTGCTTTTATTGCTCGTCGTATGCTTAAAACTGCTTATGTATCATTACCGAATATTTTGGCGGATAAAGAGTTAGTGAAAGAGTTTTTACAAGAAGACTGCACACCTGAAAACTTAGCTTCAGAAGTGACTCGCTTAATGAGCGATAAAGGTCAGCAGATGCAACAAGCTTTCCATGAAATGCATCAGTGGATCCGTAAAGATGCCGATACCCAAGCAGCCAAAGCGGTGCTAAATCTTATCGATGCTGAGAAGCTGCTGACAGAGCAAGAGACAAAATAATGAGTGTTGAATTACCTGAATTTGAATATCCCACAGGCTTTGGTTTATTTGCCGGTGTCGATGAGGTCGGTCGGGGGCCATTAGTCGGAGCTGTGGTGACCGCTGCGGTGATCCTTGATCCGAATAATCCGATTGAAGGCTTAAATGACTCAAAAAAGCTAACCGAAAAGAAACGTCTCGCCTTGTTGCCTGAAATTCAAGAGAAAGCATTGGCTTGGTCACTCGGTCGCTGCGAAGCTTGGGAAATTGATGAACTCAATATTCTGCAAGCAACCATGGTCGCAATGCAAAGAGCAGTGGCAGGGTTAAAAGTGCAGCCAGAATTTGTATTGATTGATGGTAATAGAACGCCGGAATTGCCCATGCCAAGTGCTGCGGTAGTCAAAGGGGATTTGCGTGTCGCTGAAATCAGTGCTGCTTCGATTATTGCTAAAGTCGCTCGTGATGAAGAAATGAAACAGCTTGATGCTAAATATCCAATGTTTGGTTTTGCCAAGCACAATGGTTATCCAACTAAGGTGCACATGCAGGCGATTGTTGATCATGATATCGCGCAAATGCCAGAGCTTCTGGCGCAATATCGCAAAAGTTATAAACCAGTTAAGAAAGTATTAGGAATCTAACCCTTCGTACTTGAAGCTGCAGCGTTGTTGACGGCGTTCATTCGCCCCAATCGAATAGACAACCTATGCTCATGGGGTCTCATTCACTTGTTGCCTCACGGTATTTTCAATTACTTTGGGTTAGACAACCAATAAAACCATTGTTGCGTTTACCATAAACCCTTACACTTTCAGTATTCATTAGCACTTTCATTATTAAAAGCTAAGTACAGTAAATTTATGTCTGATCCTAAGTTCGTACATCTTCGTGTTCACAGTGACTATTCGATGGTTGATGGCCTCTCGAAAGTGCCACCATTGGTTAAAAAAGTCGCTGAGCTTAATATGCCGGCCATGGCATTAACGGACTTTACCAACCTGTGTGGCTTGGTTAAATTTTATAGTACCGCTCACGGTTGTGGCATTAAGCCAATCATCGGTGCTGACTTTACTGTGCAATCGCCAGACTTTGCCGATGAGCTAACCAAAATTACGGTTCTAGCCAAAAATAACATTGGTTACAACAACCTGACCCTATTGATTTCAGAAGCTTACCAGCGTGGTCATGTTCAGCACCAACCTGTTATAGATAAAGAATGGTTAGTGAATCACAAAGAAGGCTTAATCATCCTATCTGGTGGTCGTGCCGGTGAAGTAGGGCGTGCGTTACTTAAAGGTAATCAGCCACTGGTTGAGCGTTGTATCGACTTCTATCAAGAGCATTTCCCAGATCACTTCTATCTTGAATTGACTCGTACTGGTCGTGCCGATGAAGAAAGTTACTTACACTTTGCCCTCGATATTGCAGAGCAGTATGACTTACCGGTTGTTGCCACTAATGAAGTGGTATTTTTAAGTGCTGATGAATTTGATGCTCACGAAATTCGCGTGGCCATCCATGATGGCTATACGTTAGAAGATCCGCGCCGTCCTAAAAATTACAGTTCTCAACAATACCTTCGTACCGAAGAAGAAATGTGTGAGCTGTTTAAAGATATTCCCGAAGCACTGCAAAATAGTGTCGAAATCGCTAAGCGCTGTAATGTTACGGTTCGCCTAGGAGAATACTTCTTACCGAATTTCCCGACCGGTGATTTAACCATTGAAGATTTCTTGGTCAAAAAATCTCAAGAAGGCTTAGAAGAGCGTTTAGAGTTTTTATTTCCTGATGAAAAAGTTCGTTTAGAAAAGCGACCTGACTATGACGAGCGTTTGCAAATCGAACTGGATGTAATCAACCAAATGGGTTTCCCCGGGTATTTCTTGATCGTAATGGAGTTCATCCAATGGTCAAAGGATAACGATATTCCAGTCGGCCCAGGCCGTGGTTCTGGCGCCGGTTCATTGGTGGCCTATGCGCTTAAAATTACCGATCTTGATCCACTAGAATATGACTTACTATTCGAACGATTCTTGAACCCAGAACGTGTCTCCATGCCCGATTTCGATATCGATTTTTGTATGGATAAGCGTGACCGAGTAATTGATCACGTTGCTGAAATGTATGGCCGTGACGCGGTATCTCAGATCATTACTTTCGGTACTATGGCAGCGAAAGCGGTAATTCGCGATGTGGGTAGGGTGCTAGGGCATCCTTATGGTTTTGTTGATCGCATTTCAAAGCTTGTACCGCCTGATCCGGGAATGACGCTGGCTAAAGCCTTTGATGCTGAGCCACAACTACCCGAGTTGTATGCCGCTGATGAAGACGTTAAAGAACTCATCGACATGTGCAGGATCCTCGAGGGTTGTACTCGAAATGCCGGTAAGCATGCTGGTGGCGTGGTGATTTCTCCTACTACGATTACCGACTTTGCCCCTATTTATTGTGATTCGGAAGGTAACTTCCCCGTAACGCAATTTGATAAAAATGATGTGGAAACGGCCGGCTTAGTTAAGTTTGACTTCTTAGGTCTACGAACCTTAACTATCATCGATTGGGCACTCGGTTTAATTAATCCTAGGCTGAAAAAAGAAGGCAAAGATCCGGTTCGCATCGAAGCGATTCCTTTAGAGGATCCAGCATCATTCCGCTTGCTACAAAACTCAGAAACGACGGCGGTATTCCAGTTGGAATCTCGTGGTATGAAAGATTTGATCAAGCGTCTACAGCCTGACTGTTTTGAAGATATTATCGCTTTGGTGGCCTTGTTCCGTCCGGGCCCACTGCAATCGGGCATGGTAGATAACTTTATCGACCGTAAGCATGGCCGTGAAGAAGTCTCATACCCTGATTCAACATGGCAACATGAGTCACTAAAAGAAACTCTAGAGCCAACTTACGGCATTATCTTGTACCAAGAGCAGGTAATGCAAATTGCGCAGATTCTGGCTGGCTATACCTTAGGTGGCGCGGATATGCTGCGTCGTGCGATGGGTAAGAAGAAACCTGAAGAGATGGCGAAGCAACGTTCGATCTTTAAATCGGGTGCTGAAAGCATCGGGGTTGATGGCGAACTGGCGATGAAGATCTTTGACTTGGTAGAAAAGTTTGCCGGTTATGGTTTTAACAAATCTCACTCCGCAGCGTATGCACTGGTTTCTTATCAAACATTGTGGTTAAAAACCCATTATCCTGCTGAATTTATGGCGGCGGTAATGACAGCCGATATGGATAACACTGAAAAAGTGGTCGGTTTGGTCGATGAATGTATTCGTATGAATCTTAAAGTGCTGCCACCGGATGTGAACTCAGGCTTGTATCGCTTTAATGTGAATGAAGACGGCGCGATTGTTTACGGTATCGGCGCGATAAAAGGGGTCGGTGAAGGGCCAATTGAAAATATTATCGCTTGTCGTGAACAAGGCGGTTATTTTAAAGACCTATTTGATTTCTGTGCACGTGTTGATCTGAAAAAATGTAACAAGCGTGTGATTGAAAAACTGATTCAAGCTGGTGCTCTTGACCGTTTAGGTCCGCACCGCGCAGCCATGATGGCTTCACTTGATGAAGCCGTTAAAGCCGCTGGGCAATTTCATCAAGCTGAAGCCTTTGGACAATCCGATATGTTTGGTGTATTGACTGAGGCGCCAGAAGAGGTCGAGCAGGCATATGCTCAAGTCCCAAAATGGCCTGAAAAAGTCTGGTTAGAAGGTGAACGTGCTACTTTAGGTCTATATTTGACTGGGCACCCAGTCAATTCTTATCTCAAAGAGCTGGCGAAATATACTAATTGTCGATTAAATGATTTACAGCCAACTCGCCGTGATCAATCACTCACGGTTGCCGGTTTAGTGATTGCTTCACGTGTGATGACTACCAAACGTGGTACACGAATTGGCTTAATGACTCTTGATGACCGCTCGGGTCGACTCGAAGTGATGTTGTTCTCCGATGCTTTAGAACGGTATGCGGAATTGTTAGAACAAGATAAAATAGTGGTGGTTTCTGGACAGGTCAGCTTTGATGACTTCAACGGTGGGCTTAAGATGTCGGCCCGAGAAGTGATGAGTCTCGCTGATGCACGTGAAAAATATGCCAAAGGGTTATCGATCTCTATAGAGCAATCTCAGGTAGATGGTCAATTCTTTGAGAAATTTAATCGAATTTTAGAACCGTACCGAGCGGGTACGGTGCCAGTAAATATTTATTATCAACGTCAAGATGCCAGAGCAAAACTGTCACTGGGCGTCGAGTGGCGAGTAACACCAGACGATAATTTACTGGATGATTTAAAACTTCTGCTCGGTTCTAAGCAAGTAGAACTCGAATTTAACTAAAGAACAGGGCATTATTAGTACATTGTTATTCAAATTATGAATTGGTTGCTTCGGTTTACAATTTAGTTTTGAATATTTTCAGTGATGCTCTGTATACTTTTTATCGCCGTTGACGGTTCAATGCCTTAAAGTGATAAAAGAATTAAAATGAAATAAAGGATCCATTGATGAGCCTAGATTCTCTTGAATTTGAAAAACCTATTGTTGAACTTGAAGCTAAAATTGAAGCTTTACGTGAGGTTTCGCGCCACGGTGGCGATGCGTCGGTTGATTTAGAAAAAGAAATTAACCAACTAGAAAAAAAGAGCTTAGAGCTAAAGAAGAAAATCTTTAGTGACCTAGGTGCATGGCAAGTTGCTCAACTTGCTCGCCATCCTAAGCGTCCATATACGCTCGATTATATTGAACATGTTTTTACAGAGTTTGATGAGCTTGCTGGTGATCGTGCTTACGCGGATGATAAAGCCATCGTAGGTGGTTTAGCGCGTATCGAAGGCCGCCCAGTCATGGTGATTGGCCATCAAAAAGGACGTGAAACCAAAGAAAAAGTACGTCGTAACTTTGGTATGCCTCGTCCAGAAGGTTATCGTAAAGCATTGCGCTTAATGGAAATGGCTGAACGTTTTAAGGTTCCAGTGATTACTTTCATCGACACTGCAGGTGCATACCCTGGTGTTGGAGCGGAAGAACGTGGTCAATCTGAAGCGATTGCTCGTAACTTAAAAGTGATGTCAGGCTTGAAAGTTCCGGTTATTTGTAATGTAGTTGGTGAAGGTGGTTCTGGTGGTGCACTCGCCATTGGTGTTGGTGACTACGTTAACATGCTGCAATATTCAACGTATGCTGTAATTTCACCAGAAGGTTGTGCTTCTATTTTATGGCATGATTCAGATAAAGCCCCACAAGCGGCTGAAGCAATGGGACTGGTGGCTCCTCGTCTGAAAGAGCTAGGCCTAATTGATACGGTAATCAGTGAACCGCTAGGTGGCGCTCACCGTGATTATGTTGCTACTGCTGAAAACATGAAAGCGACATTACTAGCACAGTTAGATGAGCTTGAAGCGTTAGATAATGAAAACCGTTTAGAGCGTCGTTATCAGCGCCTAATGAGCTACGGTTACTGCTAAGCTCATTTGACTATTAAGGTTGATCAACGGTAAAGCGGGCTTAGGCTCGCTTTTTGTTTTTCTTCTCCTCGCTTTTACTTTTGTTTTAATGGAATTAACATGTTGTATCAAGGTTTTGTTCAGCGTTTATTGAGCCATCTCGGAGAGTCAACTCGTTTGGTGTTGGCGCTAAGCGGTGGGTTAGATTCACGAGTTCTGCTACATCTACTTGCTCGATTTAAGTGTGACTATCCGCAATATGATTACCTAGCGGTGCATATTCACCATGGATTAAGTGATAACGCCAATCATTGGCTACAACAATGTCAGCAGTGGTCACAACAAGTTAATATTCCATTTGTAGCAGAAAAAGTGCAACTAGAATTAGGAAATCGCATTAGTTTAGAACAAGCGGCAAGAACTGCTCGTTACCAAGCGCTATCTCAACACCTCAATTCCTCTAGTCTATTGCTGACCGCACATCATCAAAGCGATCAACTGGAGACCTTTTTGCTGGCATTAAAACGTGGCAGTGGTCCGAAAGGTTTATCTGCAATGGCAATGGAAGGTAAGTTTAAATCTGCACGCCTGTTACGTCCAATGCTCGATGCATCTCGTGCAGATATGTTCACCTATGCTAAGCAACATCAGCTCGATTGGATTGAAGATGAAAGTAACCTTGATACTCGTTTTGATCGAAATTTTATCCGCCATCAAGTTGCACCAATTTTAAGACAGCGCTGGCCGAATATTGAAAAAACTGTCGCACGTAGTGCAGCCTTGTGTGCGCAACAAGAATCATTGCTTAATGAGCTTCTCTATGAGCGTTATAAGCAAATGTGTAGTGAAGATGGGGCATTATCGGTCTTTTTACTAAAAGAGCAGTCAGAGGCGGCGAGAGACGCTATTTTAAGGCTTTGGCTACAAGAGCAAGGTTTCCTAATGCCAAGTGCTAAGCAGTTAGCGAAAATATGGCAAGATGTGGTACTCGCCCAAGCCGATGCTGCGCCAGTATTTCGTTATGGTAATACTCATATTGGTCGTCATCAACAGCAGCTTTGGGTGTTTAGTACCATGCAAGATCTTAGCGCTGATGTTTTGAATTGGGATATCAAGCAGCCTCTTACTTTACCTGATGGCCTTGGTCGTTTGGAGCTCAAGGAAAGAAATCAGCTTGAATCTTTTGATGCCACCAGTCTTGCAGCGAATCGTATTCAAACCTTGTCACTGCCTGTTGGCTATAATCAGATTAAAGTGACATTCAGTGCAACCGGTATTCACGCTCATCCACAAGATCGACAACATGGACGAAGTTTAAAAAAATTGCTGCAAGAATATCAAATACCGACTTGGCAGCGACAACGTATTCCTTTTCTAGTTGATGGTACCGAATTGATTGCCGCTGCAGGGTTGTTTGTCGGTAAGCCTTATAGTGGTGTTGATTATCAATTGATTTGGCATAAGAAATAGCGAATTAGGATTGTATCTTTTCAGAGTCTTAGATGAGGGGTATACTCAAAATAATTTCAGAGTTTTAGGGATAAGAACCAATGAAAAAAATTGAAGCAATCATTAAACCATTTAAGCTGGATGACGTACGTGAGGCGCTAGCGGATGTTGGTATCACAGGTATGACAGTATCGGAAGTTAAAGGTTTTGGACGTCAGAAAGGCCATACAGAGTTGTATCGTGGCGCAGAGTACATGGTTGACTTTTTACCTAAAGTGAAGTTAGAAATTGTGGTTTCTGATGATGTGGTTGATGAGTGTATTGATTGCATCATGCAAACCGCACAAACGGGTAAAATCGGTGATGGCAAAATTTTTGTTACAGAAGTTGAGCGTGTCATTCGTATCCGTACCGGTGAAGAAGACGACGAAGCGGTATAATACCAACCGAATACATTACTATACCCAGTTACTTGGGTATAATTAAAGGAGGCTTTGGCTTCCTTTTTTATCATTTATGGCGGGTATAGCGGGTTGGGTAATTGATGAAACTTAAGCATTGGACGTTAGGCGCTGTCGTTCTTTTAATTATTGCGACCGTCGGTTTCTATTCTATTTTTACCATCCCCAAGCAACCTCAGCTTATTTCTATTGATCATTATTCTTCGCAATCCGATTGGTACTGTCACCAATCCGAACAACCTACACCACCTATTGATGTGAATGGCAAACTGAATATTTTAGTTTGGAATATTCATAAACAAACCGATGAAAATTGGCAGGCTGCGCTTGAATCTATGAGCCATGATAAACAGTTAATCCTTTTACAAGAAGCCAGTTTAACCGAACAGTTTACATTATGGCTTAATCAGCAATCGTGGGGGGCGAGTTATGTTAATGCGTTTAAAGCCTTTGGTATTAGTTCTGGTGTAGTTAATCTCGCCTCTCAATTACCCAATCGGGCATGTGCTTACACGAGTGTTGAGCCTTGGATCCAATTACCTAAGTCGGCATTATATGCACGATATTCACTATCAAATGGACAAGATCTTGTGGCGGTGAATATCCATGCCATTAACTTTACTGTTGGTACCTATGAGTTTGAGCAACAAATTGAGCAATTGAAAAAAGCAGTACAAAAACATCAAGGGCCACTAATTATTGCGGGTGATTTTAATACTTGGAGTGAAGCACGCTATGATCAACTACTTAAAGTTGCAAATACACTAAAGCTACAAGAAACCGTATTCAGTCCGGATAACCGCCGTTTATTTGTTAACGACTTAGCGTTTGATCATGTGTTTTATCGAGGGTTAAATTTTAAGTCAGCAAGTTCGCCAATCACCACTGCTTCAGATCATAACCCCATGTTAGTGAGTTTTGAGTTGATTGAAAATTAGGTGATATAAAAATTACCGATCATAGAAAGTAAAAAATCTTAAATTATGAACTGACCTCCAATAGTTAGACAATCAACATTGGGGGTATTTATGTGGATTATGTAGCCGATGGGAGCAGGAGGTTAGCCTACTTTAGTTACATCGACATACAATTTCAGCTTTTGACCAGGTTTTAAATAGTCTTTTTCATTTAAGCTATTCCAAGCAAGTACTTGGTCGGTATTCACCTTAAATCGTTGTGCAATACTGCCGATAGTATCACCAGAACGAACGTTATAGTACACGGTACGGATAATGGAACCACTCTTGTTTTCTTTCCAGATAACTAATTTTTGGCCTACACGTAATGGATCTTTGGGTGCCATGCCGTTCCATTTAGCAAGTGATTCTACGGAAACGTTATTCTGTTTAGCAATGGCCCAGAAACTATCACCACTTTTTACTGAATATTCAGATTTCAACTGACCACGAGAAGTCGATTGGATTTTTGTTAAACGGTTAATGGCACCTAATGAGTATAGATTATTATTTTGTGTTGAATGCGGTACCATCAAGTACTGACCGACACGGATATTGGTATTATTCATGTTATTTGCTGTTTGAATAGCTTTAGTCGTGGTCTGATTATTTTTCGCAATCACACTTAAGCTATCGCCCGGCTTGACTTTATAACGAGTCAATTTGATGCCCTTGCCACGGTTCTTTTCGGCTTGTCCATTAAAGCGATTCGCTTTTTCTAACGGGATCAAGAGAGTGTATGGTCCCGTTGGAGAGGTTGCCCACTGGTTGTACCCTGGGTTGTAACTTTGTAATTCTTTGACTGATATTCCTGCATATTGAGCTGCAATGGCTAGGTCTAACTGTTCCTTTGGATCGACCTTTGTCAGTACTGGTTTATTGGCAATAACAGGAAGTTCGATACCATATTCTTTTTGGTTAGTAAGAATATCTGCTAGTGCGAGTAGTTTAGGCACGTATCCACGGGTTTCTTTTGGTAGATCTAATGAGAAAAAGTCGGTTGGCTTGCCTAGTTTTTTGTTTTTACGAATGGCGCTAGATACTCGACCACCACCACTGTTATATGCAGCGATGGCATTTTCCCAGTCACCATCGAAACGATTTCCTAAATACGTCATGTACTCTAACGCAGCATCGGTCGCAGCGTTAACATCACGGCGCCCGTCATACCAATAGTTACGCTCTAAACCAAACCGGTCGGCTGTCATCGGCACAAATTGCCATAAGCCGGCAGCACTACCATAGGAATATGCAAAAGGATCAAAAGCACTTTCTACTACTGGTAATAAAGCTAGTTCTAGTGGGAGATCACGAGCTTCAATTTTGGTTGTGATGAGATACAAAAAAGGTTCAGCACGTTTAGAGACGGTTTTTAAATGTTCGGGGTGATCTAGATACCATTTACGGTAGTATTCAATACTAGGGTCATCAGTGATCGGTAGTTTGAATTGCATTGAAATGCGTTTCCACAAGTTTTGTTGCTCTTGTGGTGTTAATTGCTTCTGTAGCTGCTTTTTTTCTGGAGTAGAGGGTTCAACCATTACAGTTTGGCTAGCTTGTTCCGGTTCATCGATTTGCTGAACGGTAGATGTCGGTACGCTTTGGCAACCTACAAGTAGTAGTGCTATAGCCCAAATGTATTTTGAATTCATTAAAACAACCTCTAAAAACGGCTGCAAATGATACTTGTGTTTATTAATAAGTGGCAAGTGAGAATTGCCCTAAACCCCGATAAAGCCTTATAAATGATATGAGTTTTTATAAGGTTTTAGATACATTTATGAGCAATTTGATTGATTTCGCAGCGAGTTTCTGTGTATTTTTTTTAAGTAACAAAATTTAACAGATATATTCAAGTAACTTCAAGACATTGAAACTCATATCTTGACGTTGCTCAGTTATATACCCAGGTAACTTCAATAATCCTTAGAATTCATTTTTCCATTCACGTAAGGCTGAAAACACAGAGAGTTCGGTCAGTTCATCGGTGCGTGTCGATACGGCTTTCATTACACTTGGTTCTTGGCAGCGTAAAAACGGATTGATCCATTTTTCTTGACGAATAGTGGTTGGAATCGTCGGTTTTTCTTGTGCTCTCAATCGATTCACTTCATCACGATAGTTATGTAGTAATTCATTATCAGGCTCTACTGCTAGAGCAAACGATAAATTTGATGAAGTGTATTCATGGGCACAATAGACTTCGGTTTCTTGAGGAAGTGTTGCCAACTTTTGTAGTGAATCGAGCATTTGTTCATAAGTACCTTCAAATACTCGGCCACAACCAGCAGAAAACAACACATCACCACAAAATAGTTTGCCGTCACCGACATAAGCAATATGTCCGTTAGTGTGTCCAGGAACATCCATCACAAGGAAGGTTTCACCAAAGACTTCAATACGGTCGCCACCTTGTACAGAATGAGTCAGCATTAACACTGGGTCATTACTTGGACCGACAACTTGAGCTTTAGGATAGTGGCGTAATAATTCCGCCACGCCACCGACATGATCCGCATGGTGGTGAGTAATGATGATAAGTTCTAATTCTAAATTATCTTGCTGTAAGCGTTGTAAAACAGGGGCAGCTTCACCGGGATCGACTAAAGCGCAGGACTGACTATTATTTTGAATCAGCCAGATGTAATTATCATTAAATGCAGGTATGCTTTCGACCGTTAAGCCTGAATTTTTTTTATCAGTTAACATTGTGGATCTCCAATCCGGACTGCGAAGAGATATCTAATCTATGAAGCCAGCACGCATTCAAAAATCTTTCGTCCAACCCCATTCTTGGCAACAGCTAAAAAATGGTGAGTGGGTGGTTGAATCGATCCAAACCCGTCTTGATGAGTGGTGCCCTAAGTTATTTGGTTATCACATGCTAAAACTGGGTGGTTTAAGTTGTGAATTAACCACGCATAATTGCAATATCAAACATCAAGTGAACGTCGATATTGCCAATCCGCTTCATTCCGTTATTGCTGATGCTTATGATTTACCATTTGTTGAAAAAAGCATCGATGCTGCTTTGGTCTGCCATCAGCTAGACTATTGTAGCGATCCTCATCGCTTGTTGCGAGAGATTGATAGAATAATTATCGATGATGGGCATATTATTCTGACTGGCTTTAATCCGATAAGCTTAACGGGCGCTGCGAGTTTATTACCTTGGCGTAAAAACAATTTGCCTTGGAGTGGTCGCATGTTTACGCCATATAGAATGAAAGATTGGCTGGGCTTGCTCAACTATGAAGTGATTCATTGTGATACCTATGCTCTGTTTCCTGTTCGTAGAGGGAAAGCACTGACTACTTGGCTTGAGCATGGTATGGGAGCTTGCGCTTCAACATTTGGTAGTGTGTATTTTATTGTTGCCAAAAAGCGTATGTACCCATTAAAGCCAATTAAACCCCATTGGAAAGTGAAAAATCGTCGTTTTTCACCCGCCAGTGTGGGGTTTAATAAAGCTTCATCTAAAGTAAAGAACAGTAAGGTTTAGATGAAATAGTTACCCTTCAAACCCTTTGTCTTCTTGGGTAGGGGACTCGGCTGCAGTACGGGCAAGATCATCACAAATTTCATTTTCTCGGTGTCCGGCGTGGCCTTTTACCCATTTCCATTCCACTTGATGGCGAGCGGTTTCTTGATCAAGTGCTTTCCATAGATCGACATTTTTAACGGGCTTTTTAGCTGACGTTTGCCAATTTTTCTTTTTCCAACCATGGATCCACTGAGTGATGCCTTGGCGTACATATTGGCTATCAGTGGTTAACGTCACTTGGCAAGGTTCGGTAAGGGCTTTAAGGGCTACTACCGCGGCCATCATTTCCATGCGGTTGTTGGTAGTGAGGGTATAACCTTCAGATAGGTATTTTTCTTTACCTTTATAGCGCAACACTATGCCATAGCCGCCAGGGCCAGGGTTACCTAAACAAGAACCATCTGTGAAAATTTCTACGTGTTTCGTCATGATTTGATACTATGAGTCCATATTGGAATAACCAGTCATTAATACGACTAGTCTGACAAGAGTTTATTATGAATACCAGCACTAATGTTTCTTATGATCGCATCATTGTTCTTGATACCGAAACCACAGGTATGAACCGAGAAGGTGGCCCTGTGTATATGGGACATCGAATCATTGAAATAGGTGCGGTAGAAATTATTAATCGCAAACTGACCGGTAAACATTTCCATGTCTATATTAAGCCAGATCGTGAAATCGACCCTGAAGCAATTGCAGTTCATGGTATTACCGATGAGTTCTTAGTCGATAAGCCTGACTATAAGCAAGTTCATCAAGAGTTTTTAGAGTTTATCAAAGGTGCTGAGCTGGTGGCTCACAACGCGCCCTTTGATGTTGGCTTTATGGATTATGAGTTTGAGCTAGCTAACCAAGATGTAAAAACATCACAGGTTTGTAAAATTACCGATACCTTGGCGATGGCCAAAAAGATTTTCCCCGGTAAACGAAATAACCTTGATATTTTATGTGACCGTTACGGCATAGATAACTCCCATCGTACTTTGCACGGCGCTTTGCTCGATGCGGAGATCTTAGCAGATGTCTATTTGTTAATGACAGGTGGCCAAACCGCTATGCAATTTAATGCCGGTCAGTCTAAAGATGGTGGAGCGGGGGAAACCATTAAGCGAGTGACGGGACGTAAAGCGTTGAAAGTCTTAAAAGCTAGCGATGAAGAATTGCAGCAACATGAAGAGCGTTTAGATTTATTTGCCAAAAAAGGCACTTGTTTGTGGCGCTGTGAGCCGGAAGGATAACCCTCAACTCTCTGCGTATTTGAAACTGAAACTCCATATAGATTGCATAAAAAACACCTCAATGGTTAAGTGACCATTGAGGTGTTTTACTATCATTTCGAGTTTCGAGTTTCGAGTTTCGAGTTTCGAATTAAGCCACTTCACTCATTTTGTTTTGAGGCTTTTTTACGATTAGCTCACTTGGGTCAAAGTCATCAACATTGATGGTTTCTAAGCGATAGAATTCCGCATCACATAAAACCTTAGCTTGTTCTTCACTAATCCAACCATTTTCTAAGCCAATGTCAGCAACCTTATCCAATTGGACAAAAGCGCGGCGTTTGCCAGATTGTTTGACAATGTCATCAAAGATTGGCTCGGCACGCAGAATTGTTTCTAGAGCTAGTTCAATTTTACCTGCAGGATTGAACTTACTAGCCTCTAAGTATTGATTGCGACCAATACGTGAGCGCGTTTCCGATGGCGTTTGCAGAATTTTCGCGACTTGGTTATCGAGTTTATCACTTGGCGCTTTACGTACCTTACCTAGTGGTAAAATTAACATACGCATTAATCCTGCTGCTCCTCGTGATGGGAAGTTAAGTAAGAAGTCATCAATCGCTTCTTCTGCTTGACGCAAGCTATCTTGAACACCCCAATGCACTAGTGGCAGATCCGCTTCTTGGTAGCCTTCCATCTCAAAGCGTTTTAAGGTTGCAGAGCTTAAATAAAGTTGGCTTAACACATCACCTAGACGAGCTGATAAACGTTCTTTACGTTTTAATGAACCACCTAGTACTGCCATTGAAATATCTGACATTAGAGCAATGTTGGCACTGTAACGGTTAAGTTTTTGATAATAACCTTTAATTTGGTCATGAATGATACCGTTAAAATTGGCATCACTTGGCACCGCATAATCTGAGCCTCGACCATCCGTTAGGCCAAGCCAAAAGCTACGTACAGCATTACTCATGCTAAAGCCAATATGACCAAATACCGCATTATCAAAGCGTGATAGGGCATTTTTCTCGCTTGAATGCGCCGCTTCCATCTCTTCTAATACATAAGGATGGCAGCGAATGGCACCTTGTCCGTAAATGATCATAGAACGAGTGAGAATATTGGCACCTTCTACGGTAATAGCAATCGGTGCGCCTTGGTAACCACGGGCTAAAAAGTTAGCGGGGCCCATACAGACACCTTTACCACCAGCGATGTCCATAGCGTCAATTAAGGCGCGTTGTCCACGGTGAGTACAGTGGTATTTCACTATCGCCGAAATAACGGATGGTTTCTCCCCAAGATCAATACCGGCAACCGTTAATTGACTGGCTGCATCCATCACATAAGCATTACCAGCAAGACGCGCTAATGGTTCTTCAATGCCTTCCATATGAGCGATTGGTTGTTTAAATTGGCGGCGAATACGAGCATATGCACCAGTTGCTAATGCGGCTGTTTTAGTGCCACCGGTAGAGTTAGACGGTAGAGTGATACCACGACCTACCGATAAACATTCCACTAGCATACGCCAGCCTTGGCCTGCCATTTCTGGTCCGCCGATGATGTAGTCTAGTGGGACGAAAATATCGTTACCTTGAGTTGGACCATTTTGGAATGGCACATTCAAAGGGAAGTGACGACGACCAATTTTCACACCTTTAGTATCCGTTGGAATTAAAGCACAAGTGATACCGATATCTTCTTGGTCACCGAGTAGCCCATCAGGATCGCGTAGTTTGAAAGCTAAACCAAGTACAGTTGCGATTGGTGCAAGCGTGATATAACGTTTATTCCATGTCAGGCGCATACCAAGCACTTCTTTGCCTTGCCAATCGCCTTTACACACAATACCAAAATCAGGAATTGCACCGGCGTCAGAACCCGCTTCTGGGCTAGTTAAAGCAAAACATGGGATTTCTTTACCTTCGGCTAAGCGAGGTAAGTAATGATCTTGTTGTTCTTTAGTACCGTAGTGTTGTAGTAATTCACCAGGGCCTAATGAGTTCGGAACGCCAACGGTTGAAGATAATACGCTTGATACGCCGGTTAGTTTTTGTAATACCACAGATTGTGCGTAGGCAGAAAACTCTAAGCCTCCATACTTTTTCTTGATGATCATGGCGAAGAATTTGTGGTCTTTAAGGTATTGCCAAATTTCTGGTGGTAAGTCGGCTAATTCATGGGTGATTTCAAAGTCATTCGCCATGCGACAAACTTCATTTACTGGTCCATCAATAAAGGCTTGTTCTTCATCACTTAATTTTGGTGCTTGAATGTCGGATAGCTTTTTCCAGTCAGGCTTTCCTTTAAATAATTCTGCTTCCCACCATACAGTACCTGCATCAATCGCTTCTTTTTCAGTTTTCGACATCGCCGGTAAAATTTGACGGAATACCTTGAGTGCCGGCTTACTGAATAATGAACGACGAATCTGTGGAATTGCGACTAATGCTGAAAGAATAATAAACACGCCAAATAAAATCGGGGATAGTCCGCCAAGTAAGGTCGAAATCAGCAAGATTATTGCCATCGCCCCAATGGTTATCGACTGAGAGCGACGGTGGTATAAACAAAAACCGAATACGACAAGCGTAACGATTAAGGTAAGTAGGGTGGTCATCTTTGTCTTCCTTATTATGATGAGTGATAAAACCACACTTTTTTATAACAAAAAAGATAAGTGGTCGTACCAGATGGATTCATTGTAGCCATCTTGTTGAGGAAATGTAAAAGGCCAATGTGGTTGAAAAGTGATCTCAAGCATGAAATGAATGTTTTTAATCGATATGTATCGCTAAGTGACTTCAAGATGCAGAATTCCGGGTTATCATACGAGCCTTTAGGTAAGGAAGATTTGTGTAAGAGGTATCTTTCAAATTAATCTTATATTTTTTATTAGAATGGTTCGTTTTCTAACTAGCTTGTAAGGGGAGTATCGAATGGTCATTTCTTTCTTACGAAAATATTTCATCCAATGGGTGACAGGTCTCGTTCTTTGTAGGTAAACTCAAGCTTTATAGGTAAACTCAAGATTGATAACTATTCAAAATAAGGGAATCTCCCATGTACCAAGATTTGATTCGAAGTGAACTCACAGAAGCTGCCCAAGTACTTAACGCTTTTTTAAATGATGATAAAAATCTTCAAGATATTGAAGCGGCGGCTAAGCTAATAGCGGATTCATTTAAGCAAGGTGGTAAAGTATTGTCTTGCGGTAATGGTGGTTCACATTGTGATGCGATGCACTTTGCTGAAGAATTAACGGGACGCTACCGTGAAAACCGCCCGGGTTACCCTGGGATTGCCATTTCGGATCCAAGTCACCTTTCTTGCGTTAGTAACGATTTTGGTTACGAATTTGTTTTTTCGCGTTACCTTGAAGCGGTTGGACAAACAGGGGATGTGGTATTCGGGCTTTCTACCTCAGGTAACTCTGGCAATATCTTAAAAGCAATGGAAACGGCCAAGCAAAAAGGTATGAAGACGGTTGCTTTAACTGGTAAAGACGGCGGTAAAATGGCAGGTATTGCCGATGTGGAAATTCGTGTTCCTCATTTTGGTTACGCTGACCGTATTCAAGAAGTCCACATTAAAATTATCCATATCGTGATCCAATTGATTGAAAAAGAAATGGAAAAGTAACTTTATTATTTTGATATTTTAAAGTGGCTATTTTCAAAATCGGGATGTTAAAAGGAACGATGAATGTGTGAATTGCTCGGTATGAGTGCCAATGTCCCAACTGACATTTGCTTCAGTTTTACCGGATTAATCCAACGTGGTGGAAAAACAGGCCCTCACCGTGATGGTTGGGGGATCACCTTTTATGAAGGTAAAGGGTGCCGTAATTTTAAAGATCCGAAACCGAGCTGCCATTCTAAAATTGCCGAGTTAGTCCAGAGCTATCCTATCAAAAGTTGTGCGGTCATTAGTCATATTCGTCAGGCTAATCGGGGTGAGGTGAACTTAGAAAACACTCACCCATTTACTCGTGAGCTTTGGGGGAAGAACTGGACGTTTGCTCATAATGGTCAATTGAGTGGTTACCAAGGTTTAAATACTGGCCGCCATCGCCCTATTGGAGAGACCGATAGCGAGCTGTCATTTTGCTGGATTTTAAAGCAACTTGAAGACCGTTATCCAGAGCCACCACATTCTCGTCAAATGCCGGAGATCTTTCAGTTTATTGCTCAATGTTGTGATGAGTTGAAAAAGTTTGGTGTATTTAACATGCTGTTGAGTGATGGTGAATATGTGATGATGTATTGCACCAACAATCTTCACTGGATAACAAGGCGAGCGCCCTTTGGTAAAGCGACATTGATTGATGAAGAAGTCAGTATCGACTTTCAAGAAGAAACTACGCCCAATGATGTGGTTTCAGTGATTGCCACTCAACCGTTAACCGATAACGAACGCTGGCACAAAATGAAGCCGAGTGAATATGGAGTGTTTCATTTTGGTGAGCTGATTTTAGATAATAGCTTAGATTTGATTGATGAGCCGTTTGCACCAAGGAATATAGTTCCTAGTTCCTAGTTCCTAGTTCCTAGTTCCTAGTTCCTAGTTCCTAGTTCCTAGGGGAGCGTATTTCGTGGCTCGGGCGCTTCGCTTCTCGTTGCTTGAATGTGGTGCGAGTGACGAGAGTGCTTTACTTCGTGTTGCGAGAAAAAGACGATAATCTTATTGATTATGTAAAACAAGGAAGCTAAAACTCCTCACGAAACACGAAACACGAAACACGAAACACGAAACACGAAACACGAAACACGAAACACGAAACACGAAACACGAAACACGAAACACGAAACACTAGTCTTCAGCGTACCCATGCAATCCTAATGGCTGACCATCTAAATAAGCTTGCTGTTGTTTCATCTCTAATCGGCCTTCAATAAACCATTTGCTCACCAGAGGATAAATATTATGCTCTTGGACGAGGACCCGCTTGGCTAAATCATCGGCACTGTCATCTTCAAAAACAGGTACCTTAGCTTGTAAAATAACAGGGCCACCATCTAATTCTTCAGTCACAAAGTGGACACTGGTTCCATGTTCACTATCACCGGCATCAATGGCGCGCTGATGCGTGTTAAGGCCTGAATATTTAGGAAGTAGAGAAGGGTGGATGTTTAGCATTCTGCCTAAGTAATGTTCTACAAAGTTACTGCTGAGAATACGCATATAACCAGCGAGAATAATTAAATCAGGTTGATAGGCGTCGATTTGCTTCATCAATTCAGTATCAAAAGCCAAACGATCGGGTTTTCCATCTGAATTTAGAAAGTCTTGCGCGGAAAGGGAGTGAGCTGCGATTGAATGATTTTTTGCACGCTCTAAACCATAAGCGTCGGCTTTGTTTGAAAACACTGCCGTGACTTTGGCTTGAATTTGTTCGGATTCACAAGCATCGATAATGGCTTGTAGGTTGCTTCCATTACCTGAAACTAATACAACGATATTTTTCATACATTCCTTGCCAAATAGGAACAGCCGAAAGTCAATTGGACTTTCGGCTGTTTGCTTATTTAATTTCGACTTGCTCTTCACCCGCTTCAGCTGTTGCTACTTGACCGATGATCCAAGCATTTTCGCCTTCAGCATTAAGTAGTTCTACAGCGGCTTGTGCTTGATCTTGTGGAAGTGCCACAATCAGGCCTACACCACAGTTGAAGGTACGGTACATCTCGTAGGTTTCAACATTTCCTTTTTGTTGTAACCAAGAGAAAATTGCTGGCCACTCCCAACTGTTACCATCGATCACTGCTTTAGTGCCTTCTGGTAATACGCGTGGAATGTTTTCCCAGAAACCGCCGCCAGTAATATGAGAAATCGCATGGATATCATGCTTTTCAATCATTTTAAGCGCTGATTTGATGTAGATCTTAGTTGGCTCGATAAGGTGTTCACCGATAGTGCGACCGTTTAGGTCTTCATTTAAATCAGCTTGAGACACTTCAAGGATCTTACGAATAAGTGAATAGCCGTTTGAGTGAGGGCCACTTGAACCTACCGCGATTAAAGCGTCACCAGCGGCTACTTTTGTGCCATCGATAACATCTGCTTTTTCGACTACGCCAACACAAAAGCCAGCGACATCGTAGTCTTCGCCTTCGTACATGCCAGGCATTTCAGCCGTTTCACCACCGATTAAAGAACAACCCGCTTGGATACAACCTTCACCGATGCCAGTTACCACTTCTGCTGCGGTATCAACATCTAGTTTGCCTGTTGCATAGTAGTCTAGGAAGAAAAGAGGTTCTGCACCTTGAACGATTAAATCATTTACACACATGGCGACAAGGTCGATACCAATGGTGTCGTGTTTTTTCATATCCAAAGCCAGACGCAGTTTTGTTCCAACACCATCTGTGCCAGAAACTAAAAGCGGCTGCTTGTATTTGGTTGGTAGCTCACATAATGCACCAAAGCCACCGATGCCACCCATAACTTCAGGGCGACGAGTGCGTTTTACCACACCTTTAATTTTATCGACTAATGCATTACCTGCATCAATATCAACACCAGCGTCTTTATAGCTTAGAGAAGAATTGTTACCACTCACGGGGATATCCTCGCCTTTGATTTGATTGGATGTGAAAAACGGGGCTATTCTAACAGGGGATGAAGCGAAAAGGAAAACGTTTGCGTCAGTTTTTTTACTTCAATGATTGGTCAAAAAATTTAATGAGTTCTATCAATAAATTTTGGTCAGTTTGAGGTGTATACTTGAACAGAGATAGAATCACTATGATCATATTCAATTTGTCTTGCCTAAAGCTTGTTTTATTCTTGCTGAAACTCGCATCTTGAAGTGACTTGGGTATATAATTCTCTTGTTTATCAAAATTAAGCACGGAGTTGGACATGAAAGTCGTAGAAGTTAAACACCCACTGGTTAAGCATAAGCTTGGTCTAATGCGCGAAAGCGATATCAGCACAAAACGTTTTCGTGAGTTAGCAACTGAAGTGGGAAGTTTACTCACTTATGAAGCGACCTCTGATTTTGAAACAGAGAAAGTGACAATTAAAGGCTGGAATGGCCCGGTTGAAATTGACCAAATTAAAGGTAAAAAAGTCACTGTTGTGCCGATCCTTCGTGCTGGTTTAGGGATGATGGATGGCGTACTTGAGCACATGCCAAGTGCTAGAATCTCCGTTGTTGGTGTATACCGTGATGAAGAAACACTCGAACCAATCCCATACTTTAACAAGTTAACTTCTAGCATTAATGAGCGTATCGCTTTAGTCGTTGACCCAATGTTAGCTACTGGCGGCTCTATGATTGCAACGATTGACTTGTTAAAAGAGCAAGGTTGTAACCACATCAAAGTATTAGTGCTCGTTGCTGCTCCAGAAGGCATCGAAGCTTTAGAAAAAGCGCACCCAGATATTGAGCTATACACTGCTGCAATTGACGAAAAACTGGATGATAAAGGTTATATTGTTCCGGGCTTGGGCGATGCTGGTGATAAGATCTTCGGTACTCAATAAACAGCGCCATTGCAGAAAATTATCTGGAAGATGGAATTAATTAGTATAAAGCGACTCTATTGAATGAATGGAGTCGCTTTTTTCTACTTATTAGTACGCAGAAAAATGTATACGTTTCATGTATTATTAGCGGCTTAATATATATCCAAATGACTTAGGTGTAAGTGTTTGGTGTAAGTGTTTGGTGTTACAACACAGAATGATTTCTGAATAAAAAACAGGTCTGTTATGCGTTATTTTGCTATTCCCCTTATCGTTTCGATTTTATTTCCATTAACGACAGTTGCTAAAACGTCGGTTGATGTATATCACGCAGAAGTTGTGTTAAGTAATGAAAAAAATGCACGTTCAATCGCATGGGCAGAAGGTCTTGAACAAGTGCTAATTAAAGCATCGGGTAATGCCAATATTGCTGACAATGAAGTCGTAAAAAAAGCCATGCGCGATGGCTCTGATTATTTGGCAAAATTTGAATATAGCACTCTAAATGGCGAAAAAAGTTTAGATATGCAGTATAACCCTAAACAAATTAGTGTGTTGTTATCACAAGCCAATGCTTCGATTTGGCCGAAAGAGCGTGAGAATGTTTTAGTTTGGTTAGTGCAAGATGACAATGTTGAACGTCGAGTCGGTTGGGAGCAATCGGGATTAGATTCAGTGTCAGCTTTACAAACGGCTGCGCAACAGTCAGGGCTTCCGATCACTTTGCCAGTGGGTGATATGGATGATTTCACTAAAATTTCTGCGCCAGATTTATGGGGCGGTTTTCCAGAGCCACTCGCAGCAGCCAGTGTTCGCTATCCGGCAGACTCTGTACTCGTACTAAAAGTGGCGGCTGATGGACCATCTTCAGAAGTTAATTGGCAGCTCTATGATATGGCTCCGGATCGTATTACCTCTTCGCCTCAATCTGCTGTTACAGGTGTTGAAAGTGGCGATGTAACTCAAGCGATAGATAAAGCCATTGACCGAGTGAGTGCTTACTACGCTCAGAAAAATAAACCAACCGGTAAGCATGTGGTGGATGATGCGTTATGGGCTCACTTTTCTGGCATTCAATCGGCTAAATCTTTCTTTATTTTAGAGCGTTCTTTACTTGATTTAGAGAGTGTTGCAACGGTACAAGTGCATTCAATCCAAGGTACGAATGTAATATTCAATATTCAACTATTAAGCAATAAAACGGACTTTGAAAAGCAAGTTATGGGATTAAAAGGAATAGAGAAAACACAAGCGCCTGTGGACTCTGCAAAAGTTGCAGAACAATCAGCTACGCTAGAGAGCTCAGAGCTAGGAAAAAAAACGGCTGATGAACAATTGCCAGTTGATCAGCAGTTGTGGTTTAGCTTATAAAGTAAGGTAAATATTGAATATATAACAAAGGGAGCCAAGTTGGCTCCCTTTTTTGTTGTGTTCATTCGTTCAGTGATTAATTGAGATCGCTATAACTTAAAGCGCGCTTTCTAGCACTTTACGTGAACGGGCAATATCAATTGAACCGTGCTCACCGAGTTTTGTCATGCCATGCGCTTCTAAGCTGGTGATAGCAGTATCAACGTCTGCTTGTGCAAGGTCGATTTCACCAAGTGAAACAGGAGTCTTCATTTGGCTGAAGAATTGCTTGGTTTTCTCAATCGCCGCATCAATACGAGCATCATCCGAACCTTCAGTGATATTCCAGATACGCTCTGCATATTGTAGTAACTTGGCTTTTTTCTCTTCACGACATACATCCATTACAGCAGGAAGTACGATGGTTAAGCTACGGCCATGGTCTACACCGAAGTTACCGGTTAGTTCGTGACCAATCATGTGCGTTGCCCAATCTTGAGGTACGCCAACACCGATTAAGCCGCTTAGTGCTTGAGTAGCCGCCCACATAACGTTAGTACGAGCTTCGATATCTTGTAGGTTATCGATTAATTTTGGACCTTCTTCGATTAAAGTCAGTAAAATACCTTCTGCGAAACGGTCTTGGATTTTCGCATTAACAGGGTACGTTAAGTATTGCTCCATTACGTGAACAAAGGCATCAACCACACCGTTAGAGGTTTGACGCTCAGACAGGCTTAATGTGGTTTGTGGATCCAATACTGCAAACTGAGGACGTACTAGTGGATTCATAAACGCTAATTTTTCTTTGCCACGAGTCACTACTGCACCGATGTTGGTTTCAGAACCGGTTGCAGGTAGGGTTAAGATACAACCTAAAGGTAGCGCACTGTTTACTTCAGCACCTTTGGCTAAAATATCCCAAGTGTCACCTTCAAAACCCACTGCCGCAGAGATGAACTTAGTACCATCAACCACTGAACCACCGCCAACAGCTAATAGGTAGTCAAAGCCTTCGGCACGGATTTTTTCAACTGCTTTCATTAAAGTGTCGAATTGTGGGTTTGGCTCGATACCAGAGAATTCATCCCAAGTATGATCTTTAAGCGCAGCAACTACTTGGTCATACACACCGTTGCTTTTGATTGAACCGCCACCGTATGTCACCAGAATTTTTTTGTCTTTAGGAATGCTATTGGTGATTGCTGAAATTTGATCTTGGCCAAAATGAATTTGAGTCGTATTTTGATAGCTAAAATTGTTCATTTGTTGCTCCAGAGTAAATCGTCGCTTTTGCGTGAAAGCGACGTTATTGAATTTAGATTGTGTTTAGAATGATGATTTCTTATTACAGTTTAATGAGCATCTTACCGATGTTCTCACCTTTAAATAATCCAAGGAAAGCATCCGGGGTGGCTTCGATACCTTCACGAGTCGTCTCTTTCCAGCTGATTTTTCCTTGCTCAACCCATTGAGTTAATTGTGCAACGTAGCTTGGATAATGTTCCCAGTGATCAGAAACGATGAAGCCTTGAATGCGTAGGCTCTTCTTGACGATGTTAGCCAGATTATTTGGGCCGGCTTTAGCATCTTCTAGGTTATACAAATCAATCATGCCGCAAACACTCATACGACCATAACGATTTAATAAATTTAATGCGGCTTCTAAGTGATCACCACCAACATTCTCGTAGCATACATCAACACCTTGTGGGCAATGCTCTGCGAGTGCGGCTTCAAGCTCAGCGGCATTGTTATAATCTTTGTAATTGATGACGCCATCGACACCAAGTGATTTTAACCATTCCACTTTTTCATCACTGCCAGCACTACCAATAACCCGGCAGCCTTTTAATTTAGCAAATTGACAGACTAGGCTACCGACCGCACCTGAAGCGGCAGAAACTAATACGGTTTCGCCTTCTTTCAATTCGCCAATAATATTTAAACCAACCCAAGCGGTTAAGCCAGGCATCCCCGCAACCCCAAGGAAGCTTTGCTCAGGTAGTGTAGTCTGTGGCAGTGTTTGTACCATGTCACCGGTTGAGACTGCGTATTCGCGCCAACCAAGCATGCTGTTAACTTTGTCACCTACTTGAAAGTCTGGGTGCTTTGATTCAATCACTTCACCAATCGCAGAGCCTTGCATTAATTCACCAAGTTGAAATGGCGGTACATAACTTTCGGCATCGGTCATTCTGCCACGCATATAAGGATCAACGGATAACCAAAGGTTTTTGATGATGAATTGGCCTTCAGCGATATCAGTAATCGTTTCGATTTGTAACTCAAAACATTCTTGAGTTGGCATGCCAGCTGGACGTTGTTTTAAAGCATAACCTTTACTTTCAATATGCATTGGAACCTCTATCGTGGAGTTGATTGAAAATTTATGCTGTTAGAATAGCGAGAAAGGTAATATATTCCTAATGCATAAAGATAATTACCAAAATGAGCTAAAGTCATATCATGAATAAGCTAAATCAAGTCGATTTAAATTTATTGGTCGCATTACAAGCTTTGATTCGCACCAAAAGTGTTACTAAAGCCGCTTTGCAACTTAATATCACGCAATCGGCAATGAGCCGTACTTTGCAGCGTTTGCGTCATCAATTTGGTGATCCGTTATTTGTGAGAACCAAAGGAGGCTTATTGCCTACCGAGCGTACGATTGAAATGTCAACGTCATTGGATTGTTTATTGCAGCACGCAGAGACTTTGCTCAATCCTGCGGATTTTGAACCCAAGCAAGCCAATACTCATTTCACTTTAATGATGAGTGATTTTTTCGCGCAAGTATTCATGCCACCCGTTTATAAAACGTTATTTGAGCAAGCACCGGGAGTGTCATTAACGTGTTTGAACCGTCAGCCAGATATGATGGAAAAGTTATCGCTTGGTGAGGCTGATTTAAGTTTTAGTAGTGATGTGCAAAAACCGCAAGCTGATATTTATGCGCAGGCTCTTGGCCCAGATCGTTTAGTGACCATGATGAGAAAAGGTCACCCTTTAGCTAATCAGCCTTTAACCCTAGATGCTTATTGTAATAGTACTCATGCTTTGATCACTATGGGGGGCGATCGGGCCGGGGCGATTGATTTGGCGTTAGCAAAAATTGGTCGTAAGCGTAACGTAGTATTGCGAATGCCACACTTTACCGCTGCGCCTTACGCTATTGAGCAAAGTGATTTATTGCTGACCTTGCCAGGATGTTTGGCGAGAAAAATGGCAGAGCACTTAGAAGTGGTGGTAATGGATGCACCGGTAGATACGTCGACATATCAATATCATATGGTCTGGCATGCAAGGCAACATAATAACCTTGCACACCGTTGGCTTAGAACCGAAGTTCAGAAAGTTTTATCGCAAGCGTTTTCTGAATAATTATACTATTTGTTTGAACCTTCATATTTGGCTTTTTCTTGCTTTTCTACTTCTGAAAGGCGCGTTAGCTTTAAGCCGAGCGCTTTACCTTTGTGGCGAGCATAAAGAATATTAGCCACAAAATTAATGCTAGTTAAAAGCAGTTCAATAGCTGCAAGTATGCGCTCCCCATTATCGATATATAAAATGGTTAATGAGTGCAAAAAGTAGAACATTAAAATGAAGTTCGCCCAAGCGTGGGTATAGGGCTTACCTTTAATGATACCGATAAAAGGCAGCAGTAACGGAATACACCAACCTACGGTGACGGCGGTTGAGTTAAGATCGGGATGAGGGGAAATAAAACCATGCCATGCGAGTACCCACAGCAGTAGTGCAAAGTAGCTGAATAGAGCTAAATAGCGGTCCAAAAGTGGCGATGTCGCCGATGATTGTGTCATACAGTCCGTTTCTTATGTTGATGAAGCATGCAGAGATGATAAGGCTAAAGCCGCTTTTGCTAAACGTTGGCCTTGTGCAAATGCTAACTCAGTCACTTGTTTATCGAGTCCGCTATGACCTTGCTTTGATATAGAGCTTGCTCCATAGGGCGTTCCGCCTTTAAAGCTAGTGTGTAAACTTGGTTCTGAATAAGGGAGTCCCATCACCATCATACCGTGATGTAATAGCGGTAACATCATTGATTGTTGAGTGGTTTCTTGCCCACCATGAGGGGAAGATGATGAGGTAAATACACAAGCAGGCTTATCAATTAAATCACCAGCGATCCATAAAGAAGTGGTTTGATCCCAAAAGTGTTTCATTGCAGCACTCATATTGCCAAACCAAACGGGGCTACCAATCGCCAGTCCATCACATTGCTTTAACTCTGGTAATTTGATCACCGGGTCGGTAGCAGGATAGTCGTCATTGGAATCAATATCCGCAACAGTACGCAATGAAGCTTGGCAGTTTTCTACCGATTCTACCCCTCGAGCAATATGGCGAGCTAATTGCTGTGTCGTACCATGTCGGCTATGGTACAACACAACAATAGTCACGGAGCTGCGCTTTAGCTGTGGATCAATCATAGAATCTCAAGCACTTGCTCTGGTGGGCGGCCATGGCGAGCTTGGTCATTGGCAACTACGATAGGACGTTCAATCAGTTTTGGATTTTCAGCCATAGCGTTAAATAGATCATCATCACTCAAAGTCTCATCGGCTAAGTTTAGTGATTTATAAATATCTTCTTTGGTGCGCATCATATCGCGAACTTTGGTTAAGCCTAGTTGCTTAAACAAGGTTTTTAGCGTGGCAATATCCGGTGTGTCATCAAGATACTTTACGACTTGTGGTTCAATACCTTGGCTAGTTAATAGCTCTAATGTTTGACGGCTTTTTGAGCAGCGTGGGTTGTGATAAATAACAACTGACATGACATATCCTTATAAAATTTTAATGAGTTATTGTAGAGCAGCAAAACGTTGCTGTTCGATACGCAATTGGTCAATCCGCGCATCATATCTTGCTTGTTGTAGACTGCCTAATTCGGCTAACTGACTTGCTCTAGTGTAGTTACTAATAGCTTTATTCCAATTCGCTCGCAGTGCAAATATTTCGCCTTCTGATGCTAATTGTTCCGGCTCATTGGCGGCTTTACGATTCGCATTCGCTAATAGTGACCATCCCACCGTTTCATCTGGATGGGAGTGCGTATACTTTTGTAAAATGTTTATCGCTTCTTTATTTCGATTGGCTTCGATAAGAACATTGGCGTAGTTAATGGTTAACACTTGATTGCCCGGTTTTCTTTCGAGTCCTTTTTTAAGCAAAGTGATCGCGCTGTCATACTGCTTTTTATGTATATATAAGTCAGACACAGCATCAAGATAAAAGTTATTGTACGGATCGCTGGCCAGCAATCGGGTTAAGATGGTTTCTGCTTGTGATATTTTACCGCTATCCATATAAACCAAGGCTTGGCCGTACTCTAAAGTTGGTTTTATCATTGGGTTGGCTTTTTGCAGTCTACGCTCAAACCAATCTAATGATTGAGCAGAATCGATGCTAGCATATCGAGCGATCACTCGCGCTTTGGCAAGATGGAAATTAACAGAGATAGGTGGATTAACTCTAGGGTAACGGCCTGCTCTATCTCGTGCTTCTGATAAACGTGCTTTAGGTAAGGGGTGGCTCAGCAACATTGGAGGCGGGGTACTTGCATAGCGATATTGATCAGCTAATTGGCCAAAGAATTGAGGCATGCCTTCAGGATCAAAACCGGCTCTGGCTAATGTGGCAATACCAAATCGGTCTGCTTCTTGTTCATTAGAGCGCGTGTAGTTAATACTGGCTTGCATTGAGCTGGCGGTAGTGGCGTTAACCGCAGCAATACCTGCTTCTGGTGAGGCGATGGCAAGTAATAATGAACCGACTAAAGCGGCGATTGTTAATGGCGTACGGCGTGCTTGATCTTCCATATGTCGAGCAAGGTGTCGTTGAGTGATATGCGATATTTCGTGCGCAAAAACTGAAGCAAGTTGGCTTTCATTGTTGGCGTGAAGAAATAAACCCGTATTAGCAACCACATACCCACCAAAAAATGCAAAGGCGTTTACACTACGATCGCGGATCAAATGGAAGTGAAAAGGGGTTTTGACATCATTCGCATTGGCAACCAGTTGGTGGCCTAACGAGGTGATGTACTCATCCATCACTGGGTCACTAATTATTGGACTCATGCTGCGTAAAATTCGCATGTAAGCATCGCCATACTCTAATTCTTGAGCAATGGTCAATGTGCCTGCCGCAGCGGTACCTATATCCGGTAAGTCTTGCTGTGCATAGGCGATAGGTTGTACGCATAATAAAGCCGAAAGACATAAGCATGCGGTAGTGCGAAAAAATTGGCGCATATCGTTAAGCAACATCCATTATTATTTGACGTTATAAAAACAAAGCCAGTTTATCTGTTATACCTAAGTAAGCTCAAGGTTTAGAGGTGACTTAGGTATATTTGTCAGAGGTATAGACTCAAAACCACTTGCTTGGTTTCTTTTTTATCTAAAGTATCTATACCCAAGTAACTTCAAGATGCAGAATTCAGAGCTCTCATCCAAACCGTTAGGCAAGGAAGATTGGTGAAGGAAGGCACCTTTCAAACCAATCTGACGCGGCATAAAGCTTGTTTTATTCTTGCTGAAACTCGCATCTTGAAGTTACTTGGGTATATACTCGCTCATGATTAATAACTCTATCATAAAGGTTAATGGCTGAATGAAAATAGAGTGTCTTGATTTACGATCTCAGCGCTGCCCAATGGCACTATTGTTAGCCAAACGAAAAAGTGCTGAATTGTTGAACCAGCAATCACTAACCATTTTATCGAATGACATTGCATCGATTAACGATATGATTCGATATTTTAAACAAGCCTCGTATTCAGTAACAGTACAACAACATAATGATGAATGTACTTTGTTAGTAACGAAAAAGGAATCAAATTGAATGTTTGAAATGATAGTTCGTTGGTATAAAAAACGATTTTCTGATCCACATGCTGTGAGCTTAGTGGCGATTTTATTATTTGGTTTTATTACTATTTACTTTTTTGGACATTTAATTGCACCGTTATTGGTCGCTATTGTATTAGCCTACTTGTTGGAGTGGCCAGTTATTCGCTTATCTAAAGTGGGTCTTCCTCGGCTTGCTAGTGTTTTAATTGTTGTGAGTGCTTTTATTGGCTTGATGCTGCTAGCTTTCTTTGGCCTGGTGCCGACTATTTGGCGACAAATTGCTAACTTACTTAATGATATGCCGGGCATGTATACTACCTTCCAAACTTATATTACGAGTTTGCCACATCGTTATCCGGACATAGCGGATGTCCAAGTGATCGAAATGATCATGCATAACGCTCAAAATAAGATCTTGGGGATGGGTGATACTATCTTACGTGGCTCAATGTCTTCTTTACTTAGTTTGGCGACCTTAGGGGTGTATTTGGTTTTAGTACCATTGTTGGTTTTCTTTTTATTAAAAGATAAATCTCAATTATTGACATCTTTAAGCCGAGTGATGCCACAAAATCGTCGTTTAGCCACCAAAGTTTGGGATGAAATGCATAGCCAGATTTCTAACTATATTCGTGGCAAAGTGGTCGAAATTGTGATTATTGGCGTGGCAACTTACATTGTATTCTTAGCGTTTGGGCTTCGTTATCCTGTGTTATTGGCGGTAGCGGTCGGTTTTTCTGTATTGATTCCATATATTGGTGCTGCTGCTGTTACCGTTCCTGTGGTGTTGGTTGCGTTGTTCCAGTGGGGACTCGTTCCTCAGTTTTATTGGTTGATTATTGCGTACGGTATCATTCAAATGCTCGATGGTAATATTCTGGTACCGGTATTATTTTCGGAAGCGGTTAACTTACACCCAGTTGCAATCATAGTCGCGGTATTGGTATTTGGAGGATTCTGGGGATTCTGGGGGGTGTTCTTTGCCATTCCATTAGCCACATTAGTCAAAGCAGTTTGGAATGCTTTGCCAAGTAATGAAGCAAACAATGAACCTCCGGCTGAGTCACTATAACGTGATATAACAACGCCCAGATACCATCGAATATCTGGGCGTTTTAGTTTGTTCACTACTTATACGAACAATTAAGCATTGTCATTTAGGTAGTTAAGTACTACCTCATGGTGATCTTTGGTCTTAAATTTATTGAAGACATGTTCAATCGTTCCGTTTTCATCAATTAAGAAACTGATACGGTGTAAGCCATCATATATTTTGCCCATAACGTCATACCCTTGGAAATTTTATGAGACAAAATTTTTGACATTCATTAACAAATTGTATCTTTAACAGTGAGTTAGGTTAATAATTTTTCTTTTTGAACCTCAATTATAGCAACTGTCATAATTTTTTGTAAATCGGGCTGATTTTGACGCTTTTCCAAGCGCAAACTTGTCATAAAAACTAAGGCGTTGCTATAAGTTGAAGTTGATAGTCATTACGATGGGATCGCTTGGTGATCACATATATACTTGTCACCCAACTCACCTCTGGACAAAAATGCGTTACGCGAGCGATACCGAAGCAACCTATGTGAGGTATTTTTCCTCTAACAGAGAAACAACCCACTTTTGTAGCAGATCATCGCTATGCCATACGGCGATAACATCAAACGACGCGGGTGACGTTCTTCTTTAGTCATTTCTGTCAGTAATGGTATAACTTTTTATGGTTGAAATTCCAGAAGCCTTGGTTGCGGGATTTCTTTGATTTTAGTTCTGTACTTCATTTCATTTTCATTGTCAGAATTTAAACGCCACACAATTGTACCTTTAAAAAATATCAAAAAGATCACATCGTGCATTTGCCTGTGTTCAGCTATTTCCCAGAGCAACTGGTGACATTGATTGAAAAGTGAGTCAAACTTTTGCCTGAATAGGTAATCGTAGATATTTAGAAGTTCATTTATATCGTTATCTTTAATGCGTTCAAAAAGTCCCATTTCAATATATGCTTGATGTTTATATATCTTAGCGCGACAAATGTTATATTCACTTTGATCTGATTGTATTGCTTTATTGAGATTATTAATCTTCTCACTATGTGTACGTTCTCGATTAATGGTGAACAAGATGTTATTTGCCGTTGTAAAGTGACCAAGCTTTCTTGCTTTTTTCTCCAATTTAACTAGGGTTTGGAAATGAAGGTCAGATGGTTTACTTTCTGCAAGCAGAGCTTCGGTTATAATGTTCTCAACAGAATGTCTGTGGAAGTCATTTTTTCGTGATTTTGCGAGCTTAATCGCCATATCCCAGTTCGTTTTTTCAAGCAAGTACAATCTTTCCCTATAGATCATATCCTGTGTCTGTTTATCCGACTCTGGGCATAACTCTTCACATAAATCTAAGTACTCCTTTGCTTCATCGTAGTTGGCTTTCATTCTATACGCGCTGGACATTAGACCATAATATCGATGCAATTGGTCACTATCGACTTCTTTAATCACACCTAATAAACTGTCTACAGCTGTAATTGTTTCCGTGAAGCGAGATGTACTTTCAAGTAAATACACATACGCTCCGCTTAGAGTGCATAGCTTATTCATTCTTCTTAATAACAGCTCTGTTGATTCTCCCGTCTCTTCAGCATGACGAATATTGTCTCGACACTCTTCGAACGCGTTGCGAAGCAGGGTACAGGTATTATCTTCTTCAGTATTGTACCCAGACTGTGAGATTTTTCGATTGATAGAGCTGAGCTTTACACCCCTTTTCGTTCGGATGAGAGTAACATTCAAGTACTCATTGGATATTTGCAATATCTCTGAACGGGTCATTTTACTCAGCATGTAGTCTTTGATTATAGGGTTAATTTTGACTAGCTTAGAGTCCAGATCTAATTGCACTGTTGTGGCAAGTTCTAGTCTAATGAGTTCCATTGTATGCCTAGCATGTAGACCTGTTCCCATTTCAGCCTTACGAATATTGGTCAATGTTTCTCCATTCTTGAGAATGGCAAGAATTTTCAGATACCTTAACACTGGCTCCTTTGAGGGTTCATCGAATAATAAGTTGATCTGATTCATCGTGGTTTTAGGAATGTGTTCTGAGTGAAACGCATCATTGAACATCTCGGCATCTGAAAGAACTTCTTCAACAGAGCTAACATTTAAGTAGTCCATTATTAGTTCCAGCTTCTCTACCACACCTTCCGAGTATTCGTATATCTGAGATATTTGTGCATGTGTAAAGCTATGCTTGTCAAATCGATTGTCTAAAATAAGCTGAGTGTCGTTTCTATCCAGTTTTTTTAGTTCGACTTTCAACTTGTCAAATTGTTTAATGTCAACACTTGACATGTAGATGAAAAATACATTCTTGCGTATAAGGTTTAGGCTCTTCGGAAGGTTAGATAAATACATCAAAGCTTCCGCATCCATGTCACCACGAATCTTATCGAAAATAATGAAATGGACATCATCTTCACGTAAGTTAAGTAAGTAAGAAAGCTGCGACAAAGGCTGCCCCGAATCCATAAGGACTTGATGGTCAATTTGTGCTTGAGAAATAACCTCTGAGCAGTTCACTCTCACGCAGTGAGTGTCTTTACTTGATACCGCGTTCGTTAGCGAATAGATGAAGTCATATGCACCGAAACCTAATGGTGACCTTACAAACAATGAGTTGTGCTTTGTCAACTTTTGTATTGCTTTACTTCTAGTTCGCCCACGGGTTTGACTGTTGTAATGCCGATCTGGAATGTTGTAGTAGTTAATGGTTTCTAAACGTTTTTGTTCGATGTCTCGTTGCTCAATTTGTCTCTTTTTTATTGCACTTACCTGTGCCAGTGTTGCGAACACCTTATTGCAATCGATCCCTTTATATAATTGTATTCGACCACGACTCATGCCATCGTTCAGACTATTTAATAACGGGGCTTCTCTTTGCTCTATAACTGCGCTGTTGCCTTCGTAAAAACACCATAAGATATTGTAGCTCAACTGCGGGTTAATAACTGCAGATGCCAAAGAGCGAGTAAAACTATCATCCCATCCGCCATACCCCATAACAACCAGACTTTGATTGCCTATGAGGTTTTGCAATGAAGTTTCAATACGGTCTCTATTTGATTGCAACTGATTCGTCGTGTGCATTGAATCGCCACGCTCCCAACTACCATGCAAATGATAAATATTGATATTGTCGTTTACATCGTTGGGGAGCTGAGTATCTGCCACCACGCTAAAAGAGTTGAACTGAATTTCTTGATTCCTGAACTCCTCTTCAAGTAGCGTATCAAAGTTGGTCGTGATGATGTTGTTTACTACGATGTTGCCGCTTTTGATACTAGCAACGAAGTCTTTGATTGCTTTAGGTACTCGATGTCTTCCGTTCTCGTCGATATTACTTTCTACTACCCGCTTAATGATTTCATTTACCGACTCTTGACCACATAATCCGGCTATTAGGCTAAAAGCTTGTTGGTATCTATCCTGTTCTGAAAAGCTATGTGCTTCTTCGAAATAGTGGTCATAAACTTCTTGCTCAATTGCATATTCGTCAATAAATTCAAGAACGCTTTCAACGTTTGGAATGCCGACTCCATCAGTTATTTGACTTAGTGCAGCACCAAACAAAAAAGTAGATCCCTTGCTATTATTTTTGATTCGTATGTTTAGGATACGTTCATCGTAAAAACTAACTGACATGTATTGCTATTGCTCCCGATATTTTGTTTTGTAGTTATTTATATTTCTTTGGGTGTTAAACAAAGGCATTGACGATTCATTTTATAGCATCTCCTCATATTACAGGCTTACTAAGCAACTCTGTAACTCACTCTATTGAGTCAAGCTATTGCTTAGTGTGATTGCAGCGCCATTCCACTGTTTTAATAATTAGCGGGTAAATTTGATGAAGAGTAAGGATCCCAAAGATGGGCTCATGGTGGGCAATCCTGCTCCCAAATTGATGAATAGCCACCAAATCAGTAGATACGGTTTCATTTGGCAATTAATCAATTAGGCACATATTGATTCATTCTAAGAATTTGGTCAAACATAGAATTATGAAGCTGTAATGAACAGTAACTCTAAATGATAAAGGAGCAGAACCATGTTACAGATTTTCCTAAATGAGCGTTTAGAGGATTAACTGAGGTGTTAACATATTATTTGACCACACACTCCAGAATTTTACTTTTGATTTGCTTTATCGCTTGCTTCCTTTAAGCCTAAAAACCTCTTAATTCTATGATTATCAACCATAAAATTATTATTAGATATGTATTCTGTTCGTTGCTTTTGAATATTGAATACCGCGCAGTTAACTGCTCCACAATATAAAAAAGCAAGATCATCAACCATATTGTGGGTGTAAACCTTTGTATACTCTAGATTTTCTATGCCATTCATAACTTTGATGGCTTTTTGTTTGCCTAACCCTTCATTCATCGCCATCATCAAGATAAATAAAGCAAAAGCGAACAAAATACTAAAACAAAAATTTATCTCTTTTTCCTTACTTGTTGACGATTTATTTTCACCTTTAAAGATATAGGTCATTTTTGTCTCCAAAAATGCCAAAAACTCTTTACCTTCCTTGCTTTCCCTAAAAGCATTTCTTATATCAATCAAAAAAAACCAAATAATACAGGCAGCAAGAAGCATAAATAGATGTATAAAATTTTCCTTAAAACCAGAATATAGAGTCGGATAAAACTCTCGACCTAATACATCTGAATCTAAACCGAGAGTATTGAGGTACCCCCCTGTGTAAGCCATATCAGCGCAATAGATATAAACACCAATTAAAGTAACGACACCAATACTATTTGATGCTCTTAACACTTCCCAAACTCCTAATACTAATTAATAAATTATCAACGCTTAATCACACTATCTTCTTCGCTCAAATACCAAAAATCATCAAAGGCTCGTACGGTATGCGTCTTTAAATATTCTTTTGCTAAACGATCGGATTCTGCTTTTTGCTCATTTGTCATGGTTTCAAGAAGAACACGATTTTTTTCTTTAAAAATTCTGTGTAAATTCTCATTTTTTTCTGAGCCCATAGAGTCAAAATAGACTTGATAATAAGTAGCAGCTAATACTTTATTTTCTTCTAAATGAACCTGCGGATTTTTTCCGCTGTAAATTTCAGCCATACTCAATATCACCAAGGCCGCACCTTGCTCTATTGCATTGTTCCAATACTTTAATGCTTCAACCAAATTATTTTCTTCTACTAGAATTGCACCATATTGGCTAATCGCGGGAATATACCCCTGATCGGCTGAAGCCTTATACAAACGACGGATCTCTTTCTCTCGACTACCGGGGATGAGGAACCAACCATCACCACCATCATGATTATAAGCTAAATAATATTGTGATTCGGCATAACCTGTTCGTGCTGATTTTTCTAGCCATTCTAAATATCCATCTTGATCATCCTGAACTAGATAAGTCGATGCCATTGTTAGCATCGCGTCACCATCCCCATGCTCTATTTTGGGTTTAATGATTGCTCTTAACCGTTCAATCCAAAATTTTTTGTCCGCTTGACTAGAAAGTGATTCAGCGCCTATCAACCCCGATATACCACAAACATTGTTATGCTTAGCAGCCATTAAGGAATAGTTATAACTCTCTTCTGTTTGGATAAATATATTAGTTTGACTCATGATTGAATACACACACATCGCATTCACTACACCATTATCTGCTGCATATTTTAAGTACGCTTTGGCATCTGTAAGCTTATATTGCCACCGTAATAACATGCCTTTGTCGTAGGCTTGTTTCGGGGTCAGCTTGGTGAGTTCATCTTGCGACACCGCCGCCCAACTACTATTAATGAGCAGTACAAACAGTGGTAATAACCATAAGCGATTGACTATTTTTTTCATGTTTAACGCATTCCTACATTAGATAGATGGGAGAGCTGAGCGCGCTGTTTAACCTCAGGTGTAATACGTTGCCTAACATGATAGGTCAAAGCATCAAGTTGATAATAAAATCCTTTCTTATCGTTGATAGGTATCGACGTTTTAACCCCTCGCTTGGCTTCTGGTAGCTCATTGGCAAGACTCCATTCAAGACTACCTACCTGTGCAGTACTTAAAACTGGCTCTCTATCCATAAATGCTTCCAATAGTTGATAGTTGGTTTCAATATCCACCAAACGTACATCAGGATTAGCATCAGCTCGACTTGCGGCATTCACACGACATAGTGCCTCTTCAACTTGTCTGTGAGTTCGTTCACTAGTAGAGCCAAATTGATATTTACTATCCATGTTGTCACCATAAATTCAATCGATTAAACGGCAAATCGCAATTTGTTGAAGAGCGAGGGTTTGATTCTCTTCAATCTTCATACTTATTTGACCACCACGAACCCTAATGGAAGTAGTAAACTCAACTGGCTCACTCAATAAGGTATTCAGCAGTGCACCCAATGCCTCTGGCACTAACATCTGCGTCCATTGTTTTAACGCGGTTTGATTGGTGTTCTTATCAAAGATGCTGTAGGCCATCAAGCCTGCGCGCTTAGCATCGGCATTGGTTAGCCAGTCCATCATGTCATCTAACACATCTTTACCACGCGCCATAAATAACCCCACATTTAAGTGAGTCAAAAGCATCGCTTGGCTCATGCGAGTCAGTTGATTAAAGGTTTCATCATCTTGTGCAATCTGAATACGGTGATAGCTGGTTTGACGCAGCAGGCGCTGAAATTGCAATACCCAAAACCCAACGGCTTCGGGGGCAACGGTGCCTGTCACTCCCAAGGTCACGCCACCTTGGGTGATTTTAATGCCAACCCTCAATCGTTTGTTCACGTATTGAAAGATTATTGGACAGGCTACCTTCCATTGCGCTTTCACCTCTACTTTACCTTCAAACAAGGTCAATACTGAATTCGGCTGAGTATCGGTAAGGTTTAATGCAGCCAAGTAAGATTGTAAGTCGCTTGGAACATGCCAGTCCACCATAGAGCCGACCGTCACCCCAACCGATACCGAAGCGGAAAAATCCAATGCTTCACTGGTCGCCGTATTGGTTGTCTCGTCACGCTTAAATAATGACGTGACCTCCAATCCTTTGTCGGTTAATGCTAACTTGCCCGACAGCCCTATATTGGCCGCTGCAAATCCCCATGCTTTACAATAAAAACGCATCTGAAACGCGCCACATTGAAATTGAACCTGACCGATTTTGTTACCCGCTCGGTCAAAGTAATCCACAGGTACTTTAACCTCTGGCGAGACCTCTTCTGGAAAACGTAAGTAAGGCTGACCAAGCAAGGCTTGCACCAAATTCACCTCACCGCGTGCTAAATCCAATTGCGTTTTTGCATCAACACTGGCAAGTTTTGCGGACGTTTTCGTGCTGCCATCAGCCTTACGCTCATATCCAATCGAAATAGGCACACTGGCTTTGGAGGTCGTCGTATTGGTTAAGCGCACCAATTGCGCTTGCAAGCTGGCGTCATACGGATGAAGCATTTTTTCAACATTAGAGGCAAACAAGATTTGGCTTAGTGTCGTTTGCCATTGGCTTTGATTGGCCTCTAAGGCTGTCACTTTAATTCCATCCGCCTTTAAATCTTCAACACACTTAGGCGCATCAAAAATGCCTTTATCATCAAACCATGTGTCACGAATCGACACTTTCACGCCATAGCATTGCAGCATTGTTGCAAATGCTTCATCCGTGGCTTGGTCTGGTTTAAATAAGCCTTCATCCTGTTGCAAGCTCGTTGAATGAGGAAAGTCATTTAAACTGAAGTAACGCATTGCATTACTGCCCGATTTCGGAGTCGCAAGCACATATTCTCGCAGTGGGAAGTTGCCTTTGGCTAAGCGTTGTAACGGTCGTTTCGTATAATCATCCTGCTCCCACAGCAGCATCATCACTGGCTGCATGTTACTGACATTAACCTCTGCGGTTTCACGCAGATATTTTGCTTGTTCAAGCTGCTTTTTCAACGTCTGTATATCTTGAGTAAACGCCTGACTCGGTGGTGGGGCGTAGAGATTCGAACCGTCTGTATACGACTTGAGCTTGTCGCTTAGCGCTTGCCTTTGTGATTCTGCTTCTTTTAAGTGGGCATAATATTCTTCAAGTAACGTCACACCTGTCGCCACATCTACACCGTTACACAACGCATATTCCGGTGTCGCAATACCCAATAACGATAATTGATAAATCACCTCAAAACATTGTTGCTGATGCTCATCGGCGTCTTGTTTTAACGCTTTTAGATTATCAAGCTTTTGTTGCCATTGAGCCGCTTGATAAGCATTGGGGTAGGCTTGTTCTGACTCTGCCTGCTCTTTACGTATTGCCTGTTCTAGCTGAACGGTTTCCACCATCACATCGCTAATTTGTGTCGTTGTAGCGTGATTCGCCATCAAGCTAAAATAGCGTTCAACTAAGCGGGTGATGTCTTTTTCTCTTGGAGAATACAACAGGCCATTTTCAACACTATATCCTTGCCCTTCAGCAACCTTTAACGCTTGACTTTCAAGTGCATCCATCTCCGATTGATGATGAGACACTTCTGCCGAAAACCCTTGCCCTGAGGTGTTGCCTTTTGCAATCGCATCCGCAGCATGTTGGTCGGCATTTTGTAGCCAATCGTAAGATGCTTCATATTGCGATTTTTCATCCTCTGTCATGAAGCTTTCTAGATTCGCCATGACTAAGCCATCAAATACATTGCTCTTTGATAAACCTTCTCGTACTTGTGCTTTAGAGCCAGACAGTCGACTCATTAAGGTATCTTCTGCGTGTTGAATAAAATCGACACCATCCTCACCGAGCAAATAAAAATGACGACTCCCAACTAAATAGGCGATATCCGTATATTCAAGCGGCGCGGTACTGCTTTCGCATTCATGAAAAGGTAAGGGATTCGTCGGATGCTCGCCTGTAGAAAGAGGGCTTTGCGCGGCAGGGAGTTCAATCACCTCTTTGGTGTCGCCACTCTCAGTACCGGCACTGTCCTCAGCGCTTGATGCGTCATCCTCACCGGGAAGCTGCAAAGTATCCCCCACCATAATTAAATCAGGATTGGCTTGGTATTGTGGGTTGAGTTGTAAGAGTTCATCAACCGTGGTTTGATTGAAGTAGGCAATCGAATATAACGTATCGCCAGATTGGATCACGTAAGGCTTACTCATCACCGCTATCCTTTACTAATAATTTCACTTGCTCAAGTCGCGCTAAGGCAGGTTTATCTTGACGTATAATGGGTAAAATCGTCTCAATATCAATTTCTTGAATGTGTCCTTGCAACCAATCCAACCACATTAATATGGACAATTCACTGGTGACATGATTTTGCTTTAATAAATACACAATACGCGCCGCTTTATTTAGCTCATCATCCGATTGAGATTGCCAATTTCCAAAGCCCCCCAACCAGTATTGATAATATTGTTCATCGATAGATTGGTGTAGCTCAGGCGTAAGTAATATCGCCCTTGCGGGTAACGTTTGATGGCAGGTATAAGATTGCCATTGTTGATGACGAGCAGTGGGAACCCAGACTTCAACACATGAGTTAAAGGACAAGAGTCCGATATCCATCAATGCAATACCTTGCGCCACACTTGGACGATAAAAACTTAATAAGACTTGGTGTGGTTGCTTGTCATTGATAGCAGGCATCGATGCTATTAATAACGGCGTAATACTTTTCTGAAAATTGGATAATGACAGCGTGGAAATATAGACTATCCCAATTTTCTTTTCAGTGACTTGCGCTAACAAGGTTTTGTTTTGGTCATTGATTTCGATGATCCAAGGGCTAGCTTCCATTGCGTTGCTTAACTGGGTTCCCATAAAGAGCTTCACCATATTAACCTGTGGGTCGAGGCTTTGTGCTTGCGCTAATCCCTCTGGCCAACTTAACGCATCAACCAATAAATAGAGATGCTCATCATGGTGAAGACTATCAAGGCGCTGATACAGGTTATTTATCTCTATCGCTTGCACTGACATTGCTCTCCTTTTAAGCACGAGCCATCGGTTTGCTTACCACAAATAGAAACAATAGATGCTTGCGTTAGTGTGCTTATTCCCATTGAGCCACTAGACACTGAAGTTGCGGGAGCTTGCAATACAGCAATACCTTTAGGTAACTGAGGCATTGTGCCTTTGTAGCTTGAAGCTACACCCGGACTGCCGCCTGAGTTGATGTTTACCGTAGGCCCAACAATATGCACACCCGCAGCATCACATTTAACAAAGTTACCTCCGACTTTTAATGTCAGCTCTGCTCCTGCTTCTAAAACAATTTTTCCTTGGCTGATAAGGCTGATTTCTTGGGCTGCATCTATGATGTACGCGCTACCCGTTTTACTTTGTATCGAACCTGTGACCTCTTGAGAGACATTCCCTTTCACATTAGTAGCACTTGTACCTTCTACCGTTAGATTGTGATTGTTTTTAATTTGAGTGAATTGGTCGTTCTCAACCGTTAAATGCTGGTCGTGGTTTACGTCAGTAATGTGGTCATTGAGGGTTTCGGATTTAAAGTCTTTTTGCGCGCGAACATACACTTGCTCTGAGCCAGATTGGTCTTCAAAACTGATTTCATTAAACCCTTCGCCTTGATGGCTTTCGCTGCGCCATACAGTTTTAGTTTTATTATCTGGCAGTGTATAAGGCGGTAGATTTTGTGCGTTAAAGGCGCGACCAGTCACGATTGGCTGGTCTGGGTCGCCGTTTAAAAACGACACGATGACTTCTTGGTCGATACGTGGAACAGCAATCATGCCATATTGACTGCCCGCCCAACCTTGTGAGACTTGAATCCAGCATGAACTATGTTCATCACCGTTGGAATATCTATCCCACGGGAAATGCAGTTTCACCCGACCATATTCATCACAGAAGATTTCTTCACCCTCTGGGCCGACAACGTAAGCGGTCATTGAGCCATCGACTCGTGGGCGAGTTATTTGTGGCATGCGCCAGGTTTTCTCCGCAGGTATTGCTTCAAATTGATTGGCGTAAGTCGTGGGTTTACCGCCTGCGGATTCTTCTAACGCTTGCGGTTGCTCACCTTGATGAGTACTCGCAATGACTAACCATTTTTTATTAAAGCTGTCATCAGAGTGTTCACTTAATTCAAACTTAGCGCCAGTTTGCAGTTGCGGCTCATTACTTTTGCCTCTGGCGGTGTGGGCATGGCGACGCAGGCTATCTAGGCGTAGTTGGTTGAACTCTTTACCGATGGCGTCATCTTTAAAACGCCCCGGCGCGTCAAAGTGCTCATAGGTATCACGTTGGTAGTCTATATCGCTGGCAACGGCTTGTTGGCTAAAGGTGTACTGTGGCTTTTTAAAACTGTTGTCACTGCTGTGCGCTTCACTGACTTCAAACTGAGTAGTCTTACTGAATTCTTTTATATACGGCGTTGAGCTGATACCGCTTGCCATGACGTTATAAGGAACAGGAGAATCTAGCGAGCTAATGACTTGAGAATCATCGGTGAACAGTACACTGTGTTTCCCTTTTGAATGTTCAATGTGATACACCATGCCTTCTTCGGCGGCAAGGCGATTAATGAATTCAAGGTCGGTTTCGCGATATTGCA
>NZ_JBHGNY010000013.1:0-97619 GCF_053544035.1 Vibrio sp. E150_018 | reverse complement strand
CCATATTCATCACAGAAGATTTCTTCGCCTTCAGGCCCGACAACGTAAGCGGTCATTGGGCCTTTAATCCTCGGTCGAGTCATCTGAGGCATACGCCACGTTTTCTCCGCAGGTATTGCTTTAAATTGATTAGCGTAAGTGGTCGGTTTGCCGCCTGCGGATTCTTCAAGTGCTTGCGGTTGGTCGCCTTGATGAGTACTCGCAATAACTAACCATTTTTTATTAAAGCTGTCATCAGAGTGTTCACTTAATTCAAACTTAGCGCCCGTTTGTAGTTGCGGTTCATTGCTTTTACCTTTGGCTGTGTGAGCATAGCGACGCAAACTATCTAGGCGTAGTTGGTTGAATTCTTTACCGGTAGCGTCATCTTTAAAGCGTCCCGGTGCATCAAAGTGCTCATAGGTATCACGCTGGTAGTCTATATCGCTAGCAACGGCTTGTTGGCTAAAAATGTACTGCGGCTTTTTAAAGCTACTATCACCGCTGTGTGCTTCACTGACTCCAAACTGAGTGGTCTTGCTGAACTCTTTTATATACGGCGTTGAGCTGATACCGCTTGCCATCACGTTATAAGGAACCGGAGCACCTAACGAGCTAATGACTTGAGAATCATCGGTGAACAGTACACTGTGTTTTCCTTTTGAATGTTCAATGTGATAAACCATGCCTTCTTCGGCGGCAAGACGGTTAATGAACTCAAGGTCAGTTTCTCGATATTGCATGCAGAACTCTCGTTGCTTTGGCGTGCGAGTTAGCGCAAAGGCAAAATCTTGAATGTCCATTTCTTTAAATAAGGTGGCGATGATATCCGGCGCAGAAATCGATTGGAAAATACGGCTGTTATGGCGCAAGGATAAACGTTCAATCTCAGGCACTAGAGTTAAAGAGCAAAAGGTGTGGTGATGGCCTGTTTCGCCTTGGGTGAAGTTACGCACAATGCCGTTGATGCGTTGCACTATTTCGCCATCGCGATGCATGACAAGCTCAGCACCTTTATCTACCATGTCTAAAGCGGTTAAATCTGGGCGACGGCTGGCAAGCTCAATTTGATAAAGAAAACCATGACACCAAGTGCCATCAGCTTGCTGAACCGAAGAAAAGTTATCTTGTCCTTGATAGCTTCTCACCACTAACGATTCGTCACTGACGCCATCGACGCGAATACTAAATTGTAGCGTAGCCATGCCCTATCCTTTTAATGTTTAACGCTTTACCGGTTTGCTTTGTTCGCGAACTATCGAGTCACACCCAAAGCAAACAGGTAAATATTGAGGCGAAAAATAAACAGAAAAAGCTTGGCAGAGAACTGCCAAGCTAAATGTTTGGTTATCTAAGCAATTACGCTTCGATAGGCTTACGCCAATCATCACCACCTGAAGTACCTGCATTGTTGTGGTCCCAAGTGATTTTGCGGTAAGACATCGATACCGTGATGTTTTGCGTGAAATCTTTCATTGCTGGATCTTGGCAATGTGGCATTTCACAGTTGATATCAATGATGGTTGCACCTTCTAATTTAGTGCTAAAGAAGTTCTCTTGTTTACCTTCGATAGATGTGCGATACCATTTCAATTCGACTTCATCGAGTTTTTCACCAGAAGTAAGTGAGTTGTACATCAGCGGAACCGCTTTGTTTAAAGCAACCGTGAATTTAAATGGTTTGTGAACTCGTTGCCCTGATGGCTGACCAGATTGTGGATCGGTTGGAATCGTGACAGTGTGGTCAACATGTTGAACCAGCATCTCATCTTCATGGCCTTCTACGTAAGAATCACCAATAGAATCAGCAGTACATGCGCCAGCAGTGATGTTGCCTTGAGTCGCGCCTTTGATTGATAAATAACATGGAGTTGGCATTACTAATATCCTTTTACGTTGTAGTTAATTAATGAGGTCAAATATTTCCCTCGAGTAACATCAACGGTATCAGCAATTAGCATGCCACTTTATATAGCAAGAAAAATCAATGAGTTAAATTTTAACAAAAAAGAAAGCCAGGCAACTTTTTGCGTACTACTACGTAAAAATTTGCCTAGTCATATACCTAAGCAACCACTACCAAAGCAACAAAAAACCGCCAATCAATAATCTATTGGCGGTTTTGTGTTAGTGAGGTATATCTAAAACAATAAGGATATATAACTTAATCTTGCAGGTTTAAAGGCACATATTCTGATTTATTGGCAATCGTTTCTAAAACATGCATAACCACCAGCGCTTCATTTTTTTCAACCGGTGGATTTGGTCGTTTTCCTTCAACCCAATCTTTAAAGTCATTATAGAACTGGGTGTAGTGTTGGTAGTCTGCAGGTACTTCTTCGACTCGGTCTTTAAAATAGATTTTGCATAAGCCTTCCGGCGTATCATGACCAAAAGTGGGCGAGTCTAAGAAGATCCCTTGTTTTAAATCACGCTCTTGCTGGTCAATGTCATACTTCTCAACAGTCGCTTCTGTACCATTAATAATCCAGCGCGGTGGATGCTTAACGATTAACTGAGAATGACGTACACGAATGCGTAAATTGCCGTAAATCAGCTTAATATCATAGTAGTCTTCTGGCACCGTATCCGAATAACTCAAGCCTTCACCAATGTAGAAATTCTTCTGGTTGCACACATCATAGATAATGCTGTCTGGCTCACCATAAAGGCTGACAATTTGATCGATAAAATGCACTGCGTGGCTATATACACTACCCGCGTACTTATCACCTCGGTTATCAGCGCCATCTGGTCGGTAATGAGTATGGTTCGATTCTATCTCCATCACCTTTCCAAGATCTTGACGTTGTAAGATCTGCTTAATCGTCAAGAAATCACTGTCATAACGGCGATTTTGATACGGCGTAATTTTAACTTTATGTTGTTCTGCTAATTGATAAAGCTCTTTGGCTTCCGCTAGCGTATTGCAAAATGGCTTTTCAACAATCACATGCTTACCAGCCAAAATGCATTGTTTCGCAAATTGATAATGAGTACTTGGCGGTGTTGTCACACTGATCGCTTCTACATCACTTTTTAATAATTGTTCAATATCATCAAATCGTTGCGGCTCAGCTTTGGCTTGGTATGGCATCTCAAATGATTTAGAGCCTCGTGTATAAAAACCCACAATATCAAATTGACCAGAAGCCTCAACAAATGGCATATGGTAACGATTAGTACTTTTTCCATAGCCAATAAAACCTAATTTCATGCTTCCCTCTCTAAACTGCTTTTAAATATTTGAATCATCATCTTGATAGGCATCCATATTGGGTGCGACATCTTGCCCACCAAGTGCTTGGTACAAGGCGGCTTGAGCGACAAATTGATTATAACGATTCTCTAATAACGACGCTTTAGCATCTCGGGTGTTTTCTTGAGAATCGAGTAAATCCATGATGGTGATTGAGCCATATTTGTAGCGTGAAATATAGATCTTTTCAGCTTGCTCTGCGGCATCGTATTGTTCTTGCAAGCGATCTTGTTGATAACTTAACTGCTCACGAGCGGATAGCGCATTTTCTACATCCTGAAATGCCGAATATAACACTTGGCGGTAACTGACTATTGATGATTGATAATCCACATCGGCAATATCTTGGTTATTTTGCCTATCATTCCATTGCAAAAATGGCAGGGTTAAATCGGCACCTAAACTACCAATCGGGTTAGATAGCAATTCTTTTAATTCTCGCGAGGAACCACCTAAAGCCCCGGTTAACGTTAAGGTTGGTAGATATTCCAAATCAGCAGAGTCTTTATTGGCGAGACTAGATTTAACCTCATAAATTGCGGCCTTAACATCCGGTCTTCTGATCAACAAATCCGCTGGCACACCTGATGAGACTTCTGGCAAAGTAATATCGGGTAATTGCTTAACAGCTTTTGTCATATCAAGTGGCGGTTGATTAAACAAAATAGCAAAGGCATTGTTCGCCTCTACTAGTTGTTGATTAAACTGACTTTGCTGCGCTTGCAAACTGGCGAGACTACGCTTAGCTTCTAATACATCAAGTTTAGTCACTGCGCCTAATTGATATTGACGAGTGATCAAATCTAAGGTTTTTTGCGCATCGGCCACATCGGTCTCACTTAATGCAATACGCTGCTTTAAATAGCCAATTTGCCAATAGAGTGATGCGGTTGTTGCCACCAAACTTTGCGCGGTACTTTCGCGATCTTCAAGGCTTGCCATTGCCGCCCATTTAGCTTGGTCGGTATCGGCAGAAATCTTGCCCCACAAATCTAATTCATAACTGACCGATAAATTGGTGCTGTAATTGTCGGTTGAATCGCCACCATCTAACGGTTTTGAAACTCCAGCAGAAGTGGTTGAGCTTAACTGTGGATACAAATCATCATCAGCTAAGCCCATTTGTAAGCGAGCTTTTTTCACCGTGAAGGTTGCAAGCGTTAAATCGTTATTGGTGATCAGCACTTTATCAATAAACTGATTGAGGATGGGATCATTAAACGCGTACCACCACGGATCAACTTTCACATCTTGTGCTAGGTGCTTTTGTTGCCACGCTTCCGGCACCTGTACTGGCGGCGCTTGGTAGTCGGTTCGAGTTAGTGTTCCGCAACCACTCAAGACGATCGCGCTTAACACTAGGCTAATTATTTTTCTATTCATCATCATTAATCTCGAGATAACGCATCGACAGGGTCAAGCTTGGCAGCATTTCTGGCCGGTAAAAAGCCAAACACAATACCAATTAAAGTAGAACACACAAAGGCTGAAACAATGGAAGTGACAGAATAAATCATTTGGAAGCCACCGCCGAAAGAGCTTAACAAGCTACCAAAGCCAAACGCTAATCCGATCCCGGCAATACCACCGCATAAACACACTAAAACCGCTTCAATTAAGAACTGACGCAAGATATCAATTTGCCTTGCACCTACCGCCATACGTACGCCAATTTCTTTGGTTCGTTCGGTTACCGACACTAACATAATGTTCATTACGCCAATGCCACCAACCACTAACGAAATGACCGCAATAGCAGAAATCAGTAGCGTCATTGTCGCGGTGGTTTTCTCAATATTCTGGCGAATAGTATCAGTATTAATTGTGAAGAAATCTTCCGTACCATGGCGCATTTTTAGCAGATCAATAATACCTTGTTCCGCCGCAGTGCTTGGGGCATCTTCATCAATTCGCACCGTAATGCTATTCAGGTAACGTTGCCCCATCATACGACCCGACATCGTGGTATAAGGCACCCATACGTTTAAACTATCACTATTACCGAAGGCACTTTCTTTCGCTTCAATAACACCAACAATTCTAACCGGTAAACGGCCTAAAAAAATCACTTTACCAACGGCATTGGTATTGGGGAACAACTCTTTACGGGTATTCTCATCAATCACGGCTTCTTGTGCTAACGCATCAATACTGTCATTGCCCCAAAACTGACCTTGAGCAAGATCATAGCCTTTAACACGGAAGAAATCCGGGCCAACCCCTTCAACAGTGGCGGTGACCGCTTCATTGTCATAACGAATAGTGAGGTTTTTACTGAGTGAAGGCGTCACGCTATCGACATAAGATAAATGCGCCAAAGTTTCAGCATCACTACCGGTTAGTGTTCTGACCCGGCCAGAGCGACGGTCACCAAAACCCGTTCCCGGTCGGATATCTATGGTATTAGTACCCATTGAAGCAATATTCGATAGGATTTGTTTTTGCGTACCATTACCAAGGGCAACAACCGAGACAACCGATGCAATACCAATAATAATGCCCAACATAGTTAAAAAGGTACGCATTTTATGGCTAGTCATCGCCAATAATGCCATTTTGAGAGCATCAATTAAGCTATCCCAATGCCACCAATGTGACGCCAAATTTCCTCGCATATTTAAACTCGGACGGCTGGTATCTTGAGTTGCTTTCTTTTGAGGTTCCGATTCTTGAGCATTCAGATCTTGGCTGACATTGACTGTATCAGCGATGATCTCTCCGTCTTTAATTTCGATAATGCGATCAGCAAAATGGGCCACATCCATATCGTGGGTCACCAAAATAATGGTATGCCCCATTTGATGCAGCTCTTTTAGCAGCGCCATCATGTCTTTACCGCTTTGACTATCCAATGCCCCCGTAGGTTCATCAGCCAAAATCACATCACCACCATTCATCAAAGCACGCGCCACACTCACGCGCTGCTGTTGACCACCACTTAATTGGCTTGGCTTGTGAGTTAAACGTTCACCGAGCCCTAAGCGCGTTAACAACTGTTCTGCACGTTCACTACGTTGTACATGAGGCACCCCTGCATAAACGGCTGGCACTTCAACATTACCGGTGGCTGTTAAATCACTTAGCAAATGATAACGCTGAAAAATAAAGCCAAAATATTCACGTCGAAGCTCGGCAAGCTGATCCGAATCCATGGTCGACGTGTCTTGACCATTGATCCAATATTGACCTTCTGTTGGCTGATCTAAGCAACCTAGAATATTCATTAACGTCGATTTACCAGAACCCGACGCACCGACAATGGCCACCATCTCACCTTGTTGGATCTCAAGGTTAACTTGTTTGAGTACCGTTAATGACTCCTCACCACTTACAAAACTGCGCGACAAGTTTTCAATTTTTAATAATGGTTGAGTCATGGTTAAAATCTCATCGGTGGTTTACGACCTTTGGTGCCAGTCGTAGCAGATGGCATACCGACAATCACTTCATCACCTTCTTCAAGGCCAGATAATATTTCTGCGTTTACTTTATTGTTAATACCGACCGTGACAGGCTTACGAACCACTTCATTATTCTCTAAAACGGGCACCATAAACTCATCTTTGCCTTGCGCTTTTTTCAGCACTTGAGCGGGAACTAATAACGCATCTTTAGATTCATTAAGAATGATCGACACCTGCGCTGTCATCCCAATACGTAACACCCCTTTCGGGTTTTTCACATCAAATAGCGCGTTGTAATAAATGGCATCAGAATCCGTCACCGCTAATTGGCTATCATCACCAGTCATAATGGTCGGTCCCGGTTCAATCGCGCGTAATGTGCTTTGGTATTTTTTATTCGGCTGCCCCAAAATGCTGAAATACGCGGTTTGACCCGGTTGAACATGAATTACATCCGCTTCGGAAATTTGCGCTTTAATCGTCATGGTATCAAGCTGAGCAAGCTCAATAATGGTAGGCGTGGTTTGATTGGCGTTAACTGTCTGACCAGTTTCAACCGAGGTATACACAACTGTGCCATTCATCGGCGCACTAATAGTGGTGTAACCTAGATCCACTTCTGCGCTATCGACATTAATTTTGGCTTTCTCGATTTCAGCGGTTAATTGGGCTAAATCGGCTTGGTAGATTGCCAGTGTCGCTTCTGCACTTTCGTAATCAGCACGAGAACTGGCCTCTGCGGCTAACATACCCTTCTGACGTTTATACTCATATTGCGCTTGTTTGATTTGCGCTTGTTTCGCTCGATATTGCGCATTCAGACTATCTAAAGAGGCTTGTGCTTCTTTAAGGCTATTTTGTTGAGTCAGGCTATCAATCTGAGCAATCAAATCTCCCTCTTTAATTTCATCACCTAGTGACACCGCCAAATTTTGAATTTGCCCCGAAACCTGCGCACCGACATTGACCAATTTAGCCGCTTGCAACATGCCATTGGCTAACACGGTATTTTCAATATCACCGCGTTGTACTTTTTCAGTGGCATACATTGGCGCAGGCTCAGACTTACCGAAATAGAACCAACCTGCCGCTCCAATCAAAGGAATAGCAACAATAAGAATCCAGCGTGTTTTAATTTTCATCAGCAAAAGGAATATAAAGAATACATAACTAAGTTATACCGATTCTTTCGCAATCAGCATAGAGCAAGGGGTGTAAAGAAAAGTAAAAGTCGGTAAAGGGGTGGGTTGTTTCTTCTGTGAGTAGATAAAAGCAGATTCTTACCAGTGAGTACTATTGTCAACATTTTAATATGAACCATCGGTTTATCACAAATCAAGAAAGTTATGTTATAACATATCAATGGCATCCATTTACTATTTACGAGCGAATTCACTCTCTCTTTGGAGAATGTAATAATGAACAAAATCAATTCTGTATTGATCGTAGCAGGGACTCATGGAAACGAACTTTCCGGTATTTATCTGCATAAACTGATTAAAGATGGGCTTTACCCTGCTGATAGAACGACTTTTTCGGCACCTTGTATTATCGCGAATCAAGAAGCGATAACACAAAATGTCCGCTATATTGACACCGATTTAAATCGTCAATTTTCTGCTTCCCATACCGCTGCTAGTACAGACTTGCATGAATGCACGGTCGCGACTCAATTTCGTGATAAACATGCTGGTAAGCCTAATCAACTTATTGTTGATCTTCACAATACCACCAGCAATATGGGGGCGACTCTAATCTTGCTTTCGAATGACCCTTTTTATCAAAAAATGGGCGCTTATGTTAAACAACGAATGCCACAAGCAAATATTCTTTTCGAAGATAGAAAACCTTGGGATGAGCAAGCATATCTTTGCTCTGCAGGAGAGTCTGGGATCATGATTGAAGTCGGAGCACAGGCTCATGGCGCACTCAAATATGACACTTTAGAGTTAATGAAACACATGTTAACGGCAGTATTAGATTATGTTGAAAAACAAAATCTTAACCAAGTTGAATCATTAAAGGATTACCATGCATATTTCTATACAGAAGAGGTAGACATCCCTCTAGATAATAATGGTATGCGACAAGCTTTGGTTCACCCAACATTATGCGGTAGAGACTTTGCCGCCGTTAAACCAGGAGAGCCACTGTTAGCGACCTTTGCTGGCTATGATATTCATTGGCAAGGAAAAGAAGATGTGTACCCACACTTTATTAATGAAAGTGCTTATAATAAGGCCAATATTGCCATGGCGTTAGCTCAAAAGCGTTTGGTCTCTCTTTAATCAAATTTACAGATAGCTTACTGAGATAAATAGGTTCCCCTCTACTAAAAAGTAATCTTGAGGGGAACAGATATTATTCAAAGCAAGTGAATAACTGATCTTCAAAGGCTTCGTCTATATCATTGGAAATCAATTCAAGCCGACTTTCTGAACGTTCATCGAGCTCAAATTCAGTCAATCCATCTGACGTTAGGTTGTAGCCAAAGATACCACTTTCCGTGATAAAAATAGCTTTCATACGTTCCACCTTAAGTGTACTCAAAAGTACTAACAGTTTTTGACGATTAAACACTTTATCTGGTGATATCCGCCATCCCACACTGTGAAAACCTTCGCCTTTATTGGTTGCCTTCAAAATACCATTTTCCGGTATTGCTGGTTCGGGTTGCAGTGTTTTTTGTTCACGCTTTTGTTGAAAAATATGAGCCCGTTTGTGCTCCTGATAATCGGTCTTACCATCAAACTCAGCGAAAGGTATATTTCCATGTTTGGCGAAGATCACTTTGGTTGCTGGGAGGCCTAATGTTTCAACATAAGTGGTGAGTTTTTGCTCATCACCGTCTTGATAAAGGTCACTTTTATTTCCCACCACAGTATCTGCGATAGCAATTTGCTGATTAAAGGTTTCATTGTCCGTGTACCTAAGATCTGACAATTTACGCGCATCAACCAAAGTAATATTCTTTTGCAAAGAGAGTATTTGACGATAGTAATCGGTTGAGAGCACTTGAAGCACCTCTTTGGGATGCCCAAGCCCGGTCGGCTCGATTAACAAACGATCCGGCTTAGATTCTGATAGCAATTGGTTCAGGGCAATTTGCATAGGTAAACCTGCAACGCAACACATACAGCCACCCGGCACTTCACGAATATACACTTGTCGTTCTGAACGGCTTGTACCTTGTAACAAACTCCCATCAATACCGATCTCACCAAATTCGTTAACTAATACCGCCCAACGTTCATGGCTTGGCTTATTCGCTAATAAATGCTTAATAACCGAGGTTTTACCCACACCCAAAAAACCCGTAATGATATTTGTTGGCACTCCTGAAATGAGAGATTTATTAAAGTTCATTGGCGATTCTCCGATACCCTTGCACAAGTTCATGGTTAGCCGAGACCACCGATTCTGAAAATGCTGAATATTCTGGCGGCACTTTTGAAATGCTTTCTAAATCAAACTCCGCACCGATATTGGTCATGGGTGGGACATGGAAATTGTCTGGCAAATCAAGTCCATCCACGACGCAGTTATGACGAATAACACACCCTGTACCAATCACACTGTTAAAAACCACTGAGTTAAAACCAATAAATACATCATCACAAACCTCACATGGTCCATGAATAATAGAGCGATGGGCAATTGATGAACGTTCTCCAATAGTCACCGCAGCTCCGGCTTTAGAATGAATGACGACACCGTCTTGAATGTTTGTATCACGTTTGATGACAATGGCTTCCATATCCCCTTCTTCATTCACTTCATCGGCTCGGATTACTGCATAAGGGCCGATAAATACGTTATCTTCAACAATCACTTTTCCACAAATAATCGCCGTAGGGTCAATGAATGCCGTTGCCGATACTTGTGGCATGTGACCTGTCGGGTTTCTTCTTAGCATAATTACTTCCTTATTTATTATCTGAAATAGGTGTGATGAGTAGAGAATATACATTAACGATTAAACGACAAACGCATTGCTCTCTTAGAGATATTGCAAATCTCTTGGTTGGCATAAACCAGTTCACCATTTACCCACGTTTTCTTTATTTGTGAAGAGAAAGTGTGACCAGAAAACGGCGACCAACCACAATGATATAAGCTGTTTTCATGGGTCACTTGGGTTTTGCTTTTAGGATCGACCAAAACAAGATCGGCATAGTAACCTTCACGAATAAAACCACGTTCTTGAATACCATAACGAATCGCGGGATTATGCGCCGTTTTTTCAACCACCTGAGGCAACGTCATATAGCCTTGTTTAACCTGATCAAAAAGTGTCAGTAATGCATGTTGAACTAAAGGAAGCCCTGCTGGAGCTTGTTCATACGGCACTTGTTTTTCTTGCCAAGTATGGGGAGCATGATCGGTCGCGATAATATCAATTTGACCGGTATTTAATGCTTTTAACAACGCATCACGATCGCTTGGATATTTAATCGCTGGATTGCATTTGATCTGGTTACCTAGCGAGCTGTAATCTTGATTACTGAACCAAAGATGATGAGCACAAACCTCTGCGGTAATCGATTTATTCTGAATATCCCCAGCATCAAATAAGTCTAACTCTTTGGCTGTCGTGATATGTAATACATGCAATTGACTTTGGTATTTTTTCGCCAGTGATACCGCATAGGAAGAAGAGGCAAAACAAGCATTTTCATCTCGTAATATAGGATGATCTTCTATCGTAAAATCAGCTTTATTTTGTCTGCGTAATTGTTGGTTTTGTTGAATCACGTCACCACTTTCACAGTGTGTGACAATCAGTACAGGTGAGTCTCGAAAAATACATTCTAATGCGTGGGGGTCTTCAACCAGTAGATCGCCCGTCGACGCCCCCATAAACACTTTTACCCCGCAATGGCGTTTCGGATTAAGCATCTTGATTTGCTGTAGATTATCTTCCGTTGCGCCAAGATAGAAAGAGTAATTAGCCATTGAGTGCTCTTTGGCAATATCAAACTTACGCTCTAACGCAGCAATGGTGGTCGTCGCAGGGCTAACATTAGGCATTTCCATATAACTGGTGATCCCACCAGCCACCGCTGCGCGAGATTCACTGGCAATCGTACCTTTATGCGTGAGTCCCGGTTCACGAAAATGCACTTGATCATCAATCATCCCAGGCAATAAATAACCACCTTCGGCATCTATGATGGAATCCTCTGATTGAGCGGGGATATTACTCGCTATCTTTGTGATTCGTTGATCTACAATACGTATATCCGCTTCAATAATAGTACCTTCATTCACCACTCGCGCATTTTTTATCAATGTTACCGACATAATTTATCAAGCTCTCTTTTTAGATAAAATCCAGTGTCAGTAGTAAGCGTCGCTCATTTGGCTCTACAGCAGGAGAACGATGGATGAGTCCGTTATCTTCATTGCCTTCCCAGCCGCTACCTTTTAGCAAGGCAACATCACCAGCTTGCACTTTTTTAATTGAGCTTTCCTTCGAGTACAAACCAGAAAGGTGATCCGGCTGGCCAAGGCTTCCTGCACCAAGCTTGCTACGGTCAATCCCTTTATTATCAAGCCATTCTGTCGCAGGGCCGGCATAAGTTGTCACCAGTCGGCAAGGCACTCGGTCAAAATGAAATTTGGGGCACATTGGGCTATCTAGTCGAGTCAGTCTCAACCCCACTTCTTTTAAATCAAACAAGCAGCAGAACATATCGACGATCAAGGCAATATCTTTACTCAAGGTTTGGGCGCACGCATATTCTTCTAATCGAGTGCAAATCCAATCTGCCGTATTATCCGGCGTCAAACTTTGAACCAATGCCAGAGGTTTATCGTCATGGAGCATTTGCTCTATATCTTGCCTCATCTGCTTTGGAAGCGTGCGTTGCCATATCGCAATATTCAAATCAGGCTGATAGATATCGGTCAGTATGCTCGGTGTATTATCGATTAATGACGAGGATATTGAATCAACAGGCACGAATCTTTCTACTAGATCTAAACTCATTCTTCCGTCTCCCAAGCAGCAAATGGGTCTGCTAAGGTTTGCCAAAACTCTTTCCCTGCTAGTACTTCTTCTTGCGTTAACAAACAGTCCTCTAACGCTTGTAGCAATGCTGCCCTATCAAGCCCTTGGCCAATGAACACCAATTCTTGGCGCCTATCACCAAACGGCTCAATCCAATTTTCTTCAATGGAGGCTAAAGATTCAGGGTCAGTCGGCCATTGTTCCTTAGGGATCGAACTCCAAAACAGTCCGGCAAAACCATAATCGGCAATACCACCTGCTTGGTTCCACTGTCCAGCAAAATCAGGACGAGAGGCTAGCCAGAAGTAACCTTTAGAACGAATCAATTTTCCAAAACGAGAAAGATGATGCAAAAGCTGATGAAATTTTTCAGGATGAAATGGACGGCGGGCATGATAACTAAAGCTGCTAATACCATATTCTTCCGTCTCAGGAATGTGCTCACCTCTCAACTCTTTAAGCCAGCCAGGTGCTTGTTCGGCACGTTCAAAGTTAAATAGTTCGGTATCCAGTACATCAGAAATATTCACTTGCCCATTCTGGATAGCAATAATACGTGCGTGAGTATTTAAGGTTTTAAGAATCGCCTCCAAACGCTTAATCTCATCGACCTTTGCAAGATCGGCTTTGCTGATCAAAATAACATCCGCAAACTCAACTTGATCTATCAGCAAGTCTGAAACGCTGCGATGGTCTTCCTCTGCTAAATGTTGTCCGGTTTCTTGAAGAGATTGTGCTGCGTCATAGTCACGCAGGAAGTTCACGCCATCGACCACTGTCACCATCGTATCTAAGGTGGCAATATCCGAAAGCGATACGCCATTTTCGTCAGCAAAAGTAAAGGTTTCCGCAACGGGAAGTGGCTCAGAAATACCCGTTGATTCAATGACTAAATTATCAAATCGACCTTCTTTAGCCAATTGTGAAACCTCCACAAGTAGATCTTCTCGTAAAGTGCAGCAAATACAGCCATTGCTCATTTCCACCAGCTTTTCTTCTTTATGGTTTAGTGACACTTCATTTTTTACTGTTGCGGAATCAATATTAATTTCACTCATATCATTCACAATCACCGCGACTCGCTTACCTTCGCGATTATTAAGGATATGGCTAAGTACTGTTGTTTTTCCCGCACCAAGAAACCCCGACAAAACCGTCACGGAAATTTTTTTCGGACTCATTTACCCACTCCAAAGCTCATCTATTTATGCTTTCGATTAACCATCTATAATTCATCGGCTCTTAAATCTAAGAGACACAGATGGCCGATTGAATTTATGGTTATGTTATAACATAACAATAAGACTTCAAGATATATTCTCTAAAAAGATTGATGAGCAAGCAAAAGCCCACCGATATTGGGTGGGCTTCGTTGTTATATTTCTACAATTTAAGTTTGGTTATTACTTTTTCAGATCAATCTGATACACAGCAAAACCAACATCATCTTTGCCAACTTTTTTCATTGGATATTGCGCTTTATCTGTAATGAACTTTTCTGCAAGATCGCTTGGTGAGGTTTCAAACTGCACTTTTAAATCAGCCTGAGTGCTAATCGGTGCAAATGACCAGTTGTTATCCGCACTTGGCGTCACTTCACCTTTCTCCTTACTAATGCGAGAGATATAGTCTGCCAAAATAGTACGGTTTTCATCTGGTGAATCAAACGCGACGTGATCAGAACCAGTACCAGCGAACGTACCGCTGTAAGCGCGGTAGTTATTGGTTGCAATAATGAAAGCTTGCTTCGGATTAATTGGTTCGCCTTGGTAGGTTAAGCCCACAATACGGTGTGAATCCTTATTGATAAGCTTACAGCTTGCATCGTATCTAGCGGGTTTGGTGATGTCGATTTGGTAGTTCACACCGTCGATCACATCAAAGTTATAAGTGCGGAATTCATCCCAGTTGATTAAAGACTGAACCTTATCGCTGTTTGGATCGATTTGATTAAACTGCCCTGCTGAACATTCCAACCACTCTTGCACTTCTGCGCCCGACACTTTCAAGGCCACTAGCGTATTTGGATAGAGGTATAAATCGGCCGCATTACGGAAGGTTAATTGACCAGATTCCACTTCGGTAAAGTTTGAAGGATCGTTTTTACGACCGCCCGCTTTAAACGGTGCAGCCGCTGCAAGCACTGGTAAGCCATCTAAGTTTGGATCGCCTTGAATAAAGCGTTCTACATAATCTTTCTGTGCTAAATTAACGATTTGAACGGTAGGATCGTCTTGCACTAATGATAAGAAACTGTACATCACATCGTTGGCTTTACCAATAGGTTGATTAACAAACTCGCGAGTCGCTTGGTGATCTTTGTCTATCGCATGCTTCACTTCTGGATCTTCTGCTGCCAGCGATTTTTGCTTGTTAGCATCATAAATAGGACGTGCAACAGCGGTTCCATCAGAAACGGCCCATTTACCGTCTTTTTGTTCTAACTCTAAATCAATCACACCAACGTGACTCCCCCAACGTCCGGGCATGACAGATGGAATACCATTAATGGTGCCTTTAGCAATATCCGCCCCCTCTACGTTAGAGAAATCTTTGCTTGGGAAAACCGCGTGCGAGTGACCAAAAGTAATCGCATCAATACCTTCAACTTGCGTTAGGTAGTAAACCGAGTTTTCTGCGCCTTGTTGGTATTTTTCAGTGGAGATGCCGGAGTGCGGGATCGCGACAATGACGTCAGCACCTTCGGCTCTCATCTTAGGGATAAAGGCTTCAGCCGTTTGTTTAATATCATTAACTTGAACTTTGCCAGTGAGATTTTTCTTATCCCAAACCATGATTTGTGGCGGAACAAAACCAATATAACCCACTTTGATGTCATGCGATTTGCCATCGGTATCTTTAAATTGATAGTCCTTAATCACGTAAGGGTTAAAATAGTTTTTACCGGATTTGGCATTGACAATATTGGCATTCACATAAGGGAATTTTGCGTCATTGGTCGCTTCGGCAAGGAAGTCTAAACCGTAGTTAAATTCATGGTTACCGAAGTTCGCCACATCATAATTAAGTAGGTTCATCGCCTTATAAGCAGGATGGACATCACCCGATTCTAGCCCTTTGGCCGCGACATAATCGCCCATTGGACTACCTTGAATTAAGTCACCATTATCAATTAATACGCTATTGGTCACTTCACCACGCGCTTGCTTCACTACAGTAGCAGCGCGCACTAAACCAATTTGGTTGGATGGCTTATCTTTGTAGTAATCGTAGTCCATGATATTAGCGTGAATATCGGTGGTTTCCACGACGCGCAGTTTGATGGTATCGGCAAAAACAGGGTTGGCCATACTGATCATCCCGACCAGAACAGAAATCGAAATAGGGTGACGAACAAAATTCATGAAACACTCCGGTGTGAATTTTTTAATAAGAAGAGTTGTTAGTTAAAAGTGTTGATCGACTTATCAATCAAGCGCAATAATATGATCACTTCAATAAAAAATATGTGACAAGAAACGTGTTTATACCTGCAATTTATCACGTTGTTATTGATAACTTACGATTGGTTATCTAAAACCAAATCACTAAACGTCACACGCCAATCTCGTAATTTTTCATGGTAATGTTCAAGTTGTTCATCCAACATGGCTTGAACATATTTTGCCTATAAATAATGAAGGTCACTTGATTAGTGTATATCCTCAATTCAGTAAGATGCAGTTTTAGCTAGATATTTAAAGCAAATTTAACCAAAGGACATATCATGAACGCAATCAATGCATTTCCAATTGGCACTCCAGGCCAACCGTGGGGCGACGTAGAAAAACGTCAATGGCTTGAACAAACCACGATCAAGCGTTCTTACTCAGAAGAAGTTGTAACTAAGATACAAGCTCTAAGCAGTGATTTTGAAGTGGCTCAATACGGTCAATTGCAATATGACAACAACCCAGTTGGTGAATCTCGCTACCCTCTGTTTGTTTTGAAATCGAAAACTTGGAATGATGCCAACCCAACGATTTTAATCACCGGTGGGGTACACGGTTATGAGACTAGTGGCGTGCATGGCGCGTTATTGTTTGCTCAAACCGAAGCAGCGCGTTATCAAGATAAGTTTAATATTGTGATTGCGCCATGCGTCAGCCCTTGGGGTTATGAAACGATTAACCGCTGGAACCCAGATGCGCTAGATCCAAACCGTAACTTTGTGGCGAACAGCCCAGCGCAAGAATCTGCCGCGGTGATGAAAATGGTCGCCGATCTTGGGGTTTCAATTTTGGCGCATATCGATCTACATGAAACCACCGATACCGATGAGATTGAATTCCGCCCTGCATTGGCGGCACGTGATGGTATTAAGTACGTAAAAGGCACGATTCCAGATGGTTTCTACACCGTAGGTGATACTGAAAAACAAGATGATGAATTACAAAAAGCCATCATTGATTCGGTACGTAAAGTGACGCACATTGCACCGGCAGATGAGAATAATCAGCTCATCGGTTCAGATGTGGCCCAAGAGGGTGTAATTAACTACCCGCTTGTCGCTTTAGGGTTATGTGCCGGTTTCACTGATTGCCAATATTGTACGACCACAGAAGTGTATCCAGACAGCCCAAAAGTCACCGATGATGAATGTAACCGCGCTCAAGTAGCCGCGATTACGGGTGCTTTAGATTACATACTGACACGCTGATCGACATTCAAAATCTATAATTAACTAAGTAATATTTAATAAGAAATCAGTTATGGCTGACATTCACTTTAAAGCAAGACTCGATCGCATCGACTACGCTACCGTGGCGGTGTATCGCTCGTGCTTTTTATTGTCAGCCATTGCGATTGCTTTGTTAGGGTTCGGGCTTGAACAATATGGCGTACCATTGCTAATTGTGAGCGCATTGATCGCCAGTGCTTGTGTGCATCTGATGAGCTCAAAAGGTCAGACCTTGCTGTTTTCAGTCAGTTAACTGACACAAAGTTCTAAATACCCCCACTTTATTCTTCATTGATTAAGGTATTGCCAATAACTTAGGTTCATTCGTTGCAAAAGTACTTTTTAGCTTATTATAATAATATTTAAAGTTATTTACATCGAAATTATTTGAAACATCAAAATCACTAGTTAAGTATAAGTCTTGCTGAGCATCATTAGATAAATCACCTTCATCTAAAATACTATCCAGTAAAAAATCCATTACTAACCACGTACTCATATTGATATTAACCGAAGCTTGAATAGAATCATTAAAACTATCAGAGTCAACTTTATAAATTAAGTTATCAGATCCCCTTACATAAAGTTTATAATATTGGGTCTCATCACTATTCAAGAGTTGAGAATACATAGTACTGTATAATTCATTACTTTCGCGGTGTATTTTCACCCCATCGGTTAAGGGAGACGTACTAACACTATAAAAATAAGTATCATCTTCTATTGGTAAAATCAAATTACTAAAATCAGATTCAGCTTCTACGTTATAAATATACATATGCTCGTTATGTATGCTGAAGACTGAGCGAGTGTAATCCACATCCGTACGGCATGAGTTATCAAGGCAAGTTTCCTTAGAATTTAATTGGGAAAAATTCCCTTTAGAATCTAAAGCTACCTTATTATTTTTACAATAATAAGAAACCGTTTCACTACTTATAACGTCATCAACTTGAATAGACACTTCTTCACTATTATTTGTCCAACCATCTTGTGTTGCACCACAATGATTAACTTGATTAATTGCTGATAAAAATTGATTGACTTTAACATTAGAAACCACTGCCGACTTTTCATCAATATCCGAACCAGAGCTACCACAACCAACCAAGAAAACTGCTAAACAATACATAAACTTATAATTATGCATAAAATTTTTCATCCTTTTATTTAAACTAAAAAATATAATCTTATAACTAAACATCATTAATTACTCGTAACATTATCTTTACCTAACACATACAAACTATGACTTAAAAAGTGATTAATCCTTATAAAATAATCATATCCCACTAGATTAATACTTTTAATAATGCACATCTCAATACTGGAAAAATGCAATTAGCACAAATTTTTATCCGCACAACGATAAACTTAAGTTAATAATTTTATCTTATATTTAATAACCAACAAATTATCGTACTTTTTAAATTTTTCATATACCTTTCATATGTACACACATTTTATCAAGACCCGTAATAATCTATTTACTTTCACACTTAGCTTGAAAAACATATGTGATAGTAATTTAAATGCCATTTTCCACAATGTCAGGAAAGATAATATTTAACTACATGACCATTTGATCTATTTATCCTATCACTGGAATAGGTTGTAAAAAATACAACAAGGAAAATACTATTACTTTATTTATCATCTAACCGATTCATTTCCTATGGTGAGCGGATATCAGATCGTTTCACGTAAAGCATATTATCTAACTCATATAGTATTTTACTTGTCAGTGTGGCATTTTTTACATGACAAACAACTAACGCACCAAGAGGATAAACGTGAATTTACCATTCACCTATTAAATACAGGTGAATTATTTGTCTCTACTAATGTATTATTGTGACCAATCTAACAAAATACTGTTTGTGTTGCTCAGTTTTTCTATGCATAAAGAGAGAATTTTATCTCCATTAAATCACCGATGATGAATGTAACCGCGCTCAAATAGCCGCGATTACGGGTGCTTTAGACTACATACTGACACGCTGATCGACATTCAAAATCTATAACTAACTAAGTAATATTTAATAAGAAATCAGTTATGGCTGACATTCACTTTAAAGCAAGACTCGATCGCATCGACTACGCTACCGTGGCGGTGTATCGCTCGTGCTTTTTATTGTCAGCCATTGCGATTGCTTTGTTAGGGTTCGGGCTTGAACAATATGGCGTACCATTGCTAATTGTGAGCGCATTGATCGCCAGTGCTTGTGTGCATCTTTATGACAAAATCATTCGCTGGTTTATCCAAAGTAGCGCCCTATTTGCGGTTTGTTTATTCATTGCGAATTTGTTTACACCGATTGCGGTTGGAGCAAGCCTCGCCGTGTGGTGCGGCCTTTCCATCAAAGAGTACTACTGCTTCCGCATTCAATTAATTCGAATTACCCCATTGGTATTAATTCTGTTCTGGATTTGCTTCGCTCTGCCAATTTGGTTGCCGGTTTTTTATCTCGCCGCTGGCCTATCTACTGTGTTGCTCTTTACCATTGGCATTGCCAAGTTTAGACAACCGTTTCACTTTGATATCGGCGATAAAAGTAAATTTCAAATTTAGCATTTAACTTTGATCTTCATCTTGACCTTCCCCCAGTAGGAACCTTTATTATTATCCAGTATCTATTCATTCACGACGAGTCATTGGCTTATATGCTTCGCTTTAAACTTCACAATTCGCTGATATTGTTGATGACCTTGATCTCCGTGGTACTGTCGAGTGTGAGTGTTGCTACTCCCATTTCAATGGCTCAAATGTCATCAGATATCAACTATTCCGAGCAAGCAAAGTCAGGTGAACAACAACATAGTTCTCCTTGTTCCAGCATGATCAAAACTAGTCTAACGACTGATTACCCATGCTCAGACTCGACTCAACATAGCAATGATCACTGCGCTTCATGCACTACGATATATGCGACCTTACCGACTGCACTGGGTATTGAAAGCAATCCATCAGCTGCTTCAGGATATAATGACCATACCGAATCCATCCCCTCTTTAACGCTACCTAATTTGTCACGACCTCCTATTCAATCTGTTTGGTTGTAATTCAATACATCAACACAATTAAAAACTTAACTTTTGAATACATACACGACCAATATTGGAAGTGTTAGGAGGATACAATGAACCTACGTTTAACGCTAACAACACTACTCACTAGCGCATTCGCCGCAGCTTTATCTTTTTCAACTTTGGCCAATGAAGCCGATAAATTTGAAGGATTAACTGCCCCACAAGCATTAGAAAAAGCGCATGAGTATCACCGCAAAGGCACCGCATCGATTCAAGTCATGCCTGATGTGATTGTGGCAAGATTTGATGACGACAGCCAAATTCAGATCCCAACCAAAGATCAGCATTTATTGTCTATCGCCCCTTATGAAAACCAAACTCACCCATGCGGCTACCACGTACCAACTGGTTGCCAAGGTGAAATGGTCGAAAAAACCATGATGATAAAAGTCGTCGATTTAGATAATAAAAAGGTGTTGAAATACGGCCAAATCACCACACAAAAAGACGGCTTCATTGATTTGTGGATGCCAAAAGATCGCAAAAACTTAGAAGTGACGTTTACTTATAACGACAAAACCAGCACCGAAGTACTAAGCACTACTGATAAAGCAAGAACCTGCATAACCACAATGCAGCTGATCTAAGCTTGCCACTACTCTGAGTTTAGAGTTACTTAAAAGCTAATAAGACACTAAACTCACAGATTGAGGTCTGTGGGTTTTGTTTGTTCATCCTTTTTGATTCACTCAGCCATTTTTGCATTTAATATCTTGATGCATTGATCGGTAACATCATAATCACCGCTTATATATGCGGTGGTGATTGCGCCTTCTTTCATAATACAGAGCGCATCAAGAAATAGAGAATCCTCCGTATTCATTTTCTGTCCAATAAGGTTTTTTACCTCTTGCTTATGCTTATGGCAATAAAGCGAAATATCACTATTTGGATCACTGAATTCAGCAGAACTATTAATAAAAAAACAACCTCTAAAAGAGCCTAAAGTAGGTTCTGAACCTATAAACCAAGAATTGAGTGCATGAAATAGTTTTTCAACCAAATCGTGATTATTAGTTATCCCATCCAGCTTGCTTGCAAGCCAAGCCGTGAAAATTTCATGTCGATGCTCAAGCACAGCTAGAATCAAAGCTTCTTTGCTATCAAAGTGGCTATATAACGTTTTCTTCGCCACTCCGGATACTTTTAGCACTTCATTTATCCCTACCGAATTAATGCCATTTTGATAAAAAAGAGCCAGTGCTGTCTCAATAAGTAATTGACGTTTTTCGTTCATAAATTTTCCTAATTCATTTGACTTGACAAGAGTAGACCAAGTTGTCTACATTGGCAATAGGTAGACAGATTGGTCTACCTTGAAACTCTAACTTGGAGAACTTTATGAATAGAATAATGACCGCTATATTTGCAGGATTTGGAGCTACTGTGGCAATTGGTATTCTTTCACTTCTTGATTCCACCTTAAAAGAAACCATCATGCTAATGGCTCCCTTTGGAGCGACCGCAGTTCTAGTATTCGGTTTACCTGATAGCCCATTAGCACAACCTAAAAATGTAATATTAGGTCACTTAGTTACCGCCATAATAGGAGTAGCATTTGTGCAACTGATTGGTGTGACGCCAATTACTCTAGCGATTGCAACAGGGCTTGGCGTTAGCGCTATGCTAGTCACTAAAACAACACACCCACCTGCAGGTGCTAATCCATTGCTTATCATGTTATCAGGACAAAGTTGGGGATTTTTGGTCACGCCAGTTTTACTTGGAGCTATCATTATTGTTTTAATGGGTAAGGCAATGCAAAAAGGTCACAAAGTATGGTCATTCCGAAACACCGCCGTACAATTAAATAAATAATGTAATGGTTTTTACTACGTAATGACGATTATCTACCTTAATTTCTTACGCTTGGCTTTGATTAAGCTTTCAAATACCAAGCGATAAGATTCTAAGCGATCGAGGGATAACCGCAGATTTAGGTCTGCGGGTTTTGTTCACTTCTATCCTCTAGTACTTCTTTAAATGCAAACATTCCATTTAATGCCGCAGGGAATCCTGCATAACCCGACATTTGAATGATTACTTCTTTTATTTCATCGTCACTGCATCCAACATTCAATGCTGCATGTAGGTGAACTTTGAGTTGAGGGGCGCAATTTCCCAAGGCAGTGAGTGCGGCTACCGTTACTATTTCTCGGGATTTCAGATCAAGCCCTGGGCGTGAGTAAATATCGCCAAAAGGATATTCAATGGTGTACTTAGCAAGATCTGGACAAATATCTTGCAAGCTCTCGATGACGTTATGCCCGGCTTCGCCATCAATTTCAGACAGTAGTTGTAACCCAATTTCAAAGCGTGATTTTTGCATGGTTTATGTACCTATTTAGTTAAGAATAAGCACACCATACAAGTTAGAGTTCACTCTAAGTCAACTCACTTTTCCATTTTTATATAGGCTAATTTTTTCTTCTAAAGCCGCCATGTGTTTCTGTTGCTCATCAATATATTTTTTTAAGTTTTGTTGATGCTGTTCTAATAAGTGTTGTCGTTCCAATAGCGACTCCGCCCCCTGCTCTCTTAACTTTGCATACTGTAAGATTTCATCTAGAGGCATCGCGGTGTCTTTTAATCGCTTCACAAAACCAATCCAGATAAAATCTTTATTGGTATATTCACGATGACCGCTACTATTTCGATGAATATTCTTAAGCAAACCAATTTTTTCATAATATCGAAGAGTATGGGAAGACAAGCCGACTAGGCTAGAAAACGCTTTCATATTCATATGTCAGTCCTAATTTGGGGTCAAAAATAACCATTCAGAATCTATGTATTATCCGCATAGTTCTCGCAAGTTGTTAATTTGGTTTACGTCGTCATGAGCTTGATTCGAATTATTACTTGGCGTTACCCAAATCGCTTTTAAGCCCGCCGAAATTGCAGGAGCAATGTCATTATTGTAAGAGTCACCAACCATAGTAATAAGGTCTGAATTGACACCTAAGTGTTGAACAATTTCTTCAAAAAACGCTGGCGAACCTTTTTCAATACCTAAATTAGACTTACAAAAATAGCCATTTATATACTGATCTAATCCCACGCGCTCAAAAGCTCGCTTGATTTCCTCTTCAGAAGAATCAGCGGCATTAGTTGCAACATAGACGCGGTGACTTTTCGATAAAATGGCTAACGTTTCAACGGATCCATCTACCGCTGTCACTTCCGACCAATCACACATTGGCCCAGTCTGCTCTCGGTGATCGACCATTAAGGTATCACCCCAATCAAATAAATAAACTGGTGTCATATCGCTTCCTTGCTTCTAATTCACAACCATTATTGACTCAAAATACTATCACGATAAAAGAAAATAATAACAAGCAAAGCGATCCAAAACTCCATACACTACATACTGGTTAAGTTGTTCTAAATCTCTTTTATCCAAAACCTGAAGTTAAATAAACACTCACAAGGAAATATTTATGCTTTATCCAATGGCAGCGATGGTGTTGCTGATTTTTATTGTTGGCTGTGTGACGCTGAAAGTTCGTATCAATAGCGTGAAGACCAAACAAGTCAGTGTGAAGTATTTTCAATTGATGCAAGGGGAAAACCTACCAGAGATGGTAATTAAAACGAATCGACACCTTGCCAATTTATTTGAAATACCAGTACTGTTTTATGTGGTATGTACTTTATATATCAGCCTACATATTGATAGTTTCTTTGGGGTTATTGTTGCGTGGTTATTTGTGGTTTTCCGTTATCTACACAGCTACATTCACCTTGGTACCAACAATATAAAACATCGTATGCTGGCATTTTGAGTTTCATTTATATGTGTTCTAGCATTATGGATTAATTTATTGATTCAGGTTTAATCAATACTATACGATTTAAAGCAATCAAGCCTTGAATGAAACCATTTAATTTTATTAATGTCCTATTTTTTCCACTATTCTAAAAACATTACAACGAGCCACCTATTTGAATAATGACACAAAACATTATCAGCCGATGTAATTTATACCCGAGTAACGACTCTTGATAATGCCAATTCATCAAAAACCAGGAGAAAGTATGAAACCTTGGTTAGCCACTTTAGCTGCCACAGTCACTCTTATTAGCAATCCTTTATGGGCGGCAGACCAAAGAGATTACCACTACACTGATGGTCACTTGCATTATGTTAACTTCTTCCAAGAAAGCGAAGGTATGAAAAAATTGCTTGCCAAAATGGATGAAGGCAACATAGATCATGCGATGATTTCTGGCATTAGCTTAGTAAAGAAGTGGCATAAAGATGAACCTCAACGCCCACCTTACTATATGGGGGATGACGCTAAAGTTTATTGGTATAGCGCAACAGATGAAATAGTCGCCAGAGCCGTTGAATCTTTACCTAAAGAACAACAATCTCGTTTTCATCCTTTTCTGACTGGCTTCAATCCCACCGATATGAATGCGGTTGATCACATTGAATTAATGCTGAAGTGGCGACCAGATTTTTGGCAAGGTATTGGAGAAGTGTTTACTCGCCATGATGATCTAACTGCCTTAACTTATGGCGAAACGGCACGCGCAGATAGCCCAGCATTAATGAGAGTCTATCGCTTAGCGGCTAAACATGACTTACCAATCATGCTGCATTCTAATATCACCTCTACCCGCGTAAATAGCCCTATCTTTATGTCAGAAATGGAAAGCGCGATAAAAATGAACCCGAAAACGCGTTTTATTTGGGCGCATGCCGGTACTAGCTTATCCATTAATCGCCGAATTCACATGAAGTTCTTATATAAAGAAATTAGTCGCATGGTCAAAACCTACCCGAACCTTTACATTGATATGTCTTGGAGTTTATTAGATGACTATTTGCTTGATGAAAATGGTCATCCTGATGCGCACTGGGTTAAATTAGTAGAATCTTATCCAAACAAATTCATTATCGGTTCAGATGTGGTTGGGAAGTTTGATTCACTACCAAAACTGGCCAGTGATTTTGATGTATTTCTCGATGCACTCCCATCCGATGTCGCCAACAAAGTCGCACGAGATAATTTCTTAGCCTTGTTACCCAAAAAGCATCAGTCAATAAAACAATAATCAATCAGCAAAAAATAACTAACAAAAGATCTATAACTAACCATAGTGCTAAACGAAAAAGCCACTAACGAATTATTATTTGATCGTTAGTGGTTTTAATTTTTGATGACTAATATTCGTTACTAGGCTACTTTACAGCCCTCAAGATTAAGCAACATCCGCTTCATCTCTAGCCCGTGAGCAAAGCCAGTTAAACTACCATCCGCGCCGACAACTCGGTGGCAGGGAATAATAATCGGAATAGGATTGCGCCCTATCGCCGCACCAACGGCACGTACCGCTTTGGGATTATTAATTTGTTGTGCGATATCCATATAACGACATGTACTACCAGTTGGGATTTGGTTCAACGCATGCCACACGCTTTGCTGAAAATCGGTTCCTAGAGGTTTCAATGGCGTGGTGAAATCAAACTCTATGCGTTTGCCTGCAAAGTATTCAATCAGTTGCTCTTTCACATCAGCAAAGCGTGTTGGGTCTTCTACCCAATTAGGCTCGACTTTAAAGCCATCTTTTTTTCCGGCTCCGGTTTCTAGATGCAAAATATGCAAACCATCATCGCTGCCAACTAAGATGACATCACAAGATTGAGTAGCAAAGGTTTGGTAGTACCAAGTGTTATCGGCTTTGGTTGTCATTGGGTTAATGTCCTAATCCATTCCATAAACATAATGTAGCGTAGGCTCGAAATGACTGCCACGCTTTGGCTTACTATAAAAAGGCTTGGGTATTTCTTTTATTCGCGTACATTTATACCCAAGTGACTTCAAGGTGCAGAATTCATCGCTATCATCTTGAAGTGACTTGGGTATACTACCCTTTTTCTCAATGTTGATTTCTCATGGCTTTAAAACCCACTATATACAAATTCCGCATCGCTCTTACTGATATGAATCGTGATTATTATGATTCTTTTAATCTGACTATCGCGCAGCACCCTTCAGAAAATGAAGAACGTATGATGGCTCGCTTAATCGCATTTTGCCTTAATGCTAGCCAAGATCTTCAATTCACCAAAGGCTTATCAAGCATTGAAGAACCAGATATTTGGCTAAAGACATTAGATGATCAAATCGAGCTTTGGATTGAAGCCGGTGAGCCAGATCTTGAGCGCATTAAGAAAGCCACGCGCCTTGTCAAACAAGTTAAAGTATACAGCTTTAATACAAAATCAGATGTGTGGTGGAAGCAAAATGAATCTAAATTTTCTCAACTCAATGCCACTATCGTTCGTTTAGAACATCAAGGCATTCAAACATTCAGCCAAATGACCGCCAGAACTTTAGATTTAGGGGTGATGTTGTCGGGCAATACGGCTTATGTATCAAGTGATGATAAGCAATGTGAAATTAGTTGGGAAACCTTGCAAGAATAACGACGTAATGTAAGTCGGTAATGGTTTTTTCATTCACTTGTTTGATATGATGCTTGGATATAAACCGAAACTCGATGAACTTATTTCATATTAAGGAACACGGATGCTTCGCCCATTAATGGTTCGACTTTTCGCTATTAGCTTTTCTTTTATGCTGGCTTTTTCTAGCCACGCCGCCACCGATAAAAGACTCTCTGATTCAGATGTTACTCGCTATTTTGTGTGTAGTTACCTTCATACCGAAGACAGCTATAAAATTGGTGCTTATTTAATTAAAAACTACGAAGTTCAATGGTATAGCCACAGTGAAACTTATAAAGCATTAGTGAATAACAAGTTAGCTGAAATTTCTCGCGACCAAAGCGTGTCTAAGTTTAAAGCGGAAGATGAGCTATCAACCAAATATAAATGTAATAGTGCCTATATCGATTTGATTGGGCTAAGCGATATTAAAATTTAAACTCTTAGGAGAAAATGATGACTGAGAAAAACACTCAAGGACTGGCGTTATACCACTTCGAAACTTGCCCATTTTGTCAAAAAGTACGTCGTGCAATGGCTGAATTAGGTGTAGAGCTTGAATTACGTGATACTCGCAAAAACCCAGACTTCCGTGAAGAACAAATCAACGGTGGCGGTAAAGGGCAAGTGCCATGCTTACGCATCGAGAAAGCTGGTGAAGTAACTTGGATGTACGAATCAGACGCGATTATTGATTACATTAAAGCGCTGTAATTAAACTATTTATATATGAAAGCTGACTTTGTATTACTCACTAAGTCAGCTTTTTATACCTTGTAACAGAAGTTTTTGGTATTCACTTTTGAATATCCAACACTTGCTTTATTATGCCGCTCACTCTCCAACCTCATCAAAAGGACACTAACATGGCCGTTATTCGCTGGATCCTTGGTCGCATCATTTTATTACTCAACTTTATCTTTTCACCACGCAGCGTAAAGCGTGCTCCAGAAGCTCAACAAGTTATCAATGCTCGCACTCAACAGCTCGCACTTTACCAATTTGATGCCTGCCCATTTTGCGTCAAAGTTCGCCGTGCCATGAAACGTAATAGCTTAAATATCGAATTAAGAGATGCTAAAACTGAACCGCACCGTCAAATCCTACTCGATGGTGGTGGCCGCGTGAAAGTACCTTGCCTACGCATTGAAAAAGACGGTGAAGTGACTTGGATGTATGAGTCGAATGATATTATCCAATATTTAGAGCAAGAGATTGCACAAGCATAAATTAGTGTGTTGTTAGCCGAGTGAGGGTTATCGCTCGGCTAGTTTAAAGAAATCAATTTTCTGTAAATGATTCCAGCTACCTTCCCCCTAAATCACATTATTCGCCGAAGTTGGCCCTATTTCAGAATCAATCGACAACCATTCTGTTTCGGTCTCTGAGCTGCAATGCTTCATTTTTGCTAAATTAAAACTCGGTACTTCAAGTAGATACAATGCATCTCCAAACTCTTTTAAACCGAATTGGCAAAACGATTGAATGAAAGTATTGCTCTGTCCGATGTTTAGTTCACTGACAGACTGCATGTCAGCAAAGGTAAACACGAGTATCGGCACATATTCATACCAGTCAACATTGCAATGGAAAGCGTCAGGGTGTTCTTCATCCCATGTACGACATTGATTTAGAAACACCACAAATGGTGAATGAGTAGGCTTTGAAATTGGCTGCCAGTCTTGCCAATGCTTGTTTAGGCAATCGTATTGACGCTGAATTTGAGTCGCAAAGATCGTTATCATCACACTACCTTCAACTTCATGTAAATTCACAGCCTGACAGTAAGGAGAGATTAGCCCATGAGATAACAAGATCAAGTATCGTTGAGAACTCTCATAATAATTAAAAGATAGATCAAGTTGATAAGAATCTGATTGGGTATTCAAGTGACAGTAAATGGGAAGATCCACTGTCGAATCAAGTAATTGACAATGACACTGTACAATTTGCATCGCTTCGACTTCTGGCGAAATTAAAGATGCAGGCTTCATAATATTTGATTGCGATGGAAGGCTTTGAGAGTCAGGGGTGGTTTGATTATTCTCTGATGGTGAAGTACTGTAGCCTAGTGCTGTTAGAATCAACATTAAGGCTACAGCTTTCCAATAACCAACTTTCCAATAGCTCGTTTTCCAATAGCCAGCATCAGGCGCAATTACTCCTTTCATCACGCCCTCCTAAACCTAGAATCAATCTAGTAAGGATAGTTGGTATTTACCGATTTGTAGACTCTGATTATTAACTTGTGATGCTCGCTTTTACCTTACCAAGTAAAGTAAACACACCTACTAATACCGCGCCAGCCGCTAATCCAAGCACGCCGGTGATAATGAATGGCAGTATAGAGCCTACAACTGGCAAACTCACCACCGATTGGATCATGCCATCGGTCAAATGATGCACCGCGGGGATAGTATGTTCGATAATACCGCCTCCGACTAAAAACATCGCGACGGTTCCGACTACGGTTAATACTTTCATTAACTTAGGCGCAGTGGCAACGAGGCCATTACCGATTGAATTCATAATACCTTGGCCTTCACTTTTACGTTGTAAGTAAAAACCTAAATCATCTAGCTTTACAATCCCCGCTACTAAACCGTACACGCCGCAAGTCATAATAAAAGCAATTAAACTTACCACGATAATTTGCGTCAGTTGTGAATGCCCTTGAACGATACCTAACGCAATCACGATAATTTCTAATGAAAGAATAAAATCGGTACGGATTGCACCTTTAATTTTCTTTTTCTCGTAGGCCACAAGGTCTTGTGGAATGGCCTCTGCATTCTCTTGTACACTATGATGGTGATGCGGCAAATACTTTTCGAGAACTTTCTCAGCGCCTTCATAACAAAGATATAAACCACCGAGTAGCAAAACCGGCATGATCAACCAAGGCGCTAACGAACTCACAATTAATGCCGATGGCACTAAAATCAACTTATTACGAAAAGAACCTTTCGCCACGCCCCATACCACGGGGATTTCTCGTTCTGCTCGTACTCCCGTCACTTGCTGAGCATTTAATGCTAAATCATCACCAAGTACACCGGCTGTTTTTTTAGCCGCCACTTTAGACATGACGGCGACATCATCTAACACTGATGCAATATCATCTAATAAGGTTAATAAACTTAAACCAGCCATGTTGTACCTTCTCTTTCATCTTTGAACTCGAACTTTACCACTGAATCCATGCCCAAGTAACTTCAAGGTACGAGTTTCAGCAAGAATAAAATATCTTAAAGCCACTTGGATATAAGCCTAGCACAGTGAATTCAATAACAATTCCCCTCTTGTTTAAAAACAAAAACACACCATAGACTTAACAAAAACTTCAAAGACGAGCAAATAAACAACAGTAAATATCAATAAAACTAAATTCGGCAAATTAAAATCACATTATTATTGGTTATTTTCGATATATTCATAAACTTCATGTAAAGTGCAGGCCTTTAAAATTACCGATGTCTTTTTGAGACCGGTGGAATCCATACAGAAAGTAATTGGAGTTGCAGTGAGGCGACAAGTGAATGAAGCCCCATGAGTTTAGCTTGCCTAAATGATTGGGGTGAATGAACGCTGGTAACAAAGCTGCGGCTTCAAGTACAACGGGTATCATTCCAAATGTATAAAATTAATTAGAGGCGACAATGACGTATCAGCCAACGCGCTTACCCAGTTTGACACAGGTCTTTATTTCTCTAGGACTGTTCTTATTACTGGCATTCTCTTTTACTGCTAAATTCAACCTTCCTATCCAGCTCGCGCTTTATATCGGTTGGTTTATCATTATCGGTTTAGGTATCTATCTTGGCCATAAATACAAAGATTTAGAAAAAGCCGCTTTAAATGGAATCTCAAATGGTTTAGGTGCCGTGTTGATCTTACTGGCGGTTGGCGCGCTTGTCGGAACCTGGATATCTGGTGGTATCGTTCCAACCATTATTTATTATGGTCTGAAAGCAATACACCCTTCTATTTTCCTTTTAGCTACTATGATCATTTGTTCATTAACCGCTCTTGCTACGGGGACCTCTTGGGGCTCAGCAGGTACAGCTGGTATTGCGATGATGGGTATTGGGCAAGGTCTCGGCATTCCCGCTCCAATTACTGCTGGTGCAGTGCTGTCTGGTTGTTACTTTGGTGACAAAATGTCGCCGCTTTCTGACTCTGTGATCTTGGCGTCTTCTATGTCGAATGTAGAAGTCATGGAGCACATCAAAGGCATGCTTCCTATTGCTTTAATCAGCTATATCATTACTGGTGTGCTGTTTACCACATTTGGTTTCCACTATGCGGGCAAAGTCGACATGTCACAAGTTCAAGACGTGATCATGGCTATGGAGCAACAATTTACCATTACCCCACTCTCCTTTGTGCCGGTGATTATTGTTCTTGGTTTACTGGCGATGCGCATGGCGTCATTCCCAGTGATTAGCTTTGGCTCTCTGCTGGGTATCGTGTGGGCAGTGTATGTGCAAGATATTGATTTCCTAACTGCATTCAATACTGCATGGGCACCTTACAGTATTAGCTCTGGTGTTGATTTCATTGATGCGATCTTAAACCGCGGTGGCATGTCTTCGATGCTAGGCTCAGTGACGGTGATTGTATTTGGTCTAGGTTTTGGTGGGCTGCTTGATAAGGTAGGTCTATTAGAAACGGTAGCCAAACTATTCGAAAAACGTATTCAAAGCGCTGGCTCTCTTGCTTCAAGCACTATTGCGACCGCCTTTATGGGTAACGTATTTGGTTCGGCGATGTATGTGTCTTTAATTCTGACGCCGAAGATTTGTGCTAAGAACTACGACCGCTTAGGTTACCAACGTAAGAACCTTTCTCGAAATGCTGAATTTGGTGGCACGTTAACTTCCGGTATGGTGCCGTGGAGTGATAACGGTATCTACATGGCGAGTATTTTAGGTGTTGCAACACTCTCTTATGCGCCTTTCATGTGGCTGAGCTTTATTTGTATCTTCGTGACAATTCTATGTTCTTACATGGGTTGGTTTGTTGATAAATGTGAGCCAATTGCACAAACAGAGCAAGAAGAAACCGTTGAACTCAAAGCGCAAACAGCGTCTTAATCTGGATTCAATACATACCTGTCTGAAAGATATAAAAACAACAATGCCGCTAATTTCAAGGGATCACTCCAAAAGAAAATTAGCGGCATTTTTATCGCAATGACTTTTCATTAACTTACCAAGTCATTGATTATTCAAGACTGTATTAACGACGTTTGTTCGCTAAAAACGCATCTTCTGAAATTTTGTTCCCTTGCTGATCTTGAACCGTGAAAACATAATTCATACCGGATCCAGCCACATTACTCACAACAAGCACACCATTTCTATCAGTCATTGCTTGTTTAGGACCAAAACCTTTAATTTCTACTGGGTAGTTTGCTAGCGGTTCACCATCCTGGGTCACCTTAACTACCGCTTGATCGCCAGTGAGAGAACTCACACTAAGCGTCATTCCGTTTGAAGTAGAAGCCATTGCTGCTGAACTTAGTACTAAAGAAGTCACAAGCAGTGTTGTCGATAACAATTTCATAATTAGCTCCTTTCTTAAAACAAATTCTGTATTGAACTCATTGACAAAACGAATAATAGCGTGATTTTCATCACAATAAATTGCATAAACCTGCACTAGATCATCGAAAAACTTGAACAAGAAAAGGTGAACTATTTTTTGATGCTTCTACAGCCCTTGCCTAGTCTCGGTTTGCAGAAAGTAAGACTTCTTAATATAAAATTAGGGCGCTCAAATTTCTTTCAGCGCCTTAACTTTGAATCTAAATTTTTGACAGTCTATTAACTAAAGTTAGTCGCCACTATAAAAGAAATAAGAACAATTACGTCCACTTTCTTTGGCTTTATACAGCGTATTCTGGCCAAGCTAAACCGTTCACAGACACAATTAATCTGACGCTGTCATTGAACTTATCAATGTAACAAAAACCTGACATTCAATTAAGAAAAACCTTCAAATACACCTTTGCTATTATCAATAGAGCGATATAATAGCTACCCTTCAAACAAGCATTTGAAAATACATTTTGTAGCTTGATGCCTGACCTTTGAAATTAAATCGTAATAGGATACACACCCCGTATGCTCAGCAAAGTTAAAACTGCTTGTTCCCGCTTTAAACAAGCCCCTCGTATTATTCGAATTGTGTCTTATTTAAGTGCAGCTTATGCGACTTATGCTCTGATCTTAGGGTTAATTGTTCCTGCTGTATTTCAATCACAAGTTCCAACCACACTTTCTGAACGACTTGGCAGACAAGTGAATATTGAGAAAGTGCGCATCAATCCATTTTTACTACGCTTCAGAGTCGATGGTTTTGAAATTAAAGATGCGGATAACAGCCAATCTTTTGTTAGCTTTGAGCGCTTAGATCTACAAATTGGTTTCTGGCGTAGTGTGCTGCATTTCACTCCAAGCTTAGATCACCTTTATCTACAACAACCGGATGTGAAGATGGTGCGTGTCGATAACCTTGGTAACTTCAACTTTACCGATATTATTGAGTCTGTTACGAACGCCTCAAAACCAACAGAAGAAACCAAAGAAACTGATGAGCCTTCTTCTAACCTTCCTCCATTTCACGCGCGTGATATTCAACTAACCAATGGCCGATTCGATTATATCGATACCCCAACTGGCGCACATTTAAAATACCAAGGCTTAAATATTCGTTTGCCACAATTGGATTCTCAAGCCGAAATGATTGTGAAAAGTAGCGAAAGCCAATCAACCGATTCAAGCCAAGAAAACCAGTTCTCCATCAATGTAACAGGCTCGGATAATGGCTCGTTAGATCTAGAAGGTAAATTCCAATTTGAACCTTTTGCTATCGAAGGTAAATTGGGCATGAACAATATTACCCTATCGAATTTCTGGCCATTTGCCAAAAAGCAACTAGATGCCAAACTGACTAACGGTAAATTCAACTTCTCAACTGAATTCCAAGCTAAAAATGAACCTACGCGTTTTGACTACTCCATCAGCAAAGGTCGCTTTGAACTACTAGACCTCAATTTTACTGATGGTGAAAACGATAAAATTAAACTGCCAAGCTTAACATTAGATGCTATCGCCCTGACCAATAAAGATCATACGGTTGATATTGGTTCACTGACCCTTGACGGATTATGGATTGATGCATTATTCGACAAAAAAGGGCTCGACCTACAACACTTATTTACACCTAAACAAGCAGCACCACAGCCTACCGTAAGTGTGAAAGCCGCCGATACAGATAAAAGCGAAGCAATAGAATCAGAAGAGGTAGTGCAACCTAGCGTAACCGTCAGTAAGCAACCTACTCAAAATGACACAGCTTGGATTGTACGCTTACACAAATTCGCCATGAATAATAACGATATTAATATCGACGAGAAAATGGTCAGCAACGGGGTACATTGGCGTATCAATCCCTTCAACATTGAAGCTAATAACATCATTAGCGATCTCTCTCAACCAATTGATTACGATCTCAATTTAGAAGTGAACTCATGGGTAAAAAGTCCGCTCGATCACACTCGTGGTCGCTTCTCTAGCCAAGGTAAAATTAATGCCAAAAGCCTTACCTTTAATGGTGATATCAACCTAGATCAACTAGAATTAAGCCAATTCCAAGCTTATATTGATCCATACCTTAATGTGCGTTTACAAGATGGTAAGTTATCAACTAAAGGTCAATTCAGCGCTGATACTAAAGGTAATGCGATATTTACAGGACAAACCAATATTGCCAGCTTACTAGTACGCGATAAATTGGAATATCAGCCGCTGATAAAATGGTCGAATATGGCGGTGAATAACTTACGCTTCAATCTCAGTCAAAAGAGCATCCAAATCAATTCAATTAACTTTAACTCTCTTTACAGCAAGGTATTGATTGATAAACAACAGCGCACCAACATTGGCAACTTAGTTAAACCTCAACCAACTTCTACATCAAAAAGTGCTTCAAGCAACCCAAACAGCAGGCCCTACTCTGTGGATGTTGATAGTATCAATATTAGCAATGGCTCAGCCTACTTTGCCGATTATTCATTAACACCAAGCTTTGCCTCTGGGATTGAGTCACTTAATGGTTCAATTAAACACCTATCCTCCACCCCGGGTACCAGCGCAAGCGTCGACTTAAAAGGTAAAATCAATAAATACGCCCCCGTTACCTTAAAAGGTGATATTAATCCATTGATTAAAAATCCATATTTGGACTTAGATTTAATCTTTAAGAGCGTGGAGTTGACCTCGGTAAATCCATACTCAGGTACCTATGCCGGTTATTACATTGATAAAGGTCAGCTATCTCTTGATTTAAAGTATAAATTAAAAGACAACAACTTAATTGGTGAAAATCACATGGTCATTGACCAACTAAAACTAGGTGAACCAAGTCATTCTGATCTTGCCACTAGTCTACCGTTATCACTAGCGATAGCACTACTACAAGATCGCAACGGTGTGATTGACTTAGGCGTTCAAGTGAGCGGTGATGTCAACGCTCCAGACTTTAGCTTTGGTAGTGTGCTATGGGGTGCATTTGCCAACGTCATCACCAAAGCGGTAACTTCTCCTTTCGCAATGATCGCAAGTATTGCAGGCAGTGATGCAGAGCTAAACCACATTATCTTTGAACCTGGTAAAGCGATAATTACCGAAGAAGAGCAAGGCAAGCTAGATATCGTTGCCAAGGCCCTACAAGAAAGACCAAAGCTAAAACTCAGCATTGTTGGGTCAGTTCAAGAAGCGGAAGACACCAGAGCGATTGCCGAACACAAACTGCAAAACATACTACTTAAAGAAAGTGGTGATGATACGATTCCTGAGGATTTAAGTGCTGACAACTTCCCTGCAGATAGTGATTTATCCGACGCTTTAGAAGATCGCTTTGAAGAGCAATTCAATATCCGTATTAGTACTGAAGAAGATAAAGTAGAAGAACAATTAAAAGAAGAAACCGGCAAACAAGACATTGACGATGGCGTTCTAGAGCAAGCTGTCAATACTAGCATGTATAACCAATTGGTTGATGTACAAGACGTTAGCCATGATGAACTCGGCAGTCTCGCGGTAGAACGTGCCCGTGCAATCAAAGCTTACTTAGTCGATGTTCAACAACTTGAACCAGCTCGTGTCTTCATTTTAGACAGTAAGACCAAACTAAAAACCGAAGGTCGCTCTGCTGAATTATCTTTAGATGGCAGTTGATAGATCCCCCATTCAGCTACGGTTGACTCGATAATAAAAGCTCAAATTTCAGATGAAGTTTGAACTTTTTTGGGGGACATGAGTAATATGAATTTGTCTGGATATAATTTGCCAGTTTAGTGTCTTCGATATAACTAGATCTGACAGATTGCCCTAAATCAGTTAATGAGCCGTAGTTTTATCTATCCTCAAACTTGTCATTCTAGAAATGAAGAGCGAATTATCCGGAATCTATCACACGAATGAAATTTACGTGAAAGCAAGACCCCGCATCTTCTTCGCCTAGGCTCATGTGCGGGGTGACAGCTGGGGAATAAACATATTTTCTCCAAAAGGATTTGGCGTAATCAACCTCATCCCCGCTTCCCCTTATATCAACTTCTGTTGCCAAGTGGATTAATTTATCAAGGAGAAGAGCTAGTCTTTGTCGCTTGTAGTTTCAATATCGACTCAATATTCACCGCACATTATGAGAGCGTCATTCCAGCCGAGCCTAAGCGAGAGCAGGAATCTACTTATCACGCGCTGAATAGTTACAGTGTTTTTTTACGCTAATACTATTACACAACAATCGATCACAAATAACGCCCTCCCTTTACCAATGAAAAATATTTGACATCAAGATTTACAGCGAAGGGAGGGTGATGTGAGCAACTTATTTTTGCCCCATTGCGTGCTAAAGCGGAATTAACCCGATTTCAAATTCTAAGATTTGACTTATTTTTCCTTATGCAGCCTAGAGCATCTAATCATGAGGCCAAATTGCTAATCCACTACATTAATTGTCACTCGCTACGGATTTGTTTTGCAAAGCTTGCAGGATAATCATCATAAGTTAGCGTGAGTGATAGATGACAGGGAGCACACAGTGCAGGTTATGCGGCATTGCGCCTTATATAAAACGTTAGCCGCTTTTTAAGTTCTGTAGGTACTCAACTAATTCATGTACAAGGGTCGTTGGGTTGTCTGTATGGTTATTACTTGCAGCCTCGTTTGCTCTTATAGCATTTTGCTTTGCGACATCCAGTTGGTCTAGTAGCTGCGTGAACATAGAGTCGTCCCCTTTGGAGTAATGAGGGATAAATATCTTCAAGTCCTTTATTACTTGATCTGCAATGCTTGATTTTCCGCTTGCGTGATATGGCTTAGTAGAAAATTGAAAATGTAATAATAGCCAATATTCAAAGCATGGTACTGACGTTATAGCAATAAAAATAGAGTTAGATTCAAAACTATTTATATCAACAAGAGTTTGTGCATAGGTCTCGTGAGAGTCTTTGTCGAAGACACAATAAACGCGGTCATAAGCATCGCCGCGTCTTTCTTCTATTTGTGCTAACTCTTTAGCTCTCTCGAAAACACTTTTGGGGCTAGAGCCACATTTACCATCGATATCAACATTTGCTGAATTAAGTTTATAGTGATTTACCTGTTCATTAAAATAATTAGGTTCGGTTTTTTCACCTTCACAGACAATTAAAACTTTTTCATAAGATGAACGCTTTGATTTTCTGCGAGAAAGATCTCTTTCTGCTTTTGCTTTTCGCTTATGGTGTAAATCATCTGACCCCATATTTACTTTAACCCCTTTGTAAATGCTCTAACAAATGGTAAAGCGCCGTAGCGTCCAGATAGATATCCGAGTTCAAGGTTTTCTTTTTCCTTTCTCGGACTAAAATCTGATAAAGGATAGAGAGTGGTTTCTTGATTATCATCTTTTTCACAGAACCAGATTTGATCTCGGCGGAATACATCTTGATTGAGGATTGATGTCTCATGTGTAGTAAAGATTAACTGCGCATTTTTAGGGTTAGTTTCTTTATTATGAAATAATGAAACTAAGTGTTTAACCATCTTGGGGTGAAGGTTATCGTGTAGTTCATCGACAACTAGAATGTAGCCATTTTTCAAAATATCCAACCAAGGACCGACGAAAGAGAAAAATTTCTGTGTACCGTCTGATTCATCTGTGAAATCAAGCGGTACGAGCTTCCCCGTTTTCGTTTTATGAATGGTTTTAATTTCGATCATCTCTTTATCTTTCATTTCTCTCATTAGAGTTTCTTTTAACTCATCAGGAAAGTCATCAGGTAGCGAGTTGGGATCGAATTTTTCCTTTTCAATATTAATGTCATGAATATTGAAATCAGCAGCTTGAAGAAAATCTAAAATTTGTTCTTTTGAGCTTTCATCTTCACATTGAGAAGCTGTAAAGCTTGGCCCCCACCCACTAACATTGGTTGGTCTTAACTTTTCTTTAAACCAGTTAAAGGCTGGCTTTAGCTGGTCACTGTTCAGCTGAACTGCAGTCGATAGAAAAAGAGCATTGGATCTAGTTGCGTTTTGCCAGACACTTTTTGAACCCAATAGATTATCGCTAAATTTGTAATCGTAAATACTGTTCTCCACGTCAAACACCCGAGAAAACCATCGTTGTGGACGCCCTTTTGGATAGGCGATTAACCATTCTTCAAAAATCTGGTGTTTGGTAGCTGTAAATCCGTATTGGTACTTAATACCTTCATTTACAAAAACTGCTTCAAATTCACTAGGGGCTTTAGCTGAGTAATCATCAAATAAAAATGGATCAATTGGTAGGTTGTCACCTTCTTGGCTTTTAGACGCAGAGTTTCTTACGATAACTTCCATATCCACCAATGCCTTGATTAGATTTGATTTTCCAGCAGCGTTTGCACCGTATACAACAGCAGAGTGTAATAGTGGAGCTACGGAAGGTGCGTTTGGAGTGAAAGAATTCGTATCTTCGAGTTCAACGCCTTTATCTTTGACCATGCTAAGCAGTTGTTCATCTTTGATTGAACGATAATTCTTAACAGTAAACTCAATTAGCATATTAATATTTCCTTGAAATATATTTCATGCTGTCATTCTAGCACTACCAACAAGGAAATCATCATCAAAAGGTGTTTTCCTTGTGATTTTTGCGCTAAATTGTCAAAACTGCAAATCTAATCAGCCATAAAAGTAATCGAAACGGGCGTATTACACCTGTCGCGGTTTTTGCTAAAAACAAAAAGTTCGCAAAAACAGCGCAATTTATGTGCCGTTAAGCTGCCAGGTGAGTCTGTCAGAAGCATTATAAAAAGAGTGTTCTTATCCAAATGTAATAGATATTCGACGAAGCAAGTTTTGCCATACTCTAGCTAATTCATGCTTTACTAAATTAGAAAAAATGCAACACGGAAATGTCCAAAAACGAGTTTATTTCTTTACCTAAGAAATACTTTAGGCTTTGACTATTCTAAAACCTGTCATTCCGGAAATGAGGAACGAATTATCCGGAATCTCTTACACCAGTGAAACTTACGTGAAAGCGAGATCCCGCATCTTCTTCACCTAGGCTCATGCGGGATGACAAGGCCGGAGTGATTAATTCCTGCCCAGTCATAAATTAAGATATCAACAGAGGGATAAGATCGAGCATAAGCTACCATCAACACTGAACTTGTACTACGGAGCTACTTCCCCGCTTTCACCATCTCAATTATCTTGATGGCTTTCTCAAAGTGATCGAGCTTATGCGTTTGGATCCACCAAGTCGCGGCTTCCATTAAAAGCTGTGGATTATCGTTTTTATTGGCGAAGAAGGCATAAAATGACACGCCGACATTATCGCCTTTTTGTTCTATTTTCTTAGTACAAACCGCAATAACCTTCTCTCGTAATGAGTCTCGCATTAAAACACTTCCTTTCTAATTCCTACTTTATGATTCAGTTTTCTATTACCCAAAAATGACCACCAGCACGAGTACAACTAAAGCTATGATCCCAAACAGTTTCAGAGCCACTTTTAAATCACCACCACCATTTGGCGCTTGATTACAACATCCCATTGATTTGTCCTCCAGAAAATAAAACAAGCTTTAAGCATGGCAAATTGAATAGGATCATCGTTATTCTATCTCTAATTAATTTAACACCGCATAAAACTTGTACTGTGTTATTTTCTCAACGCATTGAGTTTGGCTTGAGTGATACCAAAAATACTGCCCGTAGGATAAGTGAAATCATCTTCCAATTCTCCAGCTTCTATTCCGGTGAAAATCGACAAAGCTTGAGTGACATGCTCGATTGCCCAGATATGAAATTCACCTTTGTGCACCGCTTCAACAATATCTTTGCGTAGCATTAAGTTATGGACATTCGATTGAGGAATGATCACCCCTTGAGTTGAACTCCTACCTTTAATAGCGCAAACATCAAAGAAGCCTTCGATCTTCTCATTCACACCACCAATTGGCTGCGATTCACCAAACTGATTCATCGAGCCGGTAATCGCGATATCTTGTCGTAGTGGGAGTTTCGAAAATGCCGAAACAATCGCGCACACTTCCGCCATTGAAGCACTGTCTCCATCGACTCCGCCATAAGATTGCTCAAAGGTAATATGAGTCGTCAGTGGAATTTTGGCACTACGCCCTAAAATTGAAGCTAAGTAGGCAGACAAAATCATCACGCCTTTAGAGTGAATGCTACCGCCGAGATCCACATTTCGTTCAATATCTAAAATATTGCCATCACCAAATGCAGTGGTAGCGGTAATACGGTTGGGCGCACCGAACATGTGGTCGCTGGTTGATAACACCGACAACGCATTTACCTGTCCAACCGCACTACCTTCAGTTTTAATTAAGGTAGTGCCATTAGTGAAGGTTTCCATCACGTTATCTTGTAAACGGCTCACGCGCATTTGTTGGTTATTCAACGCTTGTTCGACATGCGAGGCTCGAATCAAACTCGATTTTGCCCCCCGTGCGACGTAGTTAGATTCACGCAATAAGTTGGCAATATGCGCAGAATGAAGCGATAATTTATTCTGATCGCCTGCGTTGCGTGAACTGTGTTCAATGATTTTAGCAATCGCTTTTTTATCGCAATGCAACATATTGTTGTCATGTACAATGCTGGAAATAAAGCGCGCATAATGCATCTCTGCTTCTGGGGTACGCTTCATTTCATCTTCAAAATCCGCAGTAACACGGAATAATTCGCTGAACTCTGGATCGTAGTGCTGCAATAATTGATAAGTCCGGTAGTCACCAAACAAAATGATTTTTACATCTAACGGAATTGGCTCAGGATCCAGCGAAACTGCGCCGGTTAACGTGACCTCTTTTTCCAGAGACGTTAAGCTCAACTGGCGAGCACGTAGCGCACGTTTAATGCCATCCCACACATAAGGTTGCTCAAGTACCTTAATCGCATCCATCAGCAATACACCGCCATTGGCTTTGTGCATACTACCAGCGCGAATTAGTGAGAAATCAGTAAATACTGTGCCTTTGTAGGTCGCGGTTTCCACACAGCCGAATAATGAATGATAATTCGGGTTGTCTTCTACTATGATTGGAAAGGAATCTTTAGCTTGACTGACCAACACATTAATGGAATAACGACGCGGTAATTTGCTATCTAAAGAGGCGGAGGCAATTTCATTTTGCTCGTTCGATTCTTGTAAAAACTGATCAACATTTTCAACAATATCTTTTTGTAGATCGGTGAGATATTGCTTAATTTCTGGGTACTTTGAATAGCTTTTCTTCAAGGCTTTGATCAAATGCGAAAACACTTCGAGCGCGGTTTCATCGTTAAGCTTTTTCATCTTTTCACTAAACGATTCTTCCCACTCCGTTAATTGACGGATCATGCCGCGCAACTGAATTTCTAACGCATCAATCGTACTGTGGAATTTTTCCTGATCTTTTTTACTTAATTCAAGAAAGCTTTCTTCGGTATGGACTTCTTCTTCATTTTGCATGGCGATAAATTCATAGTCACCTTGCAACGTAATGGTAAGACTTACCCCTTTCTCTTTCGCTATTTTGCTGATCTCTTCGAGTGCCGATTGCTGCTTTTGATTAAGCTGATTTTTCAACTTTTCAGAGCGAGTAAAATACACTTCATTATCAAACGCCAATGGAATTGCTTTCACTAATTTCGCCAATAATTTTTCCATATCTTGGCGAAATGCTTTGCCAATACCACTTGGCAGTTTAAGTACTTTCGGCTGGCGGATATCTTCAAAGTTAGCGACATAACACCAATCAAACACTTGCATATCATCAGGTTGATGGCGGTTCAAATAGCGCAAAATCATGGTGCGTTTGCCTAGGCCATTTTGCCCCGTCGCATATATGTTATAGCCCTTGTCTTTAATCGACATCGCAAATTCCACCGCTTTTTGCGCGCGTTCTTGGCCGACGATTTCATCAATCGGTGGAATATCTTTGGTCGATTTACAAGGCAGCTGTTCGAGTTCAGCAGGATGATATAGCTTGTCGCTTGATAAGCTGAGGGAGGAAGAATACATCGTCATAAGCAATCCCTACTTTAAAGTTTGTTATTAGAGAATAGCCGATTTTTGTTTCGATTTGAGTGATTTAAGTACCTTTCCTGTTTAAGCGCTCATAAAACATACAACAATGTCTACTCTCTTGAACAGGTTTTCGAATGAATCCGATCCTAATCACTTTTGTTACCCACCATCACCCCCTATACTTATTCATAATTTCGTTAATATACTGAAAATAAAGCAGGAAGCATGGGCATCTATTCTCAACTTGAGCACGCATTAGTTAAACGCATTGATAGCGAACGCATCATTACTCAACAAGATAAATGCCTTGCCTATAGTACCGATGCCAGTTTTTATCGCTTAGTGCCTAAGTTGGTATTGAGATTAAAAGATTTAGAAGAAGTGCTGTATGCTATACGTTGCTGTCGAACGCTGGAACTGCCCTTCACTTTTCGCGCCGCAGGTACTAGTTTATCTGGCCAGGCGGTTTCGAATTCCGTTCTCATTACCCTCACCGATAATTGGCGCTCTCATCAAATTCATGACAACGGCCAAAAGATCACGCTACAACCGGGAGTGATAGGTGCTGATGCCAATAAATATCTGGTCCCTTTTGCACGAAAAATCGGCCCCGATCCAGCTTCTATCAATGCTTGTAAAATAGGTGGTATCGCCGCCAACAATTCCAGTGGTATGTGCTGTGGTACTGCACAAAACTCTTATCAAACATTAGAAAGTATGAAAATCGTCTTTGCCAATGGTTCGATTTTAGACACTGGTAATCCAAGTAGTGTTGAAGCCTTTAAAAAGTCCAATGCCACCTTTATCAGTAAAATTGGCGCACTTGCCCAAGCGACGAAAGCCAATCACGAACTGGCACATCTTATTCAACACAAATACCGTTTAAAAAACACCACCGGCTATTCAATTAATGCTTTAGTAGATTTCAGTGACCCGATTCAGATCATTCAACATTTGATGATCGGCTCTGAAGGCACATTAGGCTTTATTGCCGACATCACTTACAACACGGTAGAAGAGCACGCTAATAAAGTCTCTGCCCTGCTGGTATTTGAAAATATTGAACAAGCCAGCCAAGCGGTAACGGTTCTATCAAATTCTCCGGTTGCCGCGGTTGAGATGATGGATGGGCGATCTTTACGTTCAGTCGCCAATAAACCGGGCATGCCTAACTTTATTAAAGACCTAGACTTAGAAGCCTCAGCATTATTAATTGAATCTCACGCCAACGATCAAGAAAAGCTGCGGCAACAATGCAAGTCCATTTTAGAGCGTGTGGCTTCATTTGAGATTATTGAATCAATTCCCTTTACCTCCGATCCCAAAACCGTTGCAGGCTTATGGGATATCCGTAAAGGTTTGTTCCCCTCTGTAGGCGCGGTAAGAGAAGCGGGCACTACCGTCATTATTGAAGATGTAGCTTTTCCGGTAGAACACTTAGCGCAAGGCGTTCGTGAACTGCAGCAGTTGTTTGAAAAGTATGACTATTCCGAAGGCATTATTTTCGGGCATGCACTAGATGGCAACTTACACTTTGTGTTTACCCAAGGATTTGAAGCGCAAACTGAAATTGATCGCTATGGTCAATTTATGGATGAAGTGACTCAATTGGTTGCGGTGAAATACCAAGGCTCTCTTAAGGCAGAACACGGCACCGGTCGCAATATGGCACCGTATGTTGAACTTGAGTGGGGCAAACAAGGCTACCGATTAATGCAAGAAATTAAGCAATTATTTGATCCTCAAGGCTTGTTGAATCCCGGTGTGATTATTAATGATAACCCCCATGCCCATTTAAGCGATCTCAAACCTATGCCGAAAGCGGATGAGTTAGTCGACCGTTGTATTGAATGTGGTTTCTGTGAACCAGTTTGTCCTTCGCGCACTTTAAGTTTATCACCCCGCCAACGCATTGTGTTGTATCGAGAATTACAGCAACAAAAGCGTGAGGGTAAAGCGACTGCGCCGGAACTAGAGAAACTGTTTAACTACCAGGGCATTGAAACCTGCGCCGCGACAGGACTATGCGAACAACGTTGTCCGGTTGGGATAAATACTGGCGATTTGATAAAGAAATTACGCTCCGAACGCCACACAGATAAAGCACCTCTCATCGCTCATTGGACTCATGAGCATTTCAGCGCCTCTACAAAACTGGTTAAACATGGGCTCACCATTAACCACATTATTTCTAAATTGTTGCCCAATGCGCTGGTGTCCAAAGTCGCCAACGGTACTCGTCGGCTAAGCGGCAATCGACTGCCTTTATGGCTCCCTGAAATTCCAAACGCTAACCATCATAAGTTACCGATGGATACTCAAAAACAAGCGCAGCAAGATCTATTTAAAATCGCCGATGTTCAACATCGAAAAGTGGTTTACTTTCCATCATGCATCAGCCGAACCGCCACATCGAATCATAGTAAGCAATCACTAACAGAAGTCACGATGTCGCTGCTCACCAAAGCGGGTTTCGATATTATTCTCCCTAAAGATTTGGATAATCAATGCTGCGGTATGCCTTATAAGAGCAAAGGATTAAACCAATTAGGCGACAGTAAGGCGAAAGATTTAGAAGACAGCTTATGGCAAGCAAGCCATCAAGGTTTATACCCAATTTTGATGGATACCAGTCCGTGTGTGAAGCAAAGCCAAGCGCAATTTACTAAGCCGTTACACCTGTTTGAACCTTCTGAATTTGTCATGCAACACGTGACGCCTCATCTTAACCTTAAGCCGATTAATGAAACGGTTATGCTTCATGTGACTTGTAGTGCGCGTACGCTAGGGTTGGAAAGCACCATGATTGAACTGGCTCAACGTTGCGCTAAGAAAGTGATCGTCCCTGAGCATATTCAATGTTGCGGCTGGGCTGGCGATAAAGGCTTTAACACTCCAGAGCTTAATGAAGCCGCCCTCACCCCACTTAAAGAGCAAGTACCCGTACATTGCAGCCGAGGTTTCAGCAATAGTTTAACCTGTGAAATTGGGTTATCTCATCACAGCGGCGTGCCTTATCAATCAATTTTATATTTGGTGGATGAGGCGATGAAATAAAACCATAGTAACTTTAACCTTATTATACTCAAGTTACTTGGGTATAATAATATTTCACGTGCTATACTCCGCCCTCGCGTAATTTGACGCAATCCACTGATTTAATTTTAGAGTATATGGTGAACACATGAGCCAACAAAACGAACTACAACAACTGAATAATCGACTCGATAAGTGCCGCCATAAACTTGAAGCTGCTCAAAAACGAGCAGATAAAGCGATGATTTATCAATTTGAAACTGAAATTAATCAACTCAGTAAAAAAGTGGCTCAGCTTAACCACAAAAAAAGCTACGATTTAAATAAAGAACGTAAAGCCTTACTCGCGATGCCTTTTAGCCGCGCATTAACAAAAGAAGAGAAAGCCGACCAAGGTAAACTGAAAAAATCAGTGAAAGGCCTTGTTATCGTTCACCCTTTAACCAAAATTGGTAAAGAGTTAAAATTAGAAGAAATGACAGGCTTTGCTCCTAAAAAGTTTTAAGCGAGTCACCTCTCAATGACTGTCGAAGGATGATACTACTCACGTTTATCATCCTTTTTTGTGCCTTAATTTTACGTCCCTTGGATATAACAAAACAAGAAAATCACTATGAACAAAAGCTTTATCACTAACCTTATTTCAGTTGTTTTATTAGCGATTGGTTACCAAACTCAAAACACCATTGTGCTTTATGCTGGCTTATTTGCCTTTTCAGGTGCGGTGACCAATTGGCTCGCCATTCACATGCTATTTGAAAAAGTACCGGGCATGTATGGCTCGGGCATTATCCCTGCTCGTTTTGAAGAGTTTAAAGCGGCAATTAAAAGTCTCATGATGATGCAGTTTTTCACTAGCCAAAATATCGACAAGTTTTTAAATCAAGAATTGGCAAGCAGTGCCTCATTCGATTTAAAGCCAGTCATACAGAAAATCGATTTAGAGCCGAGCTTTGATTCTTTAGTAGAAGTGATCACCCATTCTTCTTTTGGTGGAATGCTCGCAATGTTAGGTGGCGCGGAAGCACTTCAACCGCTAAAACAACCTTTTATTGAAAAAATGCAAGAATCTATGATTGAAATCAGCCAAAGTGATCAGGTGAAACAAGCATTAAAAGAACAGCTAGAACAACCGTCAATGATGGATGATATCCAAGCCAATATTGAAAATATTATTGATCAGCGATTGAACGAATTAACCCCTAAGATGGTCAAAGAAATCGTTAAGACCATGATTCAACAGCATTTAGGTTGGCTTGTTGTATGGGGCGGTGTATTTGGTGGCCTTATTGGTGTTATTTCAGCTATCGTTAGCGCGGCTTAACAAAAAACAACATCTTGCGTATAGATAATAAAAACAAACTGGATAAGTTATGAAAAAATTTGAACTAAGCGACACCTTAATGGAATACGAATATGTGGGGTTTTGGTCGCGTGTTGGTGCCAGTATTATTGATAATATTCTTTATTCCATTGCCTTAGTGCTCATTGCGCTACCGGGGCTAGAGTCATATCAACAAAGCTTTACCACTCAAACAGAACACTACTCTTATTCTTCTTACTCCACTTCATGGGCTGGTACTATGCTGTCGGATACTTGGTGGAGCTACATTCCACTGCTAATTATCACGGTACTATTTTGGAAGCTCCGCGGTGCAACACCGGGTAAAATGCTGATTAAAGCACAAGTTGTCGATGCAAAAACAGGACAACGTTTAACTACCATTCAGTCAATTATTCGTTACCTAGGCTACTTTGTATCAACTTTCTTATTTATGTTGGGCTTCATCTGGGTCGGCTTTGATAGCAAGAAACAAGGCTTCCATGACAAGATTGCCGGCACTGTAGTGATTCGTCCGAAAGCGGATACTTTCACACCAAGTGCATTTAAAAACTAAACTGGAAAATGGCTCGAAGTAGAACTCGTCGACAAAAATAAAACGAGGCAACGGATCCGGTTAGATCATATTGCCTCGTTCAAGAAAGTTTAGACGTCAATTATTTTTCCGCTGCTACACTTCCCCACTTAAAGCGACACACTTCATTACCCGGCTTCGGCATACGCGGAATATTACAAGATAAAATCAAAGATACTACAGCCATCGCGGACCCAATATAAAACACTGCTGCCGGTGAATGTAGCCACAACAAACCAAATGTCACAGGAATCACCACCGCTGCAATATGATTGATGGTAAATGAAACCCCAGCGGTAGAGGCCATATCTTGTGGATCGGCAATTTTTTGCAAATAGGTTTTAACCGCTAATGCTAAGGCAAAAAATAAATGATCAACCACGTACAACCCCGCAGCAATATGTGAATTTTCAACAATCGCATAACCAACAAATACACACACCAGCCCGCAGTATTCAAACATCAGCGCTTTTCTTTCACCCACAATGCCAATAAATTGACCGATTTTCTTAGCAAATAAGAAGTTAAACGCATAGTTAATTAAAAATAGTAATGTAATATCTGCCGCTGAATAATGAAATTTCTCCACCATCAAAAAGCCCGCAAATACGGTGAAAATTTGACGTCTAGCACCACTCATAAAAGTAAGGGCGTAATACAGCCAATAGCGTTTTCTTAGAATCAAGTTTTTATGCTGAATAGTTGTCGATTCAAATTGTGGGAACGATAGCCACATAAAGACAGTGACGCTTAAAGCAATGCTGCCGGTAATTAAATACACGTGCCAATAATCAAACTTCAAGATTTCTAGCATGACCCACAATGCACCGTAAGTCAGTAATGAGGCAAGCGCACCCACCGAGATTAACTTTCCTAGAAACTCTGGCGCTTCTTCTTTAGTGAGCCATTGTAAAGACAAGGATTGCTTTAAGGTTTCAAAGTAGTGAAAGCCTATCGACATCAACAAAGTCGTCATTAGTAGGCCAAGTACCGAAGGGAAAAAACCGGTGATTGCCACGCCGATAGATAGCATAGCTAATGCAACTATCATGAACTTTTGCTCACGAATAAACAGCAATACGAACACCACAGTAAAAGCTAAAAAGCCGGGGATTTCACGTACACTTTGTAGCAAACCAATATCAGCACCAGTGAAAGATGCCTTCTCTACCACGAAGTTATTTAATAACGCCATCCAACTGGCAAAGGCAATTGGCACCACGATAGAAATGAGCATCAAAAAGGTTTGTGGTGTTTTCCAAGTTTTAGTTTGTTCTGAGTGTGGCGAATTATTCGGTGTATCTTCCAAAGAGCTCATTGCCCATCCTTGTAATATAATAGACGAAAAAAGAGCAAGCGATGATATCACTTGCTCTCATAGAAATAATTCAAATTATTAAATTATTTTTGCCAAAGTAGTCGGACCGTTATTTGTTCCGGCAGCTTGTTTTACCGCTTCAAACTCAGCATCGATAGCTTTTACTTGCTTTTCAAAGGCTGGCTTCTCTTCTTTCGAAATCGATGTTGCCATCGGGATTTTAGCGGTTAAGAAGTTCACAGGGCGATTTCGAATAATGAACTCATAATGCAAGTGTGGTCCAGTTACACGCCCTGTAGCACCCGATTTTGCAATCACTTGTCCTCGATGAACCACTTGACCTTGGCGCACTAAAATTTTGCTCAAGTGTAAGTAGCGAGTACGGTAAGTCGATCCATGTTGAACCACGATATATTTACCCGCGTATGGGTGGTTAGTCGTTAACGTCACAATACCATCGCCAGTTGCTATAACATCAGTCCCAGAAGGACAAGCTATATCAACACCATTATGTGGAGCATGGCGATGAGTCACAGGGTGTAAACGATTCGGATCAAATGGGGAGCTGATACGATAATGTTGTGCAGTTGGCCAACGTAAAAATGCTCGCTGTAAACTATCGCCATTACGGTCATAATATTGACCATCACTGTGCAGATAAGCACTGATCACACGGCCCCGATTATAAATACGGATCGCGTCAATCTCACGATTACCAGTTGCGACACCATTGATAAATTGACGCTTATGCAAAATTTCAAATTTATCACCTGCACGCAAATCTCGCACAAAATTCAGTTTATCTTTTAATAGCTGAGTAATTTGAGCCGTTTCCGCACCCGAAATCCCATATTTATAAACCGATGTAGAGAAACTACCATGAATTTCCCCTATTAAGGGATAAGTCTTCCAAACACCGGGTAAATTTACTTCTTGAAAGGTATAGCTCTTATCATCGTTGCGAGTAAATACCACGCGATCTGCTAGAGTAAATTCAACCTCTAATTTGCTTAAGTGTTCTAGATCTTCGTCCATCCAAATTTTTAAGATGTCACCCGGTCTTAAAGTATCAAGTGTTAGGTGGTTTTGATCGGTATCCATCACGCTGAGCATATCGCCATACGGAACACCAAGACGAACAAAGATACTACTTAAATTGTCACCATCTTGAATTTCGTATGAATAAAGCGGAACGTTTTCATCCACATGAACAGGCTTGGTAGCGGCAACCGCTTTCGCCTCATCTGCTAAAATTTTGTCCATATCCATAGGAACTGACTTGCGTCCATCACCAGATTCGGCCATAAAAACAATTATAAGTAATACGACAAAAGCCACGCCTATTTTAAGCATCAATGGAAACTTAGGGTTCTGGCGAAATTTTGCAAATTTTTGTTTAGACATAGGGTTTAGTTTCTATAGTTCCCAACGTAGGAAGTTGTGTGAATCGACCTCAAGAGCCGGCTAAATATCAACTTGATATAATTGATATGTTATAACAGACCATTTAAAATTGAAAAGTTCAAAAATGTGGCGGCAAATGTAACTTAATATTTCATAAAAAGCGAATTTAACCCGTTAATCAAAATAACCGCCTACTCTATACCCAAGTGACTTCAAGGTGCAGAATTCAGAGCTATCATCCCAATCTTTAGACAAGGAAGATCGGCGAAGGAATGTAGGCACCTTTCAAACCAATCTAACGCAGTATAAAGATTTAGATGAAGCTCCCGAAGGGCAAGTTAAAAAAAGCTTAGTGACCAAATTGCCACTAAGCCTAGCTTTATTGCGCGTTAATCGAATTAATATTTTGGCTGCAACATACCTTCTGTAATAATAAAATCGATAATACTATCCAGCCCGACACTCTCTTTTAAATTAGTGAATACATACGGTTTGGTTGGACGCATACGCTGAGTGTCCGATTCCATTACCTCTAATGACGCTCCCACATAAGGGGCTAAGTCAATTTTATTAATCACTAATAAATCTGAACGTGTGATACCGGGTCCACCCTTGCGCGGAATCTTTTCCCCTTCAGCCACATCAATAACATAAATAGTTAAATCGGCAAGTTCAGGGCTAAAGGTAGCACTTAAATTATCACCACCACTTTCAACAAATACCACATCAAGGTTTTTATGTAATTTGGCCAGTTCTTCAACTGCAGCCAAGTTCATTGATGCATCTTCACGAATCGCAGTATGAGGGCAACCTCCAGTTTCGACACCTACGATACGGTCTGCGTCTAGCGCTTCAGCTCGAGTGAGTATTTTGGCATCTTCTTGGGTGTAAATATCATTGGTCACCACGGCAATGTTTAAACGATCTCGAATCGCTTTACATAAAACTTCTAACAACGCCGTTTTGCCCGATCCAACAGGGCCACCAATACCAATTCGTAACGGTTGTTTATACGTTTCTTGAGACATGTTTTATTCCTTGTTTGCTCACTCATTCGATTCTTTTCGCCATGACAGCTAGGAACGGAATAGTCTTGTATATTGTGTTTCATGACGACTACTGGCGATAGCAACCGAAGGGGTAAAGCTACCAATATCGTCATCTTGTATTTGATTGGCTTTGCCTATCGCTTGAGGTAAGCGTTCAGATAAAGCCAATAAAGTTTTTTGACCTGCGGTTTGACCAAGAGGAACCAGCTTAACTCCCGCCATCACAATGTTTTCCGCCCAACTCCATAAATAGCCTTGTTGTAAACTATGGAGCGAAATCCCCCACGCTTTCGCCGCGACACAAAAACCTAACAACTGATTTTGCGTTGCGGCTTTGGGGTCATTATCGGGGTGCCATTCTGCATTCAGAGGTAAATCGAGCTGCTTTAATAAAGTAAATAACGCTTTACCACGTTGAAGCTCTTCTGCTCTTAACTCGCGAGTTTCTCGGCATGAAAATAAATATTGACTCCAATATTCAATACTCGTGTTATCACCTTGTTCTAACGCGTAATAGAACTTCGCCAAAATAGGCAACTCTAATGTCACCAAGCTGTTATTAAGCATCATCTCAAGCCAATGTATTAACTTAGCTTGATTACTCACCCAGCCAGCCTCAACCGCCCATTCCAAACCTTGTGAATAGGTAAAGCCGCCAATGGGTAGTGAAGGGCTAATTAGCTGAAACAAACGAAAGCAAGCGACTTCGGAACCATTGTTCTGTGACGATGCGACTGAGTTGAGTGCTGAGTTAGATATAGATAAAGTGTCTATGTCTCTCATATCATTCATAAGCAATTAAGGCGCCATCATTAAGGCTGCACCAGAAGCGGCAATACCCGCTCCAAGCCACTTATTTACGAAGAACTTAGTTGACAAGAAATGTGCCAGACGCTCACCGGTAAACATGATGCCAAACGCGGCTACTAGCATACCTGCGCCAAATCCGAATAATCCGCCAGTTGCTTCTACGCCATGAGCAAAACCATGGAAAAACACCAAGCCAATGGAAACAATCACTAACGCCTGAGTTAAAGATTCACGAACAGAGAAGGTATTCCAAATCCCTAATGCAACTACAAAAATGGATGCGGCAATTATTAGCTCTACGCCACTAATCGCGCCAAATAGACTTCCTGCCGCAAGGCCAACCGTTAAACTAACAAGGGCTGCAATAAACAAAGTAGGCTTAGCCACTGAGCTTGATTTACTCGCCGTAAAATGGCTGATGAACATACCTAGACCAAGGAGCATCACTAAATGATCAAGACCAGTTAATGGGTGTACAAAACCTTCAAAAAATGCATTGCTTGAGCCGTGCTCATGCATGTGACCAACATGTGCAAACGCCGCTGGAGCAGCAAAAACAGAAGCAAGTGTGAGTAAGCGAACGAATTTCATGGCAAATATCCTTTTTGTTTTTTCTATTTTTGAATTCAATTTCAAGTTGTTATTAATGAGAGTGATCATGCGAATGATCATGATGATGGTGCCCACCTGAACGGCCGCCGTACGCCCCATCTTCAGGTTCAAATTCAGCTTGTTCTACCGTGACTTTGGCACCCAACCCCACCACCATGTCATCTAACACATGATCATGCTGGTAACGTACCCAACCATTTGCTATTTGTAGAGGAACGTGGCGATTACCTAAGTGGTAAGTCACTCGGTTTAGTAATAGTGCATCTTCGCAATACACACTAGAAACCGTTTCCGGTGCTGCGGTGACTTCAATCAATAACCCACATTCACTTTGCAATAACTGACCGCCACGCAAAATATTGCCGCGAGGTAAAAACAACCCCGCATCACGTCCATCTTCAAGCGACACTTTTAAGCGACTTTTAATACGACTATTAATAGGAAGGCTCAATACACCATCCACATTTCTCTCAGTAATTTGAGTGCTATCTGCGACTATTTTTGTTATTTCAATCATTATTTTATATCCAATTATTCGTGTCTCGTGTCTCGTGTCTCGTGTCTCGTGTCTCGTGTCTCGTGTCTCGTGTCTCGTGTCTCGTGTCTCGTGTCTCGTGTCTCGAAGGCAAGATCTTAAGAACGTTGATTAATACAAGCTTTTTCGAGCAACGAGAGCGAAGCGTCCGAGCCTTCAAGCTACGTTAACTAAAACAGAAAATATCGTTGCGCCATTGGCAATACTTCCGCAGGTTCACAAGTGAGAAGTTCCCCATCCGCTTTTACTTCATAGGTTTGAGAATCCACTTCAATCTTAGGCTGCCAATCGTTAAGCTTCATATCAGCTTTTGAAATGGTGCGGCAGTTTTTGGCTACACCAATTAAGCTGCCAAGCCCTAACTGGCGTGCAATGTCTTTGTCTTTAGCCAATTGAGAAACGAATAACATTGAAGTCTTTTTTGAGGCTTTACCATAACTGCCAAACATAGAACGATAATGAACAGGTTGAGGTGTTGGAATAGAGGCATTCGGATCACCCATAGGTGCCATTGCGATCATGCCTCCTTTGATAATCGCGCTTGGTTTTACGCCAAAGAAAGCCGGTTTCCATAATACGAAATCAGCTAATTTACCTACTTCTATTGAACCCACTTCGTGGCCAATACCATGAGTAATCGCTGGGTTTATCGTGTATTTCGCAACATATCGACGCAAACGGAAGTTATCACTTGGCGCTTGATGACCAAACTTTTCTTCTTGAGCATCAAACGCTTGTTGATCTTCTTTTAAGGAGCCACGCTGCACTTTCATTTTATGAGCGGTTTGCCATGTTCGTAAGATCACTTCACCGACTCGTCCCATCGCTTGAGAATCCGATGAAATCATCGAGAAAGCACCGAGATCATGCAGAATATCTTCCGCAGCAATGGTTTCGCGACGAATACGAGATTCAGCAAACGCCACATCTTCGGCAATCGACGGGGATAAATGGTGGCATACCATCAACATATCTAGATGCTCATCGACAGTGTTGATTGTGTAAGGACGAGTTGGGTTGGTTGAAGACGGTAAAATATTCGATTCACCACAAGCGCGAATGATATCTGGTGCATGACCGCCACCCGCGCCTTCGGTGTGATATGTGTGGATCACGCGATCGCCAATCGCATCTAGGGTCGATTCCACAAAACCCGATTCATTCAGTGTATCGGTATGAATCGCCACTTGAATATCAGTTTGATCGGCAACGGTTAAACACATATCAATTGAAGCCGGTGTAGTTCCCCAATCTTCATGCAGTTTTAATCCAATAGCACCGGCTTCTACTTGCTCAATTAAGCCTTCAGGCAAACTGGCGTTTCCTTTACCGAGTAAACCAAAATTCATTGGAAACTCATCCAATGCTTCTAACATTCGGTGCATATTCCAAGGGCCCGGCGTACAGGTTGTCGCATTGGTTCCAGTTGCAGGGCCAGTACCACCGCCAATCATAGTTGTGACACCAGAGGTCAGCGCTTCTTCAATTTGTTGCGGACAGATATAGTGAATGTGTGAATCAATGCCACCAGCGGTAACTATCGAGCCTTCTGCGGCAATCACTTCGGTTCCTGGCCCGATAATAATATCAACATTCGGCTGCACATCTGGGTTACCTGCTTTACCGATGCCACAAATACGGCCATCTTTGACACCGATATCCGCTTTCACTATCCCCCAATGATCTAAAATCACCGCATTGGTTAGAACAAGATCAGGCGTAAATTCAGACGCCAGTTGGCTCTGCCCCATGCCATCACGAATCACTTTACCGCCACCGAATTTCACTTCGTCGCCGTAAACCGTGTAATCTTTTTCTACTTCGAGCCATAGCTCAGTATCAGCAAGTCTTAATCTATCGCCAGTCGTTGGCCCAAACATCTCGGCGTAGGCTCTTTTTGAAATTTTTGCCATGCTATTAATCCTTTATAATTTCTCAGTCAATCCTATCCAAGTAATTGAGTTCACAGTGAGGCGGCAATTGAGTGAAGCCCCATGAGCATAGATTCTCTATGTGATTGGGGTGAACGAAAGCAGCCAACAAAGCTGTGGGCTCAAGAACGCTAGATAGGACCCATGACGCGGCCTTTAAATCCATATACTTCTCGCTTACCGGCATATTCCACCAGTTCAACGGTACGTGACTGTCCAGGTTCAAAACGAGTCGCAGTGCCTGCTGGAATATTGAGCCTAAAGCCTTTGGCCGATTCTCGTTCAAAATTCAAAGCATCGTTAACTTCATAAAAGTGATAATGAGAGCCAATCTGAACAGGGCGATCCCCTAAATTTTCGACTTTAATTTTGATGGTTTCACGGCCGACATTCAGCTCAATCTCACCCTTTCCAGAAACAAGCTGACCGGGGATAAACGCATTAGGATTGGCATTACTGGTTTTCATGTTTTCTCCTCACACTATCGGATCATGGACAGTGACAAGCTTGGTGCCATCTGGAAAAGTAGCTTCGACTTGAACATCAGGAATCATCGACGGCACGCCTTCCATCACATCATCGACAGTTAAAATAGTACGACCAAAGTTCATCAATTCAGCAACCGTTTTACCTTCGCGCGCACCTTCTAAAATCGCACTACTGATCAACGCCACAGATTCTGGGTAGTTGAGCTTTAAGCCTTTATCTTTACGCTGCTGTGCTAACATGCCAGCACAAAAGATCAGCAATTTATCTTTTTCTCTTGGGGTCAGTTCCATCTACATTCGATCCTCGGGTCTCGGGCACTTCGTTTTTCGTCTCTCGAAATGCTCCATTTAACTCATTAGTATTGATCTGGTTGTCTTTTCGTAATACGAGCAGCGAAGCGCCCTAGTCGCGCAGCGAGCCGAGCAACGGATTAAGTTGCCCAAATCCTTGGTGGCTCGGGTACATAACCAAACCATTGATGTCTAAATTGTTGCCAAATCAATGTAAACGCTTCCAACATTGACTCGGCCCATTTACCTAATGCTCGAACCACGATTAACTGTTCTATTTGAGTCGCACCAATCACTAATTCATCATTTGGTGCAAAGTCACGGAGCAAATCCTGTACCATTTCAAGGTCATCTTCAGACTGAGCGGTAATAAACAAACTCCCCATCATGGGAAAAAACTGTAAACCACTGTTTAATATATACTTATCTCCTCCGATCAATTGCACGTTTTCGGTGAGAGTATTCCTTCCATCAACAAAAACTTGCGTCTTACCCCACACTTTACCTGCATCGAAGCACTCGTTTAGTGCAGGACGACCAAAACAGTGCACTTCCCAGCCCATAAATAGTGCGTCAGATTCAAGGTGGATATCGGTATCGACACGCACTTGTCCGGTAGGAAAGAAAATATTCTCTTGCGGAAGCCATTCCAAACAGCTTCCTGACTTGGCAGTTAAAATTTGTTTTTGACGGGCGATTTTTCCTTCCGAGCGATAAAACTTGGTCGCACCGGGTGTGGTAACTAAAGCATGCGCTCCAGGATAAGTCGTGGCTTTAATTAACAGCTCATCGCCGCCAACTACCCCGCCAGGAGGGTGAAGTAAATAGGTATGGCAAACGTCGCCTTCAGGATACAGTGGCCTTTGAATCGCCAGCGGTCCTAGTTGAGTTTTGTGCCCAACGACGGTTTTGTCGCCTCGATCGGTAAACCCCAGTGTTAATTCTGCTTTCCAACCATCGCTGCGATTTAATGTATTTATTGGCGATGTTTGAGCGACTCCCGCTATATTTAATTCTTCTAGCGCTTCCATTCGTGTGACTTCCATTTATTACCATCTAGTATTATTAAAGCAATAACTATGCCGCCTAATGATTTAACTATCAGGAGGTCTATACTGAAAGCACGATTAAAAACGAATGAGGAAAGAAAATGCAGGGACATTGCTTATGTGGCAGCGTGACGCTGACTACCGAAGATAAACAAAGCTTTGGAGCGTGCCATTGCGGGATGTGCAGACGCTGATGTGGCGGCCCTTTTATGGGCTTTCATGGTGAAGAAGGGCGGGGCTAACTTGACTTAACGCCCTTCCGAGCAAACCGCAAATTCATTGCCGCTTGATAGAAGATTAATAACAAATAATCGTACCATCTGCCATTTCATAACTCTTCTGGCCAGAAGCAGTACAGTCGGTCTTTGCTGTCTCTGCATTCGTTTGAGATTTAGCGTTAGAATCTGACCCTGTGCTCGCACAACCACTCAATAATAAGCCACAAATTAACGCAGTATAGACAGCTTTTTTGTTCGTCATAACACATCCTTATTTAATTTCTGATCGAGAATATCTTCGCACTTAACCAAGAGAAATACACTTTTTATCAACTGACAATATCACTTTTTGTATTCATTTCTGGTCATGGTCGAGTCAATTAAATCTCGTTAGTGATGGTAGCTTTACCACCAAGAATATTCACTATCACTTAATATGTATATCCATTTGAGGAAATGGAATGTGAATACCTTCTTTATCTAACTCTTCTTTTATTGCCTGTAATGTGTCGTAGTACACTTTCCAGTATTCTTCAGATTTTACCCAAGGGCGAACCGCAATATTAACTGAAGAATTGGCGAGAGCTAATACTCCAATAGTTGGAGCCGGTAAAGAAAGAATACGCTCTTCCGATTCAAGAACACGGGCAAGCACTTGCTTCGTTTTCTGCAAATCAGCGTCATACGACACGCCAATTTCGAAGTTGATACGGCGAATCTTATGTTTCGAAAAGTTGACTATGGGTTGAGACATCACTAAACGATGCGGTATCGCGACCATTTTATTATCGCCAGTAGTTAAAACGGTATGAAAAATTTCAATCGCTTGGACTTTGCCTGAAACCTTACCAACTTCAATGAAATCTTTGCTTTTAAATGGACGAAAAATCACAATTAGCACACCAGAAGCAAAATTGGAAAGCGATCCTTTTAACGCTAACCCAACCGCGAGGCTAGCAGAAGCGAGCACAGCGATCATCGCTGCCATTTCAACCCCCATTGTATTTAGTGCGGCAATAAACACCATTACTAACAAAGCATAGCGAACCACATTACCAATAAATTGCACAACAACCGCATCCACACGTTTTGTTTGCAACAAGTTGATTACACCTTTATGGATAAACTTAACGCAAACACTACCCACGAATAGAATGCAAAGTGCTGCAAGAAAATTGACACCATATTGAACCAGAAAATCTGCATTATCTGTTAACCAATTAGCTGAAATCGACGTATTGAAAGTACTTTGTGCACCAGATATTAATTCAATATTATTTTCTACAGCCATGATTAATTCCTTATGTTAAGACTGCTATTTCCCATCATTACATTGGTGATAATGATAATTAAAGGTTATTAAGAGATTGATCCAGACTCTGGAGAAACTTTTGACTCCAACACCTTATACCTCAATAAAATATATAGTTTTTTATTATTATGAGAAACATTATATTCACATAAGCATCAATAAATTTAGCATAAGCATCTCTTTTTCAGGCTCTATATCCAGAACCTAAAAATAAAAAGCCCTTCAAAGAACATTAAATGATTTCCAACATCCTCTGAAGAGCTTTGACCTTTACATATACGGAAAGAACCTTAAACCGTCAAATGCTCCTTAATCAACGATTCATTCAAGGCTTCCATTTGTCCTTTAGCCACTGCTTTGCCACGATCAAGTAAACAAAAGTTATGACCGACTTTACGAGCAAATGGCAGTTTTTGTTCCACCAGCAATACGGTTAAACCATGTTTATCATTGAGCAGTTTAATAATATCGCCAATCTCTTGAACGATATTCGGTTGAATGCCTTCGGTTGGTTCATCCAGAATCAATAAATCCGGCTCGACGACTAACGCACGACCAATCGACAATTGCTGCTGTTGACCACCCGATAAGTCACCACCGCGACGATGCAGCATTTCCTTTAGCACGGGGAATAGTTCGAAGATAAAATCAGGGATCTTACGATCGCCACGCTTACGGATAGGCAGGCCAATCTCTAAATTTTCTTGCACCGTTAGCATCGGGAAGATTTGTCGGCCTTGCGGAACATAGCCAATGCCTAAATGAGGGCGTTGTTCAGTTGACGCTTTTTTAATGCTTTCACCTTTAAACACGATATCGCCGCTTTTAATTGGATTTAACCCCATGATGCATTGAAGTAATGTAGTTTTGCCTACCCCGTTACGTCCCATCAACACGGTACATTTGCCTTTCTCGACCTCAACATCGAGATCCCACAAGATATGACTTTCACCGTAGAATTGGTTTACGCCTTGTACTTTTAACATCCTTATTCTCCCAAGTAGACGCGTTTTACTTCTGGATGTGACTGGATTTGATCCATATTACCTTCCGCCAACACATGCCCTTGATGCAGCACGGTGACTTGATCGGCAATCGAGCGTACAAATTCCATATCATGCTCAACCACTACTACTGAATGCTTACCAGCCAGAGATTTCAATAATTCCGCCGTGCGATCCATTTCTTGATGAGTCATGCCAGTAACCGGCTCATCCACTAACAGAAGCTTTGGCTTTTGCATCAATAACATACCGATTTCTAGCCATTGTTTTTGACCGTGAGAAAGCACGCCAGCTAACAAGTTTCGACATTGTTCAAGACCAATCAAAGATAAAACCCCATCGATCTCATCACTTTGCTCGCCGGTTAATTTAGCGGTAAAAGTTGACCAAACCGAACGAGTGCCGGTCATCGCCAGTTCCAAGTTATTCCACACCGTTAAGCTTTCAAATACCGTAGGTTGCTGGAATTTACGCCCCACACCCGCGTTGGCGATTTCCGCTTCGGACATACTCAACAAGTTGGTTTTTGAACCTAACCACACCTTGCCCTGATCCGGACGAGTCTTGCCAGTAATGATGTCCATCATAGTGGTTTTTCCTGCGCCGTTTGGTCCGATGATGCATCGTAACTCTCCTTGTTTGATATACAGATTTAAGTCGTTAATCGCTTTAAAACCATCAAAGGAAACCGATACGCCTTCCATGTACAACATGATGTTGTGGCGAGTATCAATCAATGGATGATTAACTGGTTTAAGAAAATCGAACACTTCATCACGACGAGTAAACTTCTCAAAGCCTTCGCCCACTTTTCTGATTGGTGTGACGACTGATTCTAATGCGCTCATGAGTGGCTCTCCTGTGCCGATGGTTTATCTTGTTGGCTCGATTTCTTTGCCCATTTTTCGGATAACGCGCCCATCACGCCTTTTGGTAAATACATGGTGGCAAGAACAAAAATTCCCCCTAATGCAAATAACCAAACTTCTGGAAACTCGACGGTAAACCAACTCTTGGCATAGTTAATAATTAATGCCCCTACAATGGCGCCAAACAAGGTCGCTCGACCACCTAAAGCAACCCAAACTACAATTTCAATTGAGTTAATTGGCGCAAACTGAGCGGCACTGGTACTACCGGCTTGCGTCACGTATAACGCACCAGCAATGCCGGCTAATACACCAGAAAGAACAAATACCCACAGCTTGATGCTATCGACATCATACCCGGTAAAGCGAGTACGTAATTCTGCATCACGAATCGCCATGGCTACTCGGCCTAAACGACTTGCCACCACTAAACGACAAATCAAATAACCGATGATGAGCGCAGCAATCGTCGTCACTAATAAGCCGACTTTGGTGGTGTCTTGCTCTAGACTAAAACCAAGTACATCTTTAAAGCCCGTCAGACCACTACTGCCGCCAAAACCCATTTCGTTACGTGAAAATGCCAGCATTAGCGCATAAGTCAGTGCCTGGGTCATGATAGAAAGATACACACCGGAAACACGGGAGCGGAACGCCAGATAACCAAATACAAATGCCAATACGCCCGGCACCAACATGATCATCATTGCGGCAAAAGCAAAGTTATCAAAACCATGCCAAAACCAAGGCAGTTCTTGCCAGTTCAGCGATACCATAAAGTCTGGCAATAATGGGTTACCGTAAACGCCGCGGTCACCAATTTCACGGGTGAGATACATGCCCATCGCATAACCGCCTAACGCAAAAAAAGCACCATGCCCTAAACTTAAAATACCTAAATAGCCCCAGATAAGATCAACCGCCAACGCCACCAGCGCATAAGACAGATATTTCCCCATTTGAGTCACGGTAAATGAGCTCACATGAAAGGGATTACTTTCCGGTACCACTAGATTTAAAAATGGCACCACAATCGCGAGCGCCAATAAAAATACAATCGTGATTTTTCCGCCTGTATCTGAGGCGATAAAAGAACGACGGCTTGCAAAGTTCGACGTACTACTCATTGAATTAGTTGCTACTACACTCGTCATAACGCCTCCTTATTCTGCCGCGCGGCCACGTTGAGGGAACAAACCTTTCGGGCGCTTTTGAATAAATAAAATAATGAAAACCAGAACCAATATTTTGGCGAGAACTGCGCCAGCCCAAGGCTCTAAGATCTTATTGAATAGACCTAAACTTAACCCTGCGACTAGCGTGCCCCACAAGTTACCTACCCCACCAAATACCACCACCATAAAGGAGTCGATAATATAGTTTTGTCCCATGTTTGGACCTACGTTGGTTAACTGAGATAACGCCACCCCAGCAACACCCGCAATACCGGAACCTAAACCAAAGGTCATAGCATCAACACGTTCCGAACGAACCCCCATAGAACGCGCCATAGCTCGGTTTTGAGACACTGCACGTACTTGTAAACCTAACGGTGTTTTTTTGAGGATCGCGACTAAACCAAGAAAAACCATGAAACAGAAAATGATGATGTATAGACGGTTATAGGTCAGAGATAACATAGGGTTAAGCTCTAACGCGCCGGCCATCCAATCTGGTGTACTGACTGAGCGGTTTAAAGGAGAGAAAATACTGCGAACCGCTTGTTGCAAAATAAGGCTGATACCAAAGGTGGCAAGGAGTGTTTCAAGCGGCCGACCATACAAACGTCGAATCACCGTACGCTCAATCGCGATGCCTACTAGCCCTGATACAGCAAAAGCCGCTGGAATAGAAAGAAGCAACGCGGCCCCAATATTATTCGGCATTAATTGTTGAATCACATAAGTGGTATAAGCGCCGATCATGATCAACTCACCATGTGCCATATTGATCACGCCCATCACGCCAAAAGTGATCGCAAGGCCAATACCCGCCAGCACCAACACCGAACCTAAACTTAAACCAAAAAAGACGGTTTCCATGCCACCGTAAAAACTTTGGGTTTGTTTATATTGGTTTAACGCCAGTTGCGCCACTTCAATCACTTTTTCATCAGCATCGCTATTAATCACTTGAGATAGCGCGCCATAAACCTCTTGTTGTTTAGACTCACTAATTACTTCAATCGCATCAATTTGTTCAGCCGCATTGGTGCTGGTTTTGAGTTGCTGCATTGCTAGCGCCAACTCTAAACTGTTTCGAACATCCCGATCGCTTTCTACTTGCAATTGCTGAGTGATTTTTTCGATTGTTTTCGGATTGGTAGTACCCAGTAAACTATTCACTGCCGACAAACGTACATCCGCACTACTCGCCGAAATATCAATACGCGCCAATACGTCACGAATATCAGAACGCAATGAGTTATTGGTTCTTACCTTTGCAAAATCACGCTTGCCTTCGATAGTCACCACTTGTTCAGAAAGTAATCCATGAGCTTGCTTACCTTCTTCTAAATCCGTGATAACAAATAAAGCATCATCGGATTTTTGATAATATAAATTTCCTTCTAGCCAAGGCGTTAATACGGCCTTAGCGACTTCTGCATCAGAAGATTGTGATAACCACTCAATGGCGTCTTGTTTTACCGAACTTTTTTTCGATAGCAATGCCACCTGCACATCAGCAAGCGATTGAATAGAAGATTCTTGCGCAAGCGAAGGCGCACTAAATAAGCTCAAATACACCATCAGCATAAAACCGATGAATGATGATATTTGAGACGGTAATTTGTTATGTAGATATTGTTTTATTTTCATTATGTCTCATCCCTGACAATCAAAAGCATGGCAGTCAAATATCCGTTATTTTTGAAACGGTTCTCTCTATTAACTCGTGAAGAACTAAAAACCTGCGAAAAACTAAAACTCGCAAAGAACCGAAAAAAGCCCCATTGAACGTATAAAACTCAATGAGGCTAATAGGTTTATTTGGCTTCACCACCTAAACATGCTTTCGTTTGTGTGTTGTAGCTGCCACACATAATTGGTGCCGTCCAATCAGACACTAGGTGCTCAGAAGTTGGTAGGAAATCAGACCATGCATCGCCTTTTACTTCTTGTTCGGTTTCCCAAACTACATCAAATTGACCATCATCTTGGATTTCACCAATCACAACTGGTTTAGTAATGTGATGGTTAGCTAACATAGTCGCATTGCCGCCCGTTAAGTTTGGAACAGAAAGACCCACAATGGCATCGCTCACTTTAGCCGTATCAGTCGTACCGGCTTTCTCAACCGCTTTTACCCATAGGTTGAAACCAATATAAGTCGCTTCCATAGGATCGTTCGTTACGCGAGAATCATCTTTAATGTACTTGTGCCATGTATCAATAAAGGTATCGTTCGCTTCAGAATCAACACTCATAAAGTAGTTCCATGCCGCTAAGTGACCCACTAATGCTGACGTATCCATGCCAGAAAGCTCTTCTTCACCAACCGAGAAGGCAATCACTGGAATATCTTCTGAAGAAACACCTTGCGCTGCGAGTTCTTTATAAAATGGAACGTTAGCATCACCATTAATGGTCGAAACGACCGCGGTTTTCTTACCTTCTGAACCGAATTTTTTGATATTAGAAACGATCGACTGCCAATCTGAATGACCAAATGGGGTGTAGTTCACCATTACATCGGCATCGGCTACGCCTTTACTTTTAAGGTAAGCCGCTAAAATTTTATTGGTGGTTCGTGGGTAAACATAATCGGTACCAGCAAGCACAAAGCGTTGTACGCCAAGTTCATCAATTAGGTAATCAACCGCAGGGATCGCTTGTTGGTTTGGAGCTGCGCCAGTGTAAAAGATGTTTTTCGAAGACTCTTGTCCTTCATATTGCACTGGGTAGAACAAGATGCTGTCGTTTTGCTCAAACACCGGCAACATGGCTTTACGAGAAGCCGAAGTCCAGCCACCAAACGTGACCGCTACTTTATCTTTTTCAATTAACTCACGCGCTTTTTCAGCGTACATCGGCCAGTTTGATGCTGGATCAACCACGACCGGCTCAAGCTGCTTACCTAATACGCCGCCTTTCTTGTTCTGCTCTTCAATCAGCATTAAAACAGTATCTTTTAAAGTGGTTTCGCTGATCGCCATAGTGCCAGAAAGCGAGTGTAGAACACCGACTTTAATTGTATCGGCTGCTTGTACGGTAAAGGCACAAGCACTAATTGCCACAGTACCTGCCAACAGTTTAAGACGGGTTTTAAGGGATTTGTTATGCGTTTTGTTTTGCATGATAGCTATCACTCCTTGATAAATAACCAATTAGGTATTGGTGGTATTACCAATAGAGCAAAGAGCGTGCCAGACAAATAAACGCCTTACTTTACAATCAAATAAAGTTATCTGCACAAATGAGAAGCAAGCAAACGCTCATTAACAGTGCGAAAGAACCCACTGATTCACCAAAAAAGTGACATTACTCGAAAAGCTTATAAAAAATTGAAATCACGCACTAGATTGGTGAAAGGGATCGTGAAATAAGCTAAATCCGTAGCACTATAAAATAAAATCACTCCATCAATGCTCATCACTAATCTCAACGCAATAATATATACCTAAGTCACTTCAAGATGTGAATTCTGCATATTGAAGTCACTTGGGTATAAACATGGCATAATACCAACTAAATATTACAGATAAGACTAACATCATGACTGAACTCACTCTCACGCCTCAACAGCAAGCCATCGCCACTTTCAAAGCTAATCTTCACCTACCCAATAGTGGATTTCATAAGTTAATCGTTGAACTGGCACGTGAGTACTTACTTCCATTTCAAGCAGTGAGGAAGGTGTTAAAGCAATCTCAGAAAGCCATTGAGAAGAAAATTAAGCACCAGTTTGATGACGTATCAGATTTCGACCTTACACAAGAAAATTGGCTCAACTGCATCCATGCCTCTCTTGCTGAACAGGCAAAAAATAACCTACCTGTGATGGAAAAATTACAACAAAGCCAGCTTTATCAAGATGTCATTCAAACACTATCGCAACCTATTAAAAATCAAGATCAGCACGAAGCCGTACGTGAACAATTAGCGATGACCTATGAAATAGAAGTATATAAGCCTCTAACCGAAATGCTGTATACCTCGATTTTGTATTGGAAGTTGCCCGATGATTTATACAAAATGACACAAGAAAAACAGCAAGAGTTTGAAGGGTATCCACAACATATGGAAGCGGTGAAGCATTTATTAGAGTTAAGTGAAAGAGTTAACCTGTAATTCTACAAAACAAAAATGCCAATCAGTACATGCTCTGACTGGCATTTTTATAAGTAAATTTTAAAGTATTTCAACGAGAAACCGGTTCCTAAAACCTTGATCTAAAAATAACCTTCTTAGAATTTCTGCTCTTTCGCCATCTTCATCGCAATTTGTGGCGCGTTCCAAAGAGACGGCAACAAAATAAACGATACTGGCACTGCAGTGATCACAATGAAAGATTGCAGCGCAGAAATGCCGCCCGAGCCTAAAGAAATCAAAATCAAGGCTGTCACACCCATCATCACGCCCCAGAAGGTACGGATAAAGGCATTCGGCTCCGTTTCACCACTTACCACCACACTAATGGTATAAGTCATTGAATCACCAGTCGTGATGATAAACACAGTCGTCAAAACGATGAACAAAATAGAAACTAAGATTGGCATTGGAAATTGTTGAGTGATCGCAAAGAGTGCACCTGGCAAATTAAAGCCTTCAAATGCCCCACTAATACTACCTGGGTTAGCAATTTCAAACGCCAAGCCACTACCACCAATAATCGTAAACCAGAAACAGGTGGCTAAAGGCGCGATCACACTAATGGTGCCAATCAGTTCACGGATAGAGCGACCACGAGAAATACGTGCAATAAAGATCGCCATCATAGGGCCATAACCTAAAAACCAACCCCAGAAGAACACTGTCCAACCACTTAGCCAAGCTTCATCACCACGATAGGTCGCCATTGGGATGAAGTTATCAATCATAGTCCCCACACCTTGAATGTAACCATTGAAGATGAAGTTAGTTGGGCCAAAAATAAGAATATAAAACATCAATGCCGAGGCTAAAATCACGTTATAGCGACTTAACATTTGCATGCCTTTATCTAAACCACTTAGAGCTGATAAGGTATAAAGTACAATTGCAAATAGTACGATGATCATTTGAGTAGTAAAGCCATCAGGTACATCAAATAACAAGTTCAATGCATAGCTAATTTGTAGACCAAGAAAGCCAATCGGCCCAATCGTACCCGCTGCCACTGCAATAATGCAGCACGCGTCAATCAACGCACCTAAATGACCTTTTAATGCTCGCTCACCAAGTACAGGATAAAGCAAAATTCTTGGCTTAAGCGGTAGGCCTTTATCATAATGTAAGTGCATAACTACTATCGTCGTTAAACTGCCGATAATCGCCCAAGCTAAAAAGCCCCAGTGCATAAAGGCTTGAGAAAGGGCATTAATGGCACGTTGTTGAACATCGTCTGCTGTACCATAAATTGGTGGTGCACTCACGAAGTGAGCAATCGGTTCAGCCGCAGCCCAAAAGACACCGCCACCAGCCAGCAAAGTACAAAACAAGATTGCCATCCAGCGGAAATTTGGTAACTCAGGGGTATCAATACCACCCAATACGACTCGACCAGTACGTCCAATCGCAAGTGCCAGACCAATAAGAAAAGTAAGAAGCAATAAAATTTGCCAAAATGGACCAAACACTTTTACCGACCAAGCGAAACCGACATTCACTAAGTGAGATAATATTTCACCATCGAACAGCGCTAATACAACGAAAAGCGCAATAAAACCACCGCTATACCAAAGTACAGGGTTGTTCAGACCTAATTTGTCTGAGGTCGATACGGGTTCGTGAGTTGCAGGATCATAAGTTGCGGAGGGAGATTTTATCGAGTTGGTTAAATCAGACATTCTGACTCCAATTTTCTTTGCAAAACAGCCACAAAGTTCTAAAGTGCTTTACATTGCAAAGTTGTATTTACACCCGATGTCATCCTTTCCAAACAGGCAGCGTATCTTTAACTGCTGGCAGGTCCACTCTAATAAAGAGAATTAAAACCTAGGCACAGTGAAATTTAGCCGCCTTAGGGTATAGATTTATGTCATAAGTGCAACCGAAGCGATTTATTTATTAAAGCTATAGATTCTCATCACTTACCATTCACGATCGGTATTTACCCCAATGTAATGGTGATAAAAACCACAGCAAAGTATTGATCTTCATCACATAAAATATCAACACAATCCACCAAGTAAATACTAAATCGACACCTTAGCCATCAGGTGAATATAAAAACAGAAAAACAACAGTTAACGAACTTAAAAGAAATTCACTGAACATAACAACACGATAACAACAGCTTCCCCAAATACGGTCACTTTTCACCCAAACAGTAAAAACACAACCCGAGCGATTAAAAAACAAACAACCTTATCTATAATTTCATCTTCAACACTTGAAAAATACCTTCACTCAACATATTTCAATTTATAAATTAACGCTCACTGTACTAGGCTACTTTTCCGCTCTCGAATGTAAAAGTCATATTAACTATTGATTTATTTATAAAATAAAAAACCATTTCTTATTTTCAGCCATCAAAACTCTTAAGACTTATTGCCAACCGCCACTTAAAAATCATTTAACATATTGATTAAACGTGATTTATATCAAAAAACAGAAATGTCAGGATAAGTCAAAACATGTCCTAAAAAGCAATTTTCAATGTCTTGTTGCATCAAATTTGGAGAATTTTTCGAGTCGGTATCGAATTCTCATAAAATATAAGTGTGTATTACGTCAATTATCCTACAGTTGTTTCGCATGAGAATAAAAGTTCTCACTTTCAATAAAGTTAGAAGAATTTAATTTTATAACAACAAGTTAAGGATAATTAATTATGGCTATAAATCGAAATAGCTTAGGGAAAAAGGCCTTTAGGCTAAGCACTTTAACGGCTTCATGCTTAATGGCGTTTAACAGCTACGCCGCTGTTGATTGTGGATCTTTAAACACTTGGGATATCGACACGGTTTACACTGGTGGTGATCAAGTACAACAAGACAATAATGCCTATAGTGCAAAATATTGGACACAAGGTAATAGCCCTAAAGAAGCTGGCGAATGGGGTGCTTGGGCATTGGTTGATGCTTGTACCACTGACGTTGTGGACAATGAAGCGCCAACCGTTGATCTCACCTCTCCAACCGCAAACACTTCATTCACTGAAGGTGATGAAGTAACATTAACAGCCAATGCAACTGATAACGATGGCACCATTGCTCGTGTTGATTTCTTAGTCGATGGTGACGTGATTGGGCAATCAACCAATGCGCCATTCTCAGCAACTTGGACGGCGGTTGCCGGTACACACTCCTTTAGTTCGATTGCCTACGATAATGAAGGCGCGCAAAGTACTCAGAGCACAGTATCGCTTGAAGTACAAAACTCTCAAACTGACGCTAACCAAGCTCCAAGTGTGTCTGTTGCACTTTCTAGTAGCAGCGTAACCTTAGGTGAAGTGGTCACACTAACCGCTACTGCCGCAGACTCAGATGGTACCGTAGATAAAGTCGACTTTTACGTCGGTGGCAGCCTAGTTGGAACCGTCGCCTCTTCTCCATACACTCTTAACTACACGACGACTCAAACTGGCTCCCTTTCTGTTTTTGCTAAAGCAACCGATAATGAAGGCGCAACCACAAACTCTACTTCAACAAGCTTACAAGTTGCTGGCGATCAACCGGTTGCTACAACTTGTCATCCAGATGGCCTCTATCAAACAGAAGGCGTAAACGTTCCTTATTGCGATGCTTACGATGAAGATGGTCGTGAATTAATGGGATCTGATCATCCTCGTCGTGTTATTGGTTACTTCACTAGTTGGCGTGCTGGTGATAACGATCAAGCGGCTTACCTAGTCAAAGATATTCCTTGGGAACAATTAACTCATATTAACTACGCGTTTGCTAGCATTGGTTCTGACGGTAACGTTAATATTGGTGATGTTAACGATCCTGAAAATGCCGCGGTGGGTAAAACTTGGCCGGGTGTTGATGTAGATCCAGCACTAGGCTTCAAAGGTCACTTTGGTGCACTAGCAACATATAAAGAACGTTATGGCGTGAAAACCTTAATCTCAATTGGTGGCTGGGCAGAAACCGGCGGTCATTTTGCTACTGACGGTTCACGCGTTGCTGACGGCGGTTTCTACACGATGACCACCAATGCCGATGGATCAATCAACCACGCTGCAATTGAAAAATTTGCCGATTCTGCTGTTGAATTAATACGTAAGTATAAGTTTGACGGTTTAGATATTGATTACGAATACCCTACTTCAATGGCAGGTGCAGGCAACCCTTACGATAAAGACTTCATGGAACCACGTCGTGAACATTTATGGGCATCATACCAAGAGCTGATGAAAGTATTACGTGAGAAACTCGATCGTGCATCAGAAGCAGACGATCACTACTACATGTTAACTATCGCCGCACCATCATCTGGCTACCTACTACGTGGTATGGAAACTTTTGATGTAACGAAATATCTCGATTACGTCAATATCATGTCTTACGACTTACATGGTGCTTGGAATGATCACGTTGGCCATAATGCTGCATTATACGATACCGGTAAAGATTCTGAGCTTGCGCAATGGAACGTATACGGAACTGCCGCTTACGGTGGCATCGGTTACTTAAATACTGACTGGGCTTACCACTATTTCCGTGGTTCTATGCCTGCAGGTCGAATCAATATTGGTGTCCCTTACTATACCCGTGGTTGGCAAGGCGTCACTGGTGGCGATAACGGCTTATGGGGTCGTGCAGCCCTTCCTAACCAATCTGAATGTGCTGAAGGGACGGGTGAAGGAGAAAAAAACAATTGTGGTTATGGTGCGACCGGCATCGACAACATGTGGCACGATACTGATCCGAAGGGCAACGAAATGGGGGCAGGCTCTAACCCAATGTGGCATGCGAAAAACCTAGAGAAAGGCATCTGGGGTTCTTATGCTGAGGCTTATGGTTTAGATCCACAAAACGATCCAACCGATGCACTCACCGGTACTTATACTCGTCATTATGATGAAGTCGCGGTTGCCCCTTGGTTGTGGAATGAAGAGAAACACGTCTTCCTATCAACCGAGGATAAAGAATCGATTACCACCAAAGCGCAATACGTTATCGACCATGGTATTGGCGGTATCATGTTCTGGGAACTCGCGGGTGACTACAGCTGCTATATCCTTGATGAAAATGGCAAGCGTACAAGTGTCGATCCAACAGAACAAGCTTGTTCATCTGGTAATGGTGAATACCACATGGGTAACACTATGACCAAGGCCATTTATGATGAGTTTAAGTCAGCAGCGCCTTATGGCAACAAAGTTGCAACCGAAGCAATGCCCGACCAAGTAGTGGATATTTCAGTCAGCATTGGCGGATTTAAAGTGGGTGATCAAAACTTCCCAGTCAATCCGAAAATCACCTTCACTAACAATACGGGTCAAGATCTGCCAGGTGGAACCGAATTCCAGTTCGATATTCCAACTTCTGCGCCAGATAATGCCAAAGACCAATCTGGTGGTGGCTTAGCAGTGATTAGCTCTGGCCATAGTCGTGCGGATAACATTGGAGGTTTAGATGGTGATATGCACCGTGTCGCCTTTACGCTTCCTTCTTGGAAAGTCCTACCTGCTGGCGAATCTTATGAATTAGATATGGTGTACTACCTACCGATTTCAGGCCCCGCGAACTACACCGTCAATATCAATGGTGTGGACTATGGCTTTAAGTTTGAACATCCAGAACTGCCTTTAGGTGATATTTCATCAAGCACAGGTGGCGGCGATAATGACAACAGTGACGGAACTTGTGATAGCGCAGGACTGGTTACCTACCCTGACTTCCCTCAAACCGACTGGCAAGGTAACCCAAGCCACGCTAACCAAGGTGATAAAGTCATCAACGACGGTGTGGTATACCAAGCAAACTGGTGGACATCATCAGAGCCGGGTAACAACGCTGACTGGACAAAAGTCTGTACTCTATAAGCGTAAGCGCGAATAGATAAATAAAACCAAAGCAAAACGCACGCCGATACTAACATTGACGTGCGTTTTTATTTCTATCACTTTATTCGTTAAGAAAGATACATTTAGCCGGTCTTTAATGCCGCCGTAACAATCAATTCCACTTTTAATTCAGGGCGAGCTAATTTCGCTTCACCGCACGCACGAGCTGGCGCAAACCCTTCTTCAAAAAATGCATCCCAAACCGCGTTCATTTCTTGAAAATCAGCCATATCCGCAAGCCAAACAATGGTTTGCAGTACATGTTGTTTATCCGATCCCGCTTCTAACAATAAGGTTTCAACACGACGTAATGCTTCCGCAGTTTGTTCTGCAACACTCGTTCCAGCAACACCTACTTGACCACAAAGATAAACCGTCTCGTTATGCACAACAATTTTACTCATTCTTTGATTGGTTTGCTGACGCTCAATTGTGCTCATGACTACTGCTCCTAAGTAATAATTAAAAATAACGAACTTATAAAATTCAAAAAATATCCGTTCGCCTAAATAGTTTGATGACAGAATAACGGATTGATAAAAATATTAGTAGGCCCACCTTTCAATACTAAACCATACTTTTTATAAATAATTTCAGCATCAATATTTGAAATTGCAATACAACCAATGTCGGACATATTGAATTCAATATTCTATGTTCATAACCTTAAACTTCAGATGCTTACCCTTATTCACTTAAAGTGTTCTGAATCAAAAATCCCCTACAATAGTCACAGCTTTATTAATTACATCAACTTGTGCACTCTGTCTAACTTTTGCAATTTTATGGCAAATTGTTTAGGGTACTAAACAGTTTGCAAGGCATTTGTGTATTAGTTTTGCAAAAAAATAGCCAAGGATGCTAAATAATGACAACGAAATTAGAAGTAAAAAACCTCTATAAAGTGTTTGGCGAAACACCCGATGAAGCCTTTACTCTCATCGATAAAGGTTTAGATAAAGATGAAATTTTTGAAAAAACTGGCCTCACTGTTGGGGTAAAAGATGTTTCACTTTCGATTAATGAAGGAGAAATATTCGTCATCATGGGCCTTTCTGGCTCAGGTAAATCCACCTTAGTTCGACTATTAAATCGTTTAATTGAGCCTACTCGTGGCCATGTATATTTAAACGGTAAAGACATTGCGGTTATTTCGGATGAAGAATTACGTAATGTACGACGCAATAATATCAGTATGGTTTTCCAAAACTTCGCCCTAATGCCTCACATGAGCGTGATAGAAAACGCTGCCTTTGGCTTAGAACTTGCTGGCGTTGATTTGGATAAACGTAATGATGCTGCACGTAACGCACTGGCAAGAGTAGGTTTAGAAAGCCAATGTGAATCCTACCCGGATGAATTATCGGGTGGTATGAAGCAACGTGTTGGCCTTGCCCGAGCTTTGGCGACAGACCCAGATATTCTATTAATGGATGAAGCCTTCTCAGCGCTCGATCCCCTTATCCGTACTGAAATGCAAGATGAGCTTATTCGTCTACAAAATGATGACCGACGCACTATTGTGTTTATCTCACATGATTTAGATGAAGCAATGCGTATTGGTGATCGTATTGCCATTATGCAAAACGGTGTGGTGGTTCAAGTCGGTACACCCGATGAAATACTGCAAAATCCAGCCAATGATTACGTAGAATCTTTCTTTAGTGGTGTAAACGTTGCTGATGTCTATTCCGCCAAAGATATTGCGCGAAAAAAACCTGCCGCAGTATTTAAAAAAGGTGAGACCGATGGCCCAGCCGCCGCGCTGCAAATACTATCGGATCATGACCGCGATTATGGTGTGGTGATTGATAAAGCCAACAAATACTCAGGAATTGTGTCACAAGACTCTCTAAAAGCAGCCTACAAAGAAAAATGCCCTCTTAGCACTGCGCTATTAGAAGGCACCGTTTCTTTACATGCTGATACCCCAGTTAGCGAACTGATCAGCCAAGTTGCTGAAGTACCTTATGCGGTGCCTGTAATCGATGACGACGGGACATATCACGGGGTGATTACCAAAACCCGTCTGCTTCAAACTTTAGATAGAGAGTAATTATTATGACAACTGAAACAACCGTAAGTGCAGCGCAAGCCGCTGATCCATGGGCTTCAGCTGCTTCAACAACATCAAGCGATCCATGGGCGACCGCAAGCTCAGCAGAAAGCACGTCTTCATGGCTCAGCAATACCCCAACTCAACCAATAGAGCAATCTATTGATTGGGCTCACCCGTTTAAAGATGCGGTGATCCCATTTGATCACTGGGTTGAAAGTGGCCTAAATTGGCTCGTCGAGCACGGACGCCCGGTATTCCAAGCGGTACGTGTACCAATCGACTTTATCCTAACATCATTCCAGACTGCCTTGGTCTCAACCCCCTCGCTGATCATGATTGCCTTGTTAGTGTTAATTGCTTGGCAACTTGCCGGTAAAAAAATGGGCTTTGCGACCCTAGTATCACTTGCTGTGATTGGCTTTATAGGAGCTTGGTCGGAAGCAATGGTAACACTCGCTTTGGTTCTCACCTCAGTCTTTTTCTGTTTATTGATAGGCTTACCGATGGGGATATGGTTGGCCCGCAGCCAATCAGCAGCCAGAGTTATTAGACCAGTACTTGATGCGATGCAAACCACACCGGCATTTGTATATTTAGTACCAATCGTAATGCTGTTTGGTATCGGTAACGTACCAGGCGTTGTAGTAACCATTATATTTGCACTACCGCCAATCGTGCGTTTAACCATTTTAGGTATACAGCAAGTTCCTGAAGAATTAATCGAGGCGGGTCATTCATTTGGCGCTAGTCCGAAACAAATGTTGTATCGAATTCAACTACCACTGGCAACGCCGACCATTATGGCGGGTGTTAACCAAACCTTAATGTTATCGCTTTCAATGGTCGTCATCGCCTCAATGATTGCCGTTGGTGGTTTAGGTCAAATGGTATTACGTGGTATCGGTCGATTAGACATGGGGCTTGCTGCAGTCGGTGGTTTAGGGATTGTTATCCTTGCCATCTTGTTAGACCGCCTAACTCAAACCATTGGGGTCGCTTCACGCGATAAAAAAACCCACTGGTATGAAACTGGTCCAGCATCATTGATTTATCGATTAACCAAAGGAAAATCAAGCAAGCCTGGTGATGTTAAGGCTTCTTGATTCCAATTCCAGTTCAGCGCCACCGCTGGAACAATGAATGTTCTAGCGTTCACCAATAAGCGTAAAAGAAAAAATAGGAGAAATAATGAAAACAACACGGATGAAAACTTTACTTACGACGACCCTACTGACTTCTGCAACTTCGTTTGCTGTCAATGCTGAAACCTTACCGGGTGAAGGCGTGAGTGTACAACCTATTCAATCGACAGTTGCAGAGGAAACATTCCAAACTCTGATCATTGATAAAGCACTCGAAAAGCTAGGCTATGATGTAAAACCAATTAAAGAAGTGGATTACAACGTCGGCTACACCTCTATTGCTAATGGTGATGCAACCTACCTTGCGGTTAACTGGGCTCCTTTGCATGATGACAAATATAAGCAAGCCGGTGGCGATGACAAATTCTACCGTGAAGGTACTTATGTCACAGGTGCGGCGCAAGGTTACCTAATTGATAAAAAAACCGCAGACAAATATGGCATCACCAATATTGGTCAGTTAAAAGATCCAAAATTGGCAAAATTATTTGATACTAATGATAATGGTAAAGCTGATTTGACAGGTTGTAACCCAGGTTGGGGTTGTGAAGCCGTGGTTGCCCACCAATTAAAAGACTTTGGTCTAGAAGATACTGTCGATAACAACCAGGGCAACTACGCTGCCATTATCGCCGATACTATTTCTCGCTATAAAAATGGTGAGCCTGTGTTGTATTATACATGGACGCCTTATTGGGTAAGTGGTGTATTGGTTCCAGGCAAAGACGTTGTATGGTTAGAAGTACCTCATTCATCTCTACCGGGTGACCGTAGCGATATTGATACCACACTACCAAATGGTAAAAACTATGGCTTCCAAATGAATGCAATGCACATTATTGCTAACAAGCAATTCGCTAAAGAGAACCCCGCGGCCGCCAAACTGTTTGCCATCATGAAGTTGAATATCAACGATATCAGTGCCGAAAACCTAATGATGCAAAAAGGCCAAAACAAACCAGCGGATATTGAAGCGCATGCTAATGGCTGGATCAAAGCACACCAAAAGCAATTTGATGCTTGGGTTGCCGAAGCGAAAGCCGCCGCTCAATAATTATTACTAAAATTAAGCCTATCAAGCTGCCTATCTTGGCAGCTTTTCTTCTATCAGTATAAATAAAAACATCGAGACATCACGGATGAAAAATATAACAAAAACTCTTTCAATGACCATGTTGGTAGCAAGTAGTATTTCATTATCCACTTTTGCAAGCGATCTACCGGGTGAAGGGATCACCGTACAACCGGTACAATCCACCATTGCCGAAGAAACCTTTCAAACATTGATCGTTAATAAAGCAATGGAAAAACTAGGCTACACCGTAAAACCAACCAAAGAAGTTGACTACAACGTTGCTTTTACGTCTATCGCTAATGGGGATGCGACCTACCTTGCAGTTAACTGGGATCCACAGCAAAAAGACAAATATGAAATGGGCGGTGGCGATGATAAATTCTATCGTAAAGGTGTCTATGTCAATAATGCCGCTCAAGGGTACTTAATCGATAAAAAGACCTCCGATAAATATCACATTACCAATCTAGGCCAATTAAAAGATCCTAAACTCGCCAAACTATTCGATTCTGATGGCGATGGTAAAGCCGACCTAACCGGTGGTGAGCCAGGCTGGACAACGGAATCTATCATCAACCACCAAATCGATGCCTACGGCTTACAAAATACCGTAACTCAGCGTCAAGGAAGCTACTCAGCTTTAATTGCTGACACTATCTCACGCTATAAAAACGGTGAGCCTGTGTTGTATTACACTTGGACACCATACTGGGTCAGCAGCGTATTAGTGCCAGGCAAAGATGTAGTATGGCTACAAGTACCTTTCTCAGCCATGCCAGAAGGCCTACAACAAGATACCGCGCTGCCAAATGGCCACAACTATGGTTTTCAGGTCAACACCATGCGTATTGTCGCCAATAAAGAATTTGCGAAAGCGAATCCAGCAGCCGCAAAACTGTTCTCTATCATGAAACTCAACATTGGTGATATTAGCCAACAAAATATGATGATGAGAAAAGGTCAAAACAAACCAGCAGATATAGAAGCGCACGCGAATGGGTGGATTAAAGCCCATCAGAAACAATTTGATGCTTGGGTTGCACAAGCTAAAGCTTCGGCTAAATAATTTGTCGTACACTATTTAGCTGTATTAAAATTTGTAGTTACTTGGGTATAGGTTACTGCTATTCATTAGCAGTAACCTATTTTTATTACACAAACTAATGTTGAAGCGACATTAATACCGATGGGTATCCCCAACCATCGACTCCAACTTTAACCGGTTTACCTGTCAAATATTCAAATAAAGTCGGAGCCAACGATCCATTATCTACCGCTCCAAGACGAGCTTTAGGTTGCATGCCATCTTTCCAAAACCCAATAAACGCATCTTTTTCTAAATATGTTTCACCGGCATGACGACCTGGAACTAACGTATTATAACCAAACCCATCTTTAGGAAATAAATTGACCGTCCCCGCCCGATCATCTTCATATAAATGAATTAATTGCATCACCGAATCCGGTCTAGCACTCATGGCAGTTAATTCACGCCATTGCGAACCAATACAACCTTTTTCTGTCATACAACTTTTCATCAACACTTGTTTACGTTTCACTTGTTGGTGGCTTAATGTGGCTTTATAAGGATTAGATTGAGCAACTGATAATAATTCCGGTTCACTTTTACCATCCACCGCTTGATAAGAAATATGATCGCCCACACGAGTGATCACTTCATTTCTAAGTTTACCGTGACGATACCCCACCACACGTACTGCGCAACGTTCAGGTAAGCAATCTGATTCACGAACCACTAAATAATCTAACGATTCACGCAATCGATAGACAATTTCATCAATAATATTAATCGTTTTACTACCAGAAATGGGCATAAACTTGGACAATTCATCATAAAGCGGCTGAACTTTCCATCCTCGTTTCGAGTTAAAAAAATCCATCATATAGTTACCACCAGCGGTTGATGCAATCACAACATCGACCCCTTTATTACTCGGATAATGCAAAGCGTTCGTCATTTTGGGCCCTTCGCCTTCATCTGAGGAAATTTTTAACACTTTCAGTTCAATTCCTTGTTTCTTCAAACCATCAAACACCACCGATTCTGGGCTCAAGGTATAATGCACCGCAGACAAGCCATGATCTCCCGCCATGCCCCAAAGCGTGTGTGGATGTATGCCCGCTTGTTTGTAGGCTTCATCCACCTGACCTAACCAAAAATCTAATCGATTCAACTCCCCTGTTGGGTTAATGATCTCATCACCAAATGGGCCTTTAAAGTGGGCAAAGTGATCCGGCCATGGGTTATACATCAATAAATAATCTGGCATCGCTTGTTCATTCAATGTGGCTAACTCGGCAATTTGATCTCTCAACACTCCCTTTTGGCTCATTTTTGTTAGCAGTCTCCAATCACTTAGACTTTGATAAGCCTGAATTTCATTAATTAAGGCTTGGCGCCTTTTCGACGCGATACGTTCCATTTCTGCTCGGTGGTGTAATTCAAGTAAGCAACGTTGCTCACCAAAATCACGAATCGATTCACCCAAACCTAAGTTCACTAACGCATCAAAACTCAGTTGTGCATTCCAATCATATTGCGCATTACAATTCATAGTTTTCAAATACTTTAAACGATCAAACATGGTCTTCATGCCACGCTGTTCCGTTAAAGGCTCTAATTGCAAAGCATCATTACCAAAAAAGTAATAAGCACGGTCGTGTTGTCTATCCACAAAATGAAAATTAGGGATCCCCGTTCCTCCTTTACCTGAAACCGCGGCCCCCGTTTTCACAATCGGTAAATTACGCACACTAATCGTCGGTGTGGATGAAATGCCATCACTCGCAATCCCATTTTTATGTTGCTGATATAAGTGCTTAAAAAATGGTAAATAGCTCGGATCATTTTCCCCTTTATTTACCAACTGATTCAAAAATTTATGCTGAGGTTGATGTTCTGGAGAACCCGTTTCACCCTTTGGTTTAAACGCTTTAAATACTTGCTCTTGTTTGAGTACTTGGTGTAAATATGGGCTGTCTTTAGATTGCGCTAACCCTTCCATTAAACCTTGACTTAAACCATCCACCACAATTTGAACCGCTCTCGGTCGGTTCTGGCGTGATTGTAAATAGGCAATTAATTCATCCGGGTTATCTTCTAATTTATCTTGCATCCATGCCGTAAAAACTTCCGCTCGTTGAGTCGGCTGCACATATTGACGGTAGGCTTTCAATACATTCATGCGAACAAAATCGATTAAAGTAATCGTCAATGCTTGTGCTTTATTGTTGGTTTTACCTTGGTTGGCTGGTTTCGCATCATCCAAGATGGCGTTCATTGCGGATCTCATTTCACCTTGCGGCATACTTTGAACATATTTGGACAACGCTTCCATAAGCAACCATTGAACATGCTCAATGGTTGCTCGATCTTTTGCAGAGGTGGTTAAATATTGGTAATGATCGGGCAAAGATTTCGCCAACTCCCAATCATCATTATTAAATAGTTCATCGTAAATACTCACTAACATAGCGAAAAACTGGCGATTCATCGTCAGCCCTTCACGGCGCTCAACACCATCACTTAATTCTTCTTCTGTTATTTTAGATTTATCTTCATCCAGACGAAAAAGAGAATGTTGCCAAGCTTCTAATTGAGTAGAAGAATAATGATCAATTAAATATTTTCGAAACTGGTCTTGGTTTTCTGCACGGCTGTATTGATCATAAAAAACGTAGAGAAAGCGCCCTAAAGAGATACTATAAAAAGGGTTAGAAAGGCGTTTAATCACTCTACTTTTGGTTTCAACATCAAGAGGAAGTGTCAGAATATAAGCATCTAATGTCATGCCTGCAATCGTGAATACGGTAACATCTCTTCCTGTTGAAATAGTGGTATCGAACTGATTTAAAATATTATTTTTTATTAAAGTACCACTGTAATAAATAGGGGCAACAACGGGAATATTCGAAACACTCTCCGCATGAACTATCGACATCTTAAAACTGGTCAAAGTGGCCACGACCCACAAACTGACAAGCTTTATTTTTCTCCTTGGCTTCATTTCCATATACCTTTAATTCTTGTACAATATCGTCAATATTTAAGTGATTAATTTAACCACAAATACATAAGCAACAGTGATGATTTGAGTAAAATTTCACCTGTTATCTACACTTAACGTAAAATACCCACATCTTTATACCTCAATGTACTTTTCCCTTTGCGAAAGACAGATAGGTTACTTTCACGTCTTCATTATGGGAGCAATAACATGGATAAACACGAAGAAGTTCTGATCGCTATTCGACAAATTATTCGCGCGATCGATCTGCACTCAAGACAACTGAATAAAGAGCTTGGTTTAACCGGGCCGCAATTACTTCTGATGCGTTCAATTCGTGACTCAGGAGAAGTAACGATCCGTCAGTTATCCATAAACACCAATATGAGTCAGGCGACCGCGACAACCATTATTGATCGCATCGAAAAGCGTGGTTTAGTTCAGCGCCAACGCAGCCAGCTTGATAAGCGTAAAGTGCATGCCTACTTAACCGAAGAAGGTGCAAAGCTGCTAGAAAAAGCGCCGCTACCATTGCAAGATCACTTTATTCAACGTTTCCAAAATCTCGATTCATGGGAACAATCGCTACTGCTTTCATCGGTACAACGTATTTCAAAAATGATGAACGCTGCCGATCTTGATGTCGCACCGCTATTGGAAGTGGGTAATATCGCGCACCATCAAGGTACGCCAAGTAACTAGTACCAAGTTAATACCGCCACCATACTCTTTGTGGCGGTTAGTTTATTAACAGATAGTCACCATAACAAAGTCGATTTAATTGAATTGTTCAAGTTTCCATTGGGATAATGCTTGAATATGATCTGGACGAATACCACAACACCCACCTATTGTCGTCGCACCGAGTTCGTACCAACGCTGTGCAAATTTCAGATAGTCATCCGGGGTAAAAGTCCGTAGTGAACTAATCTCATTATTTGCCTGATGCCCAGAGGAGATAGGGGTGAAATTATTAGCATACACTCCAATTTCTAAATCGAGCCCATGACTATCGATAACCTTTTTACTGACTTTAATTGCCTGCTCCATCACCTCAGGAATCGAGCAATTAAAGAACACGCCTTCCCCACCATGACGACAAACAAATTCCGCCGCCTCTTCTACTGCTTCGCCTGAACGTAACTTAGCTTGATTCAAAACTTCATCATCCAATGAAAAAGCGTAGTAGCATTTTTTATTGGTCGAGTTCAGTATTGAATGAATCACCGTTAATTCAGCCATACTCGAAATGGTCTCGACTAACCACAGATCAACATACTCATCTTGTGCATTAAAAAGTGCGCGGGAAATACTTTCAGCTTGTGATGATTCGAAAAGGTCTGGTCGATAACTACCTAATGCAGGAGGAATACAACCCGCGACAAGGACAGCGTTTTCTTTAGCTACTTGATAACTAATTTCCGCTGCTTGTCTTGCCAGATCAGCACCATTGCTTTGATACAACGCCTCACCCAAATGAAAAGGAACGCATGCATAACTATTAACAGTAATAATATCAGCACCCGCATCGATAAAGTTTTGGTGAGCTTGTGTCACTTGTTGTGGTGATTCAATTAGCGCTTGTGCACTCCATAAAGGTTGTGAAAATGGTGCGCCTATTCTTTGTAATTCTCGCCCCATTCCACCATCAAGGATCGTTAATGCTTTCTTCATTTCATTTAACTTAATTGGCTTGTTTGTGATGAAGATTGAATCATATTAGATTAGAGATCAAATAAATTTAATGGGAATTTTTCTCCTCGGCGATGGTTTAATCAATCTCACGATTAAAGGTATACTAAAGCTTCAATAACCAATGGATAAATCATGAAATACGACTGGATCTTTTTTGACGCCGACGAAACCCTTTTCCACTTTGACGCGTTCAAAGGCATGCAATTGATGTTTTCTCGCAAAGGCATTGATTTCACCGAACACGACTACGCAGCCTATCAAAACATTAATAAACCACTATGGGTTGATTATCAAAATGGCGATATCACGGCCGACCAACTCAAGCACACTCGTTTTGATTCCTGGGCGCAGCGACTAAACACTACGCCAGCAGAACTGAACTCAGCATTTTTAGAAGCCATGGCTGATATTTGTTCTGTTCTACCCGGTGCCAAAGAGTTAATGGAAGCGATTACGGGCAAAGCAAAAGTTGGCATCATTACTAATGGCTTTACCGATTTACAAGCAATTCGATTAACTCGTACTGGTATGGATAGCTACATAGATGAAGTGATCATTTCAGAAGAAGTCGGCATGGCAAAACCGGATAGCATCATATTTGAACATGCTCTACAGCGCGCGGGGAATCCATGTAAATCAAAAGTGCTGATGGTAGGCGATAATTTGCATTCAGATATTCTGGGCGGCATCAATTTTGGGATAGAGACTTGTTGGTTAAATCCACACGGCGCAATCGCAACCGATGGCATTAACCCACACTACACCGTGAGTTCGCTAATGGAATTGCAAGCGATTTTAGAAGCATAGTAACGTCTTCAAATAGCACTGAACACAAACGATAGAGCCACCGATTCTCTATTCATATTGAAATAGGAAACCAGTGGCTCAATGTTTAATTCTCAATAACGTCAAACAACCTATTGCTTAACCAACACGCCTTCCACTTCCATGACAGATTTAGCATCTGCGCGATCAATAATTTTAATCAAGGCTGATTGAATCACTTCATGCTCTCGAACATCGATTTCACTCGAAAAACGCTCTTCTTGAACTTCCGCGCCTTCTTCTAAAGTAAAACTGACTACCACCTCTGTGGCACAATCTAGGTTCGGACCAAAATATTGCAGGGTAATTTGTGGGTATCCTTTAAAGCCTTTTTTAACTAGCTTTGCGATGCGTTTTTTTGCTTTATCCACGTTCATCTTTATCTACTCCTACCAACGCTAACTCATTGTCACGTTTAAACTCAGAGTACCACAAGGTATCAATATCAGATACGGAATGTTGCAGTGATTACTTTTTCTTGCTCAGTTGCACTAAGGTTTCATGCCAAGCGGCGCTACCGTCTTTCTTTGTCACATCATACTCAGCGCAGAATTGCGATATCGTCATATTGCTATCACCCGTCGCCAATTTTAACGCCAATTGAACTTGCTGAAGTTTACTTTGCAGACGCAGCACTTGCCCAGCATTGGGGTTCTTTTCTTTAGCATATTTTAGCGCGGCGTGTTTGCGCTCAGCCGCTCCCGCTCGACGGTCAGCTTCTGACAGCAAATATTTCAGCTGTGCAACGCTCTTTCCTTTTTTAAAGGCAGGTTCGAGCAACTCCACACATTCATCAAATGACGGGGTGACGACGTATGGATCAATTTTACGTGCTTGTTGGCGCATCCACTCGAGCGCGAGTTTTTCATCAGACATAACAGGATCTTTACTAAATAACGGACTTGCATGGTATCGCTCAATAGTGAAGCGTTGCAATAAAAAAGTAACGGCTGCGGAGTAAGTAAAAAAATTCGTTATTTGATGAAATAAGTGACGACATTAGACTTGTTTATTGTGGGTTTTACGTGGTGATTTTTTGGGAATAAAAAAGTCACAAGCGATACGTGTTGCAACAGTCGGTTGCTCCCATGCACCGCATAAGTCTTTTTGATTATCCGGCGTACGAGTAAATTGTCGGCATTGTCCACATTTATCCATTGTACTTTCTCCATAAAGTCTTAACTATATCACTTAAAACAGAGTACAAAACTAACACGGCAAAGCCAATACTCATAAAGAGTCAGTGTGAGAACTAAATTAACCACAGTGATGTGATAACGATAGTCATCACCTTTCATCAATCAGGTGATTTTTATTTAGAACAGCTGTTATTTAGGTTTACAACGATTGGCCACAAATCCGTAAAATCATAATATAATCATAGTGTTATCTAATAAAAATCAGGTTGCGTTCAATATAAACAGTAAGATACATATACCTAAGTGATTGCAATATGCAGAATTCAGAGCTATCAGCCAAATGTTGCGCAGAAGTAGAATCAGACTTGTAATTAATACACACCGCATAATCGTGCTTTGCAAACAGTTCAGCGGCTGCAGCACCGATACCTCTGCCTCCACCGGTAACTAATGCTACTCTTTGATCATTCATAAACCATCCTTATTTATGAGTGAAAGATGATATTAACAAATAGGGTATATTTATCGACGTGATCAGAACTGTTATCCTACACACATAACGTTTTAATAGAGTATTTATGATGATTGACGATAACCTAGTAATTGAAACCTTAGACGATCTAGAAGCATTTTTGCGCTTAGTAGAAAACGGCGGCCTAGGGCTTAAAAATGTCACCGGTGTGGCGCTGGCAACCAATAACAGTAATGGTCGCCCGTTTGTTGCGGTTTTAGATGATAAGCACCAATTATTGCTTGGCCGCTGGGTCACTCAAGACGTGTTTGATAACGGCAAAGATCTTGTCCGTAATGGCCCAAGTAAAGCACACTAATGCTTTCTATGTGAATGAAAGGCTGATCACCAGCTCAGCCTTACTCTTTTATATCGATTTAAACCACTTTCACGTCTTTCTCTGTTTCCAATCTCTGCTTTAAATATTCCACAAATAATTGCGTGCGAGTATGTTCATAGTCCAACTTCGGATAATAAGCGTATACACGAGTATGATCGGAGATGACATTCGGTAGTACTCGAACTAATTCCCCACGCTCAATTTCTTCTTGCAGCATCACTTGATTGGATAAAATAATCCCCATGCCGCGTTTTGCACTGTGAAATAATGCTTCTGGATTGGTTGTCGAGAAGTTACCTGTTAAGCGTACTTTTTTGCTGCGTTCACCGAGGGTCGTAAGCCGCACTTCTCGTTCGACTTTTTCACCCCAAATCAACATGTTGTGATTGCTCAAATCATCGATCGTCTGTGGCGCGCCATATTTCTTTAAGTAACTTGGCGCGGCATAAAAGCCAGATTGGTAATCCACCAAAGGAGCGGCACGAAAACTCAAAGTATCAAGGTTTTCAATTTCACGACCAATGTAAATATCAAAGCTCAGCTCCGGCAATTGACCGGGGAGTGTAGTGATCAACTGAACTTTAATTTGTGGGTATTGATGCAGAAAGTCATCAACATAACGCATAAAAAACTTAGAGCCTAATGCGAGCGTAGCACCAACCCTTAGCATCCCTGTTGGGGTTTGATTAATTGAACGTGTTTCATCCACCAGCGATTGCCATTGTTCGACCTGAGCTTTACCACGTTGATAAAACATTGCTCCAGCTTCCGTTTGGCTTAATGAGCGCGTGGTGCGTTTGAGTAGTTGCACGCCAATACGTTCTTCTAAAAAATGTATGCGTTTACTTACCGCGGAACTAGTGGTATTTAAACGACGTGCCGCTTGATTAAAGCTGCCTTCTTCAACCACTCGAATATACGTTTTTACCGATTCAATCCAATCCATCGCACGCTCCATTCCATTATATCTCAAATAGACCCAATCTCTTTCCTATAAAGTCTATTATCATTTTATATTCATCAAAGTAAACTTAGTATTCATTAAGCTTCAATCGGCTTTCTCGCCAACAATGCTTTTATCTCAAAAAAATTCAATCCAAAATCAATAGTGCCTAGATGACAAATAAAACAATAAATGTCTTTAAAAAAACACCACTCTTGCTCGCGATGATGATCATTGCAACGGGTCAAGTTGGTGTAAGCATTTATCTGCCCTCTTTGCCTTTAATTAGCCATGATTTAGCGGTTTCTCAAGCGCAAGTTCAGTCTATCGTGACCTTCTTTTTAATTAGCTTTGGCTTATCACAGTTATTTTATGGGCCATTATCCGATGCGATTGGTCGCCGCCCCGTTTTTCTGGCAGGGCAAGGTGTGTATCTATTAGGTACATTGATTTGTGTATTATGGGCGACCAGCTTTGAAGCGTTATTATTTGGCCGTTTTTTGCAAGGTCTAGGGGCTGGCAGTGCTTCGGTACTCGGCCGTAGTGTATTACGCGATAGTTATAACGGCCCGGATCTCACCAAAGCGTTATCTTATCTCTCGATAACTGCTTCTATTTTACCGATTATCTCGCCAGTATTTGGTGGTTGGGTCGCCTATCATTTCGGCTGGCAAAGTGTGTTTAGTGCGGTACTGGTGTATTTAATTGCGATTGTCACACTCGGCTGGAAAGTGCTGCCAGAAACTTTACCCTACCCTAAAAGCCGCTTTAATCCGGTCAAAGTATTAAAAGGTTATGGTGAACTGCTCACCTGTAAACAAGTGGTGTCTAGCGCCAGTTATAACTGGATCAGCTATTTAGGCGCGGTCGTCTCGCTATCTGTTTTACCTTTCTTGTTACAAAAACAATTGGGGATGACGGTATCTGACTATGGTGAAGCGATGATCATTCCATCAGCAGGATTATTAATTGGCAGCGTGACGGTTAACCGCTTACATCAGTACTTCTCGCAAGCTCGCTTGTTGTGCATCGCATTTAGCTTGATGGTGATTTCAGGTGTTTGGTTGCTGACTATGCCACTTTCCGCTTTTCACCTAATTGGCGCGTTTACCTTATTAACGGTTGCGCAAGGCATGAGTTTCCCTATTTCCATGTCCTTATTACTAGAACCTCATCCAAACCGTGTAGGCGCCGTTTCAGCGTTATCCGGTTCAATTCAAATGTGTATTGCGGGTTTTTTTGGGGAATTTCTAGTGCGCAACTTTGTTGCTAGCCAAAACGATCTCGGCATTTTTTATTGCTGCACTGCGTTAGTCATGATGCTGGTATTGCTCGGCAGCCGCCGCACACAAAAAGAAACTCAGGTTCCAGTAAGCTAAAGCAAACTGGTAAATTGCACTTAACTCATGGACACACTCCTTAACGGGTATCTTTCGGGGTATCCATCACTACTAATGTCGTTATGGTATTTACCTGCGGGATCTCACCTAACACCTCAGAATGAAAGCGTTTATAGCGAGTCAAATCTTTGGTTTCCACTCGTAGTAGATACTCATTCGCACCGGTGATGTTATGGCATTCGGTGACTTCTTTTGCCAACATCACTTCTTGCTCAAATCCACGCTGTGATTTTTGACTATGATCCGATAGTCCAATCGTGATATAGGCAATAAAACCAATCCCTAATTTCTCTGAATTAAGCACCGCTCGATATCCACTGATCACTTCTTGGCGTTCCAATTCTTGCACTCGCCTTAACGTCGCAGAAGGCGATAAACCAATTCGTTCCGACAACTCAACATTGGATAATCGACCATCCGCTTGAAGCTCTTGCAATATTCTTTCGTCAAATCTATCCATAACTTAACTTTGTTGCTCACTTTATCTAAACAGCACATCAAATAGACATAAAATGTAACCATAAACCAAATAGTATACAAGGAGCCGTCACATCAAATGGAAACGAAGAAATGGATATTCAACAACTGATCGCATTATTTACTTTTGTTCTAGTCTCAACCGCCTCACCCGGCCCTAACAACATTATGTTGATGACCTCTGGCGCTAACATTGGCTTTCTGCGCACCGTTCCACACATGCTCGGCGTGGTGTTTGGTTTTAGCTTTATGGTACTTCTGGTTGGGGTTGGTTTGATGGGCTTGTTTCAGTTATATCCGGTGTTACACCAAGTGTTGAATATTGCTTGTATTGCTTATCTCTTTTATTTGGCATTAAAAATTGCTCGCGCACAGCCCGGATCTCAAAATGCCGAATATCAACCAATGAGTTTTTTTGCTGCGGTCAATTTTCAATGGATCAATCCCAAAGCTTGGACCATGGCGATCACCGCAGTCAGTGTCTATAACACCCTCAATAACTGGCAAGGTGTGTTAATTGTGTCACTGATGTTTAGCTTGGTGAATATGCCGTCCGCCACATTGTGGACTTATGCAGGGCAAAAACTGCAAATCTGGCTTAATAGCCCACTACGTGTGAAATGGTTTAACTATTCAATGGCAGGATTGTTAGTACTCTCAATTGCGCCGATGATGTTCTAAAAAGAAATAGATCTCTAAAAAATGAGGCTTTAAAAAGAACATTTCGATTCCAATAAAGCAATCTACAAATCGCTTATTTACATTGTAAATTCAATATTGATTCCATTACGAGTAGTCTTTACACAGGATATTTCTCTTCTTTCTATGATTAGTTTTAACGTTATTAGGAAAGGAGAAAATAATGATTAAACAAGGATTTACTTTAAGTTTAGGACTGGCCGCTGTGTCATTTTATAGCCACGCTGGCCACCAAGCCCCTTCACAACTTCCACCAGCTGGCATTGCCGTTGGAAATGCGCCCCAATTTGTCGCCATTGCGTTTGATGACAACACGTTAGTCGATGGGCAAAACTGGGTACTTGATCAGTGGGGTAAGCGCCAAAACCCCACTGGACACGGCAATGCTGCAACCTTTGATGGTTCGGCTATTCACACCACTTTTTTTAATACCTGTGAGGCGATAGTCGTGGCAATTGAACAAGGCATCAATGCAGGTCATGTTAAAGAAACTTGGTATCAAGCCAACCTACTCGGGCATGAAATGGCCAATCACACTCTCAATCATTTACATGGTTTAGAATTTACTTCCGTAGAATGGCAACAACAAATCAATGATTGCCAGAACGCCATGAGTAAGCCATTTACCCAAATCGATCCTGAATTTCCATCCGATGCTCAAGGAATCGATGCCAAAGCGGTGGGCTTTCGTTCACCTTATTTAGAATACAACGATGCACTCTTTGCTTACTTAAAACAGAACGGATTTAAATACGATGCTAGTATTGTAGAAGGCTATGAGCCGGATCATCATGCAGGAAATCAGTATTGGCCTTACACCTTAGATAACGGCAGCCCGGGTGCTGATATGGCCGCAAGTTGGGGCATAAAACCACCTATCACTCAACATGTTGGACTATGGGAAGTGCCCGTGTATGCCTTAACCGTGCCAGATGATGAAATAGCTAAACAATACGGCTTTGATTATTCATTGCGCGACAAAATACAACAAAAGATGAGCTGGTTTGATGTTCAGTCTGGCAAAATTGAAGCTGGTGACTACAACTTATTTTATATGGCGCAACTTAGCGGCCCAGAAGTATTGGCGATTTTGAAATACAACCTCGATCTGCGTCTGGCAGGCAACAAAGCGCCAATGACATTTCTTGGTCACTCAACTCAATATGATGACCAAATCGATCAATGGACACCCACCGCATCTACCGCCGAAGAACGTCGACAAGCAATCGAAGACTTCTTAGATTACGCGCTTTCAAAACGGGATGTGCGGATTGTTAGTTACTTAGAATTGGTCAATTGGATGGAAAATCCTCAAGCATTGCCCGCTCGATGTGAATCTGCTGAATGGATGAAAGATACTTCTTATAGTAAGGCTCAAAACGTCAACTATGCAAGGTTTGAATGGCAGGCGAAATGGTGGTCTTACAATGCAAGACCACAAGATAAAAGCTGGTCTGCATGGCAGAAAGTGGGGGCTTGTCGTTAAAGGAGATCAATTTTCTCGGCTAATTACACTTTAACTTCAACCAACTACTCTTTCTTCTCAAGCGACTGTTCTTTATTTAATTGATTCACGAACGCCTGCATGGCCATGCAGGCTTTACCATTGATGACAACATTAATGTGCGACAATAAATTTCCAGTAGCAATTGGGCTGCCTTTCACTACCGGGAAGACATTCGCCATACTCTCACTATTGACCTGATGACACACTGCACAACATCAGGTACCTACCCCCACCATGAGTGAATCACATCATCAGAAGTCATAGCTAATTAGACTTTTTAATTTGTTCTAGAAGCAAACAATATCAATATTCAAACTGTGAACACAAAACCAACAAAAAAGTTTTTCTCACGCTTATTTAATATGCTATAAACCTGCGCAACATTTATTTAACAATATATATGCACACCCAAAGGCATCAATTGTTAATTCTTGTACTGATATTATTGCTTTCTAGTAGACAGATTCACTACAGAAGCTATGATGGTTCAGCCTAGAAGCTACTAGGCCGGTCAAACAGGATTTTTGACTGACAATAAAACATAAAACAGGCTTAAATATGCAAAACAATAACTCTTTGATTTATCGATTGGCCAACGGCAATTTAGTACTGCAAATTTTGGTGGGTATTATTGCAGGTGCTGCACTTGCTATGATCTCTCCTTCATCAGCAACTAGTATGTCTATTTTTGGTAGCCTATTCGTAGGCGCACTAAAAGCCGTCGCACCTATCCTAGTTTTCGTTTTGGTTGCAGCATCTATTGCTAGCCAGAAAAAAAACTCTAGCAGTAACATGCGCCCAGTTATTACTCTTTACCTTATCGGTACATTTTTAGCAGCGCTAACAGCAGTACTAATGAGCTTTGCGTTCCCAACATCGCTTACTTTAGTGAATGCAGCAACTGGCACTACACCTCCAGAAGGCATTGGCGAAGTATTAAATACACTACTTTTTAAGATCGTTGATAACCCAGTAAATGCATTAATTAACGCGAACTACATTGGTATTCTTGCTTGGTCTGTTGGTTTAGGTTTAGCACTTCGTCATGCGAATACCGCAACTAAAGATATGTTTAGTGATATCAGCCACGGTGTTTCTGCCGTTGTTCGCTTTATCATTCGTCTTGCGCCAATTGGTATCTTTGGCCTTGTTGCAACAACATTTGCTACTACTGGCTTTGAGGCAATTGCTGGTTACGCTCAACTACTCGCAGTTTTGCTTGGTTCAATGGCAATTATTGCTTTAGTGGTGAATCCATTACTTGTTTTCCTAAAAACTAAACAAAACCCATACCCGTTGGTATTCCAATGCTTACGTGAAAGTGGTGTAACGGCATTCTTCACGCGCTCAAGTGCTGCGAACATTCCAGTTAACATGGCGTTATGTGAAAAACTAAAGCTAAATGAAGATACTTACTCGGTATCTATCCCACTAGGTGCAACCATTAACATGGGCGGCGCAGCGATTACGATCACCGTATTAACGCTTGCTGCAGTAAACACACTTGGTATTCAAGTTGACCTACCAACAGCGGTTCTACTAAGCCTAGTCGCAGCAGTTTCTGCTTGTGGCGCATCTGGTGTTGCCGGTGGTTCTCTACTACTTATCCCACTAGCATGTAGCTTGTTCGGTATTTCAAACGACATCGCAATGCAAGTTGTAGGTGTAGGCTTTATCATTGGTGTTATCCAAGATTCAGCAGAAACGGGCCTAAACAGCTCTACAGACGTAGTATTCACTGCAGCAGTATGTCGCGCAGATGAAGCTCAAGCAGCAGCACAATCTAGCCAAGCTTAAGTTTCTTTAAATAAACTAGAAATGCAAATGGCCAACTGAATGATCAGTTGGCCATTTTTTGTTTCCTATCCAATCTAAAAATACATCTAACTCGAAAACGACAGAATTTAATAACTAATGTAATCCATAATTTGGATCAATTGCATACGCACTTCATTTGGCGTTTGACTGTGCCAAAAACCAGCCAAGAATGCGAATAATGGAATGCCAAACATAATAGCTAACACAAGCCCAAGCACCTGCTTACTCGATAATTGCCACCCATTACGCGTACCAAACCCCAATGCCTCTTTTTTAGGACAAGCACTCACACAACGCATACAAGCTTGGCATTCATCCGTACGAATTGTGTTCACGGTATGAATAATAATATTCGAAGGACAAGCACGTGTGCACTTATCACAGTTGAGATCACCGCGTTCATTTAAACAATGCGTTGTATTACGATGGATCTTAAATGGACTAATAACACTAACAATTCCGAGCAATGCGCCATAAGGACACAAGTAACGACAAAATGCACGCTGACGCCACGCCGCAAGCAATAGCATAATGGTTAAGACACTTAGGGTAATCACACCTGGGTTGACAAATAACCAAGCCGTTTTGATATCAGCAATCTTATGGTAGTTGCCGTTGAGGTAATAAGGAATATTGGCAGGGTGCATACCTAGAGAAATAAAAGCAAAAAAGGCCAGCAATAGATACTTGATCATCCTCAACGGCCAATCTAGCCACTTGGGAACAGGATAAGGTTTTGTAATCCACTTCACACGCCACTGATATAAGTATTCTCCGGCCAACCCGAGTGGGCAGATCCATCCACAAAATGCACGTTTGCAGACTATCCCCGTGATGAGAACCGTAAATAACATCACTGCTCCAGCAGGGTGAGTTTGATCCCAAAATCCAAGACTAACAATCGCTTTTAATTCAATGGCAGCAGCAATCGGTAAGAAGGCATCCACAACATCAGGACGCAAGAATTTCGGAGATATTTGTGCGGTTAATAGTGCAGTGTGGAGCGTGTATTGTATCGCGACGAAAAAAAATAATAACGCCATCGTGTGCTGGCAAAAATAACGTAATGTGTTTGGGCGATAATTGGCTTGTAGAACTTCCGGTTGATACCGATGCACAACCACCATCACAATGACCGCCAAGCTAAGTGATAACATCAATGGCCAATAGAGTGAAGCTACACTCGCTAACATCAATATGCCAAAGGTGAGACTAGCGCCTAGCTTTTTCCCACTAGAATACAAAAGGCTAATGCTATACACCAGGGCAAACATTAAGATCAGAGATTCTATAATTGTCACAACCGCACCATTTACGCTATTTATTATATCTCTATAGTAAAACCTCCCCTTATTGTTTCTTTGATGCGCATTAAGATTGGTGCGAGTTTAACTACTACTTAAGAGTAGTTCTGATATTCATAACTTGGGTGGCGAGGTGCCAAAAGTTTTACATGCATATCAATGGAAATAACTAGATTCTCCTAGTCCTATTCCCATCCTCCATATACCCGAGTAAAATACTCAGACAATTTTGGAGATAGTCATGACGTCCACAACCAACAGCGCTTTACCTCAACTGCCTAAAGGCACTCTTTTCGCTTTATATTTCATTATCTTTCTAGGTTCGGCGGGGTTCTTTATTACCATTCCGGCTTATGTGAACTTGTTTTTAACTGATCATTCTCTGGAGATAGCTCAAGCGATTCCATTGGAAGATAGACGCACTTTATTTGGTACGGTCATGTCTGCTGCGCCTTTTATCTCGATGTTTTTTACACCGTTTATCGCTCGTTTTGCGGATCGTTATAGTCGTAAAATGGTCATGGCATTATGTTTGGTGGTAGCGGCAATTGGTTTTGTGATGCCGGTGTATGCGATTATTGCAGGTTCGGTGGCCTTGTTGTTTGCAGGCAATATGATCAACAGCTTGGGCTCGGCTAGCCAGCCTATTGCTCAAGCGATTTTGGCCGATAATAGCCAAGGAAAAACCAAAACAACTTTAATGAGTTTTGTGGCAGTTGTGATGACGGCAGCAATGTCTTTTGGCCCGGCACTGGGCAGTAAACTTACTGCGCTCTATGGCCCTCAAGCCCCTTTCTATGCTTGTTTATTGATTGCTGTGGTGTGTTTTATTTTGCTGCACATCATCCAACTACCAAAACAAGCTATTTTAAAGCAAACTTCTCTAAAACAGGAAAGTCCATTCTCGTTAGCGGCGCCATTATCACGTAGTCAAAAAGGTTTATTGCCTTGTTTAGCCATTGTCTTTATTTGCCAGTTCAGTTGGAGTTTATATTTCCAGAATATCTCTTTTATTTTGCCGCAAAAATGGCAACTGGCAGTAGAAAGTGAATTTTACCAATACTTCATGTTGGCAATTGGCATCGTGATGATTGTTTCTTTGTTGTTTGTTCCTCGCCTACTACTTACTTGGATGCCACTCACGCGTGCTCTAAAATCTGTGTTAATCGGTGCGGGCATAGGCATGATTTTACTGGCGATCACACCGACGCCAACCACTCACGTTCTCGCCATGATATGGACATCAATTATGGTGGCCTCTTCGTTCCCTTTATACATTACAGCATTATCAGATCGTGCCAGTGATGGTGACCAAGGTTGGGCGATGGCGTTATCAAGTGCCATGGTCGGTTTAGCGTGGACATTAACAGGTTATCTCACCGCTATTTTCGTTAATATTGATTTAATGCTGCCAACCTTTATTGCCGCGGCGGGTTATGCGGTAGCTATGATGCTAGTGCCTAGTCAATCATCAGCAGAATTTCAAGAGGCGAAAGCGTAATCATGACTTTTGAATCTGTTCTTAAAAATCATCAATTTCATCCTGTTCTGGATAGTAAGTATCAGTTTGGTAAAGGGCTGATTGTCGACCTTTCACCAAGTAGTGATATCTGGAACAGGGTGAATGAACAGCATGATTTTTCAGCAGAAATAAAAAGACAGGTGGCTGAAATCGGGGCGGTAGTCGAGATTGGTCGTTATGCGGAACAACGTATGATTTATCAAGATACCGATAACTTTTCGGGTAGTGAATCTCGTACGCTACATATTGGGATTGATCTTGGTATCCCAACTGGGAAATGTGTTTTCGCACCATTAGAAGGTGAAGTGCTTGGATTTGCCAACCACCAACAACAAGGCGATTACGGCCCAACCATCATTTTGCGTCATGAGCTAGAAGGTTATATATTTCACACGCTTTATGGCCATTTAGCGGCATCATCATTAAATAACCTCCAACGTGGGCAAATCATTAAAGCGGGTGAAGCGTTCGCGACCATTGGCGATTATCATGAAAATGGCGGTTGGGCATCTCACCTACACTTTCAAATCATCCGTGATATGGCAGAATATCAAAATGATTACCCCGGCGTTGTCGATCCCATTCACGCAAGTTTTTACCTCAAGAATTGTCCAAATCCTAATTTGATGCTTAAGCGTGAAGATTTAGCTATATAAAAACTCTCTTTTTAATAACTAAAGGATCTGAACAAAATCACGGAAAAAGTCTGTCTATCCTTTTAATCTAAATAAACGGCCTAATATCTAATATATCCTTCATACTTGAAGCTGCAGCTTTGTTGATGGCGTTCATTCGCTCCCTATCTCTTTATAAAGAAAGTCATAGACGAGCTATGCTCATGGGGTCTCATTCACTTGTCGCCTCGCTGCAACTCCAATTACTTTGGCTATACAATAGTGGGTAAACTCAACAAAAGGGAAAATGATGACGAACGAATATATTCCACCGAAAGTTTGGACCAATGAACAACAAGGTGGCACTTGGGGTAGTATTAACCGCCCGGATTCTGGCGCGCGTTTTGAACGAGAACTACCTATCGGTCAGCACCCAATTCAGCTGTATTCAATGGGTACGCCAAATGGCCAAAAAGTCACGATTTTGCTTGAAGAATTACTGGCAAAAGGCGTTACCGAAGCTGAATACGATGCTTTTTTGATTAAGATCGGCGATAGTGAGCAGTTTTCTTCTGGTTTTGTTGAAGTGAATCCGAACTCCAAAATTCCAGCGTTAGTTGATCGTAGTGGTGATTCACCGATCAATGTCTTTGAATCTGGGTCAATCCTGCTTTATCTTGCCGAGAAATTTGACCACTTCATTCCAAGTAACCTTGAAGACCGGACTAAGGTATTAAACTGGCTGTTCTGGCTGCAAGGCTCTGCACCATATTTAGGCGGTGGTTTCGGCCATTTCTATCACTATGCACCAGAAAAATATGAGTACCCTATTAATCGCTTTACCATGGAAGCCAAACGCCAACTAGATGTACTCGATAAGCAATTATCCAACAATACTTATATTGCGGGTGAAGAGTACAGTATTGCTGATATCGCAATCTGGCCTTGGTATGGCAACTTGGTACTAAATAATGCGTATAATGCCGCTGAATTTTTAGACGTTGAAAGTTACACTCATGTTCAGCGTTGGGCGAAAGCGGTATTAGATCGCCCTGCTGTTCAACGTGGCCGTATCGTCAATAAACCGATGGGCGAAGCTTGGGAAGCCATTGAAGAGCGTCATAGCGCCGAAGATATTGATAAAGCACTGAGTTTGAAGCCTTAAGTTAATTGAGTATATGTTTGAAATATCATCCCCCAATGGCATTGCTGTTGGGGGATTTTTTAATTAGAACTTATTCGAATCAACTATAAAGTCATTATTAGTATTAACTTTAATTTCTTTGGTTGTTTCAGCCGCATTCAATTTAACTAAAGGAGTAAAACGATAAATGACATCGTAAGCACTTTCTATAGAGTTATTTCCTGTTAATGAAATAACATTATTAGATGTCCAGCCCCACAGCTTTGCAGTACCGACTATATCTTTAAGAGTCCACTTACTAAATGTATTGCCAGAATTTGGATAGTTGGTCACTTCCATAAATTCGCCATATTTACTTGTTAGCGAACGAACAAGGCTATCATAAAAATATCGTTTTTCTTCCTTTGTATTTTGCATAATCATAAAGCGAGCCTGAACCTTATAAAGCCGCTGAGACTGTTGAGTAAAGTGCAGTGTAACCCTGACTTTCTTCCCTGCTATTTCCGAAAAATATGAATAAGCTCTAGCTGAAGGATCTCGATTCACAATCGTTTCATTATATTGGGTACTAAACAATATATTATTTGAGCCCATTGGTAGGTTTCGACGTTTTGCTTCAGCCTTTACCGCAATAATATTCATCCCATACTGCCAACCATCAAATGCAGACACTCCGTTACCATGATTAAAATCTTCCGCACAAGGCGACGATTGAAAAACCAGGCTATCTCCTTCGCCACACTGATAGATTTTCGCAGCATTGGCAGAACTCGATATAAGCAATAAGTTAATAATGATAAAAATAGCTCGGCATAACATGGGAAACCCGCTTGATATAGATATGAAAATTACCCTTACTCACACACTGTTTGTAAGTTTCTTGAGTAAATCAATATATACGAGGGAGAGTATTATGCTGATTAAAAACAGAAAATTTAGACCGATATAAAAATTTTGGTTCATAAACACCAAAAATCCCCAACCTGAAAAATCAAAGTTAGGGACTTAAAAACTCATAAAGATAAGTGCTTATTTCTGTCTGATTTGCTTCTATCCAAACTACTTCTGCTTAACCACCTTACAACAGTAATCAATGACCACTTGGTTACCATCGATTTGTACATTTTGAATCTCACCATCAATGCTAATTCGATTTTGCAAATACACCACCGCATTTTCTGGCGCGATCTGGTTTTTAAGTGACGGTAAAATCGTATGCGGCTCAATATCTAACTGCTGAAAGAAGCGACTGACAAAGCTTTTGCTAATCTCGCCTTTGCCTCGGATCACTTCAGAAAACTCACTGATCGTCATGCCTAAACGCTTTGCCATATCCATTTGTGTTAAGTGACGCTTGGCTTTTTGTGACATCCATAAATGATAAATCGCGTCTCTGTCTTGCTCTGTATATTCCATTACTTCTGTAAATCCATAACCGATAAAAACTGCTTATAAAAATGACAAAATCCGGTAAATGGCATGTCATTGACAGGTCAGGTTTTGTTTAGGGAAATTTAAAACTATGACCACACGAGCTATAGCACCTTACTTGCTAATCGGATTTTATTCGTTAAAAACCACACGTATCGACTAGGCAAAAACTTGCCGAACTGTTGGCAAGTTTTTGCCTAACTTAAAAACAACAAAAACATAACCATATGATTTAAGTAAAAATAAAAAATGGCTCAATAATTGCTTAGACCACTCCAAACATAGTGTTCAACCGATCATATAAATGGCCACTATTGAACTCCAAATTTAACGAGCAGGTTTATCTATGGCAACGCTACAATTTAGTATTAGTGTCGATGGCGTCAGTGACGAATCGTTAGTCGTGAGAAGCTATCAAGGACAAGATAACTTTTCTTCGGTTCAGCAAACTGAGGATACGTGGTGTCATGGTT